>JAGHVK010000026.1 GCA_018064345.1 Candidatus Cacconaster merdequi
GGGGGTATAGCTCAGTTGGCTAGAGCACCTGCTTTGCAAGCAGGGGGTCGTCGGTTCGACTCCGACTATCTCCACAGATTTAAGGCGTACATTCATTTGTCCGCCTTTTTTTGTGCCCTTTTGCCAAAAGTATTTCTACTGTGACTTTTGGCGTTATCCCGTTTTATTTGTAACTTTACCAAGTTATTACGTAGTATCTTCAAGGATATGGAAAATAAACGTTTATTGCTTGGTGATGAGGCGATTGCATTAGGTGCAATCCATGCGGGACTATCCGGTGTCTACGCATATCCCGGTACTCCTTCAACTGAAATCACTGAATTCATTCAGGAAGATGGCTCTGCAAAGGGTCTGAATATACGTTCGAGATGGTGCACAAATGAAAAGACGGCAATGGAGGCTGCTCTTGGAATGTCCTTCGCAGGAAAAAGAGCGCTCGTGTGTATGAAGCACGTGGGTATGAATGTCTGTGCCGATGCTTTTGTAAACAGTGCCATTACAGGTGTGAACGGAGGGTTGGTGGTGATAGCTGCTGACGATCCTTCGATGCATTCTTCACAGAATGAGCAGGATAGCCGCCATTACGGCAAATTTGCAATGATTCCTGTCTTCGAGCCTTCGAACCAGCAGGAATGCTATGAAATGATGAAGGAGGCGTTCTCTCTTTCTGAAGAGTTGAAGCTTCCTGTAATGATGAGAGTGGTCACAAGGCTGGCCCATTCACGTTCTGTAGTGGTGACTGGCGAATCTTTGCCTCAGAATCCTCTCAATGCTGAGCATAATCCGCAACATTGGGTGCTTCTCCCAGGAATCGCGAGACGCCAGTACTCTTCTCTGATTGAGAAGCAGGGGCGGATTGCGGCATTCTCGGACTCTTCCAGATTCAATTCTCTGAAGCAAGGCCGCGGAGAAGGCATCATAGCCTGCGGAATCGGCTACAATTATGTGATGGAAGCTCTTTCCCATTCGGGCAAGGATGTATCGCTCCTGAAGGTCAGCCAGTATCCTGTCCCTGCCGAAAAGGTGAAGGAGATGGCGGCTTGCTGCAGTTCGATTCTCGTGGTTGAAGACGGGCAGCCTGTAGTGGAGCAGGATGTGAAGGGAATAGTAGGAGGTAACTTCAAGGTGGAAGGCCGTCTTACAGGAAGGCTTCCGCGTACCGGTGAACTGACCCCTGACAGTGTGGCCGCAGCACTCGGCATAAATGGAGAGATTACATACAGCAAGGCTGAGAACGTAGCGGCAAGGCCTCCGCAACTTTGCAACGGCTGCGGTCACAGGGATGTCTATACCGCTCTCGGCAAGATACTTTCAGAATACAAGGATGCCCGTGTCTTCGGTGACATAGGCTGCTATACACTCGGTGCCCTTCCGCCGTTCAAGGCTCTTGACAGCTGTGTGGATATGGGCGCCTCGATAACGATGGCCAAGGGAGCTGCTGACGCGGGTGTGTTCCCGTCTGTGGCGATAATAGGCGACAGTACTTTCACCCACTCAGGCATGACCGGCCTTCTCGATGCCGTGAATGACAATGCCAACATTACCATCGTGATTTCGGACAACCTCACGACAGGTATGACCGGAGGTCAGGACAGCGCCGGAACGAACAAGTTCGAAGCTATATGTCTTGGCCTTGGAGTGGATCCTGCGCACGTCAGGGTAGTTGTCCCGACTCCTGCCAATATGGAAGGAATAGTCGCGACCATCCGCGAGGAAATTGAGTATAAGGGCGTTTCAGTCATCATTCCGCGAAGGGAGTGTATGAAGACCCTGAACCGCCGCCTTCGCAAGGCAAGAGCTGAAAAACGTTCATAAGGAGGATATCGGAAATGAAACAGGATATTATAATTTGCGGAGTAGGAGGACAAGGTACGTTGTCCATAGCCACTGTGATAGGGGAGGCGGCTGTTGCTGCCGGGCTGAATATCAAGCAGGCGGAAGTCCACGGCATGAGCCAGAGAGGTGGAGATGTGCAGAGCCATCTGCGGCTTTCGGATGAGCCCATATACGCTGACCTGATAAAGGCAGGAGAAGTGGATATGATTCTTGCAATGGAACCTATGGAGGCCCTGCGGTATGTGCAGTATCTTTCCAAGGACGGATGGATTGTCACCTCTTCAAAGCCTTTCATAAACATTCCGGACTATCCGGACCAGCAGAAATTGATGGCGGAACTCGCGTCCTTCCCTCACGTTGTCAGCCAGGACATAGAAGCCTTGGCCTCTGAAATGGGCTACCCGAGGAGCTCGAATATGGTACTTTTAGGGATGGCGGCATCTCTGTTGAAAGTCCTTTCACCTGAACAGTTGCGATCTGCAATAGATACGGTGTTCAAGTCGAAAGGTGAAGGGCTCGCTGAAACGAATACGGCAGCCTTCGATGCCGGACTTAATGCAAAGTAGAAAGGCTTATGAAACTGTTCAGTGAAGATTTGGTCAATGAAGTGGCGCGTGAATGCAACGTGGCCGACCTTTCCTGCTCTACAATCGGAGAGATGGTACTTGTGGCCCAATCCCTCGAACGCAGAACCGGAATCCCTTTCGTCAGGATGGACCAGGGCTCTCCGAGTCTGCCGCAGAACAGATACGGCATCGAGGCGGAGAAGGATGCGCTTGACCGTGGCATCGGCTCCACATATCCTGCCGCCGAGGGCGTGCCTGAATTGAAGAAGGCTGCTTCAGATTTCATAAAGGCGTTTGTGAACATAGATGTTTCCCCACGTTCCTGTATTCCTGTTACAGGCTCGGTGATGGGTTCCTTCTCATCTTTCATAGCTTGTGCACAGCGCATTCCGGGCAAGGACAAGGTGCTGTTCATAGATCCCGGTTTTCCGATAATGAAGAGCCAGCTCGCCATAATCGGCGTTCAGTGGCGTTCTTTCGATATATTCCACTATCGTGGCGCTGCGTTGCGTTCGAAGCTTGAAGAGGAGCTTTCCAAAGGTGACGTGGCTGTCATCTCGTATTCGACACCGAACAATCCCGCCTGGATATGCCTTGAAGATGAGGAACTTGAAATCATAGGCGAGCTTGCCACGGAGTATGATGCCATTGTTCTTGAAGACCAGGCATATTTCTGTATGGACGTGCGTCGCGACCTCAGCCATCCGTATGAGGCTCCTTTCGTCCCTACGGCAGCGAGATACACCGACAATTATATTCTCCTGACATCTTCTTCGAAAATCTTCAGCTATGCAGGGCAGAGGATAGCCATAACCTGCATCAGTGACGCCCTGTATGAAAAGATATATCCGTCACTTGCTTCCAGATATCACACTACCGGAGCTTTCGGGCCTACGCTTACTGCTGCCATAATGTATATGATAACCAGCGGTTGCACGGCTTCGACGCAGTACGGGTATGCCGAAATGATGAATCTTGCCTGTCAGGGGAAGATAAATTTCGTGGAGGACACAATCGCATATTCCCGGAGAGCTGAGCGGATGAAGAGAATCTTCCTGGAGAACGGTTTCCATATCGTTTATGACAAAGATGTCACAGAAAAGATCGGTGACGGCTTCTTCTTTACCGTCGGGTACGGTGATATGGACGGAGGGACACTTGTGAAGGAACTGGTACATTACGGAATCAGCCTGATCTCCCTTTCTACGACCGGCAGCCTCCAGAATGGTGTGAGGGCTTGTTCTGCAAGGATGACCGAAGAAATGTTCGCCCTCCTGGAAGAGCGTGCCCGTGAGTTCGGGAAAGACCATCCCTTGCATTGATTGAGATAGAGAACCTGTTCTGAATAACAGAAATGAATATGGACAACAGATATTTCAACCCTGAATTTGAAACTATGACGCGGCCGCAGATCGAGCGTCTCCAGCTGGAGAGGCTGCAGGCTACCGTGCGTCATTGTATGAATTCTCCTTTCTATAAGAGAAGATTCGCAGAAAACGGTATCAGTCCTGATGACATCAAGTCGTTGGACGACCTTAAAAAGATTCCTTTCACGACAAAGGCGGACCTGCGCGAGACTTATCCTTTCGGGATAGCGTCTGTCCCTCTTGAAAAATGCGTGCGTCTGCATTCTTCCAGCGGAACTACGGGCAATCCTACCGTAATCCTTCATACTCAGAAGGATCTTGACCAGTGGGCCAACGCGGTTGCGCGGTGCTTGTGGATGGTGGGACTCCGTCCCGGTGACGTGTTCCAGAATTCTTCAGGATACGGAATGTTTACAGGTGGCCTCGGATTCCAGTACGGAGCCGAGAGGCTCGGTATGCTGACAGTCCCTGCGGCTGCCGGCAACACCTTGAGGCAGCTGAAATTCATCAAGGACTTCGGCACCACTGCACTGCACGCCATCCCAAGTTATGCTTCACGTCTTTTTGAGGTGATGCAGCAGGAAGGGATAGATCCGCGCAGGGACACCAAACTGCGTACTCTCGTGATTGGTGCGGAGCCTCACAGCGAGGAAACCCGTCGGAGGATAGAGGATATGCTTGGCGTGAAGGCCTACAACAGTTTCGGAATGTCCGAAATGTGCGGTCCGGGTGTGGCGTTCGAATGCCCTGAACAGAACGGCCTTCATATATGGGAGGACTACTACATCGTCGAGATAGTGGACCCTGAAACTCTGGAGCCTGTTCCTGACGGTGAACTGGGAGAACTCGTCCTGACCACAATCAACAGGGAAGCGATGCCGCTTCTGAGATACCGCACGCGTGACCTGACCCGGATTCTTCCTGGAGAATGCCCTTGCGGCAGACACCATATCCGTCTTGACCGTATGCAGGGACGCAGTGATGATATGATAATACTCAAGGGAGTGAACATCTTCCCGATTCAGATTGAGAAGATTCTTATGCAGTTCAGCGAACTGAGCAGCGATTATCTCATCACCCTCGATACGCTTGCCGACAATGACGCGATGACCGTCGATGTGGAGATGAAGCAGATGGCGGTTGATGACTTCAGAGTCCTGGCAAATCTGGAGAAGGAGATTACACGAAGGCTCCACGATGAAATCCTCGTAACTCCGAGAGTACGTCTCGTATCGAAGGGAACTTTGCCTCAAAGTGAAGGCAAGGCTGTAAGAGTCAAAGATTTAAGAAAGAAATTCTAATTACTGCAATATGACGATCCATCAACTTTCCATTTTTGTAGAGAACAGGCAGGGGACCTTGATAAAGGTGCTCCGGTTGCTGAAGGAGGCAAATGTTCAGATAATTGCTTCCACTATCGCCGATACCGTGGAGTATGGCATTTACAGAATAATCTGCAGCGAGCCTGAACGGGCCTGCGAACTCCTCAAACAGCAGGGCATATCCGTTGCCCTGTCGGATGTGTTTGCAATCGAGCTCGATGACAAGGTGGGCCGTGCGGCAGATACTCTGGCCCTCTTCTCCAAGGAGGGTATAAGTATCGCCTATATGTATTCGTTCCTTCTTCACGGCAAGGGAATACTTGTCTTCAGGACGGACGATGAGGTTCATACCCGAGAAGTAATTGAACAGAACGGACTTTCGTACATTCCTGAAAAGGATTTGTCAAGATATTAGAAATCAGGCGGATGGCTATCTGGAACAGGACGAAGGAGTGTATGAGTGCTGACGAACGGGCTGAATTGCAGGGCCGTCGTCTGCACAAGATTGTGGATTATGTGTATCATAACACTCCTTTCTATCGGGAGAAGATGCAGGAAAGAGGCATAGAGCCCGGGGATATCAAGAGCATAGAGGATATTGTCAAACTTCCTTTCACCACGAAGAAGGATATACGGGACAACTATCCTTTCGGCCTGCAGGCTGCTCCAAAGAGCGAGATAGTACGTGTACACGCATCCAGCGGAACAACCGGCCGTCCGACCATAGTGGGATATACACGCAAGGACATCGGGGTATGGAGCGAGATAGTGGCCAGGGCGATGACTGCTTTCGGCGTCACACGTGAAGACTCTTTCTCCGTGGCCTACGGATACGGGATGTTCACCGGAGGGCTTGGTGCGCATTACGGTGTGGAGAATCTCGGAGCAACCGTGCTCCCTGCATCCACCGGCAACACTGAGAAGCATGCCCGCCTGATAAAGGACCTTGCCATAACCGGAATCGCCTGCACACCTTCATACGCGTTGCATCTTGCCGAATCGATGGAGAAGATGGGGTACACCAAGGATGACCTTCACCTTCGTATCGGGGCGTTCGGAGCCGAGCCATGGACAGATAACATGCGCCGTGAAATTGAGACACGTCTCGGCCTCAAGGCATACAACATCTACGGTTTGAGCGAGATAATGGGGCCGGGTGTAAGTTATGAGTGCGAATGCCAGAGGGGCTCGCACATCAATGAGGACCATTTCTATCCTGAAATAGTGAATCCGGAGACACTTGAGCCTCTTGGCCGCGATGTCGTCGGTGAACTTGTATTCACCACAATCACGAAAGAGGGTATGCCCCTTCTGCGCTACCGCACGCGCGACCTCTGCTCCCTGATGGATGGCGTCTGCCCTTGCGGAAGAACTTCCGTCAGGATGGGCAGAATACTCGGAAGAAGTGATGACATGCTCATAATCAGGGGAATAAATGTATTCCCGAGTCAGATAGAGAGTGTTATTCTCAGTCTGCCGGAATTTGAACCTCAATATGTCCTTGTGGCCGAGCGCAACGGCAATCTGGATACCTTGCAGGTGCAGGTGGAGGTGCGTCCCGAATTTTTCACAGATGACGTGAAGACAATAGAACTCTTCCAGAAGAGGCTTGCCGACAAGATTCGCAGCGTGATATCAATCAATGCTACGGTAAGAGTGATGTTCCCGGGCTCCATAGAACGCAGTCAAGGGAAAGGCAACCACGTGATAGACAATAGAATATTAAAATAATCATTTAACTCAACATTTATGAAGAACATTAACTTTTTTATCCCGTTTCAGGATGAGGCTCAGGTCAGCCAGACCATTGCCAACCTCAAGGCTCAGGAATTGGTGAACAAGATTTATCTCCTTCATGCTGGAGAGACACCTGCTCCGTCAAAGGTTCTTGACTGTGAGGTAATCGAGGTCCCTGGACTGAACAGCACGGCTGCAGTAAAGGCCATCGCGGCAAAGTCTGATGTCAAGTACACTGCAATCTCCACAAAGTACACCTCTTTGAGCTTCGTTCTCTTCGCTCTTGAAAGAATGGAGTGCCTTATCGAGGATTCCGGCGCTTCGATGGTTTATGCTGACCACTTCAACCAGAGTGGCGACGTCCGCACCGATGCTCCTGTGATTGACTATCAGTTCGGTTCCCTGCGTGACGATTTCGATTTCGGTTCTCTTCTCTTCTACCGCGCAGACGCTGTAGTGAAGGCCGCTGCCAAGATGGATATCGACTACAAGTTCGCAGGTATCTATGACCTCCGCCTGAAAGTTTCACAGGAAGGTGTTCTGGAACACATCAATGAGTATCTCTACTATGACGTTGAAACAGACACCCGCAAGAGCGGTGAAAAGATTTTCGACTACGTGGATCCGAAGAACCGTGCCGTGCAGATTGAAATGGAGAAAGCCTGCACCGAGCATCTGAAGGTTGTCGGCGGTTTCCTGAAGCCGGAGTTCAAGCATATCGAATTCAAGGACGACTCCTTCGAGTATGAAGCTTCAGTAGTCATCCCTTGCAAGAACAGGGTACGTACAATCGCTGATGCAATCACTTCCGCACTGAACCAGAAGACATCTTTCAAGTACAATGTAATAGTTGTCGATGACAATTCGGAAGATGGCACTGCTGAGGTTATCAAGAAGTTCGTGGGTGACCCGAAACTCATCTACATCGCCCAGGACAAGAGTTACCACGCTATCGGAGGCAACTGGAACGTGGCGCTCCACCATCCTAAGTGCGGTAAATTCGCCATCCAGCTCGACTCAGACGATGTCTATTTCGATGAAAATACAGTCCAGAAGTTCGTGGATGCCTTCTATGCACAGAACTGCGCAATGGTTGTCGGGACATACCGTATGACCAACTTCGCAATGGAGACCATACCTCCGGGAATCATCGACCATAAAGAGTGGACTCCGGACAACGGACGCAACAACGCTCTCCGTATCAACGGCCTCGGCGCACCTCGCGGATTCTACACTCCGATGCTCCGCACAATTAACTTCCCTACCACAAAGTATGGTGAGGACTATGCCGTAGGACTCCGTGTAAGCCGTGAATATCAGATTGGCCGCATCTATGACGTGGTTTACAACTGCCGTCGCTGGGACGACAACTCCGATGCAAACTGCGACGTTGTGAAGATGAACGCCAACAATCTTTACAAGGACCGCATCCGCACTTGGGAACTCAAGGCCCGTATCGCTCTCAACAAGAAATAGAGCGGATGAGTCATCTTGCAAATACCATTGAGAATATGTTCTCCCGTGAACTTGAACTTCACGGGAGGGCCTTTCTCAATTATCAGGCTCTTGCAACGGTGGAGAAGAAGAGCATGCTTTCCAGTGAAGGATTTCCCGCACTTCTTTTTTTCAATCCGGCGAGAGTTGCCTCGGTGATGGCGAAGGTCGATGAAGAGACTCTCCGTCACCGCAAATGCTTTCTCTGCCCTGACGGTCTGGAGGAGAAGCAGCTTACTACTCTATGGGATTCACCCGCCGGCCGGCAGTACTGGATACGTGTGAATCCTTTCCCTATTTTCGACCGTCACTTCACAATCTCCGTCGCTCAGCACGAGCGGCAGCAGATAGCCGGTCATTATGATGATATGCTCTCCCTTGCGGGTCAGATTCCTGAGTATTGCATATTCTACAACGGGCCGATGTGCGGTGCTTCCGCTCCCGACCACATGCATTTCCAGGCTGTGCCGTCGGGTTCTCTGCCTATGGAGAGGATGGTGCGGGAAGGTTCCGTCCGTCGGATATCTGTCCGTAACGGTGTGACCGTAAGTAAGATAGAAAAATATGTAGAAGGATCTTTCGTGCTTCAGGGCGGTGACCCGGCCTCAATGCACGAGCAGTTCTCATACCTTGTGTCCCTCGGCGAGATACAGACTGAACGGGAGTGGGAGCCGAGGATGAACATTCTTTCCTGGTATGCGGACGGAAAATATACCACTGTGGTCTACTTCCGCGCCGAATCACGTCCGCAGTGTTTTTTTGAAAAGAACGAGGCGCAGCGTATCCTCATCAGCCCCGCTTCAGTGGAGATGAGTGGCGTGGCAATAGTTTCGTCACGTGACAGTTTTGAAAAACTTGACCCCGAAAAGCTCGGGCAAATCATAAAGGAAGTATCACTTGATTCCCAAAAATCATTCATTATGGAACAGAAACTTAAACGGGAGCAGGCTCTGCTGTCAGTTGGAATCTTCTCCCTCCCTGAAGTGTCATTCTGCTTCAACGCTCCCTACACCTTCGAGGGCAGGACATACGAAGGCCCTCAGAAAGCTACTGTCAAGGACGGCAAGGTCCTTTTTGACGGCAAGACTTACGATACCGTGCAGTTCGCCGGTGACGGAACTTTCACCCTCATTGACGTAATAATAGGAGTCAATTTCCATTGGGAACGTCGTGAGAACCAGACTTTCCAAGGTACATTGAAACTTATCGTGGAGAACGGATGCGTCACTGCCATCAACATCATTGGTATTGAAGATTATCTCTACAGCGTAATCTCTTCAGAGATGAGCGCTACAGCATCGAAGAACCTTCTCAAGGCTCACGCTGTAATCTCACGCTCGTGGCTTCTTGCACAGATAGTGAAGAACAAGACCCTCACTGCCTGCCAGACACCATACTCAGCAACGACGGACACGGAAGATGAACTTATCAAATGGTACGACCGTGAAGACCACGTCAATTTCGATGTCTGTGCCGATGATCACTGCCAGCGTTATCAGGGTATTGTCCGTTCTTCCGTTTCCAGGAATGTACGCGAGGCGATTGATGAGACTTGGGGAGAAGTGCTCAAATATGACGGAGAAATCTGTGATGCCCGTTTCTCCAAGTGCTGCGGAGGAGTTATGGAGGAGTTCCAGTATGCCTGGGAGCCTAAGAAGTTCGACTATCTGGTCAAGAGGGCTGATGCTCCGGATGAGGAGAATTTCCCTGACCTGACTGTTGAGGAGAATGCCCGCAAGTGGATTCTCTCTTCCCCTGAAGCATTCTGCAATACGTCAGACGCCAAAGTCCTTTCTCAGGTGCTCAACACATACGACCAGGAGACAACCCATTTCTACAGATGGGATGTCGAATACTCTGCGCAGGAACTTTCCGAACTGGTGAAAGAGCGCTCCGGCGTGGATTATGGTGAAATCACCGATCTGATACCTGTAGCCCGCGGGACTTCAGGACGCCTTTGGAAACTCAAGATTGTAGGCACGAAGAAGACCAAGATAATAGGCAAGGAGTTGGAGATTCGCAGAACTCTCTCCAAATCACATCTTTACAGTTCTGCTTTCGTTGTGGAGAAGAAAGATGGCAAGTTCCTTCTTCACGGTGCCGGATGGGGTCACGGAGTCGGCCTGTGCCAGATAGGTGCCGCTGTGATGGGAGAGAAAGGATATTCATACGACAAGATTCTCGGGCACTATTTCCCTCACGCATTGATAGAAACACAATATTGACACCATGAACAAACTAGCTAAAACCTCCTCCCCTTGGTGGTGGGTGCCAACCCTCTACTTCTTTGAAGGAATTCCTTATTTCCTTGTCAATCAGATATCTGTCCTTATGTTTGCCAAAATGGGCGTTCCAAACGGGCAGATGGCGTTCTTTACATCCCTGATATATCTTCCTTGGACAATCAAGCCTTTCTGGAGTCCTTTCGTCGATATCATAAAGACAAAAAGATGGTGGATAATTGCTATGCAGGCCATTATGTCCATCGCTTTCGTGGTGCTTACCATCACTCTTCCGAAGCCTTCCCCTGAAATGATCGCATCGGGCGAGACTCCGATGAAGCTGTTCACTTTCACGCTGATACTGTTTGCTTTTGCGGCATTCGCCTCAGCTACCCACGACATTGCAGCCGACGGTTTCTATATGCTTGCTCTTTCAGGCAAGAACCAGTCTGCATTTGTCGGAATCAGAAGCACCTTCTATCGTCTGGCCAACATCTTCGGAAACGGAGTCATTGTAGCGGCGGCAGGTATCCTCGAGCTCAAGACCAACAACATCCCTCTTTCCTGGCAGCTGACTCTGGCCGGTTCGTCCGTGCTTATGACAGCGCTTACAATTTATCACGCGTTCTTCGTTCCTAAAGCTGCGGCTGATGTCCCACATATCTCTGACACTTCCGTAAGCAAGTCAAAGGCTATCATCAAGGAGTTCGGACGTTCTTTCGCGACATATTTCACCAAACCTGGAGTTGTTCTTGCAATAGCTTTCATGCTCCTGTTCCGTCTTCCTGAGGCTTTCCTTCTGAAGATGTGTACTCCGTTCCTCGTTGCCTCAAGAGACCTCGGAGGTCTTGGGATGCAGACAGCGGAAGTCGGTATAGCATACGGAACGATAGGGGTTATCTTCCTTACCGTAGGTGGAATACTCGGAGGCCTCTGGGCATCGCGCAAGGGATTGAAAGATTCCATCTGGCTTATGGCGGCCTGTATGACTCTTCCTTGCCTTTCTTTCGTATATCTTGCTGTGGCTCAGCCTACAAGCCTTGTGGCTATCAGCATTGCAATCGCAATCGAGCAGTTCGGCTACGGATTCGGATTCACGGCCTATATGCTCTATATGATGTACTTCTCTGAAGGTGAGTTCAAGACATCACACTATGCAATATGTACGGCATTCATGGCACTCAGTATGATGATTCCGGGAATGTTCGCCGGATTCCTCCAGGAGTGGCTCGGTTACAGCGGATTTTTCTGGATGGTGATTCTCTGCTGTATCGCTCCTATTGCCGTAACCATTGTGGCACGTAAGAAGATTGATCCTGAATATGGTAAAAAATAATTGTCTGAAGCTATGAAACGATTAGTTCTACTGGCACTTCTCTCGCTGACCTTGGGAGCGTGCTGCCAAAATGAAGCAAAACAGGTTGTCGTGAAACCTGGTATCGAAGTTCTCCGCGAACAAGGTTTCAAGCCGCTTGTCGGAAAGAAGGTGGGCCTTCTTACCAATCCGAGCGGAGTGGACCGCAATCTTGTATCAACCATCGATATTCTCTACAACGCAGAGGGTGTCGAACTTGTGAAACTCTTTGCTCCTGAGCACGGTGTCCGTGGTGACATCTATGCCGGAGGACATGCTGACGACACCATTGACGAGGCTACAGGACTCCCTGTACTCTCCGTGTACGGAAAGTATCGCAAGCCTACCCCTGAAATGCTGGAAGGTCTCGATGTGGTAGTATATGACATTCAGGATGTCGGAACACGCTCATACACCTTCATCAGCGCCCTTGGCCTTATGATGAGGGCTTGTGCTGAGAATGACATCGAAGTGATGGTACTTGACCGTCCTAACCCTCTCGGAGGATTGAAGGTGGAAGGAAATTACGTTGAGCCCGGCTTCTTCTCATACGTAGGTGAGTTCGCGATTCCATATGTATATGGGCTTACTGTCGGCGAACTTGCTGAACTTCTCAATGAAGAGGGGTTGAATTGTGGTGAAAAAGGTGATGAGGAGCCTCTCAAGTGCAAGCTTTCTGTTATTCCTATGGAAGGTTGGGAACGTTCGATGACATACGACAATACAGGTTTGCCTTGGATTCTCCCTTCACCGCAGGTTCCTCAGGGCGTAAGTGCCGTCGGATACCCTTGTGCCGGAATCGCAGGTGACTATAACAACTATTACCTGAATATCGGTGTTGGATATACCCTTCCGTTCCAGGTGTTTGCAGCTGAATGGATTGATGCCGAGGCATTCAAGAAGGAACTTGACAGCTACAATCTTCCAGGTATTGCATGGCGTACTATTCATTATAAACCTTTCTTCGGTACTTTCCAGGGTACACTTCTTCACGGAGTGCAGTATTTCATAACGGATTATGAGGCAGCGGAACTCTCTCTGCTGAATTTCTATGTGTTCCAGGCAGCCCACAAGCTGAATCCTGAAATCAATCCATACGAGTGCAACGAGGGCAAGACTAACCGTACTCACGATATTGTGTGCGGAACGGACAAGATCAGAGAGATGTTCACACAGAGATTCATGGTTGAGGATATCCGTGATTACTGGATGAAGGATGTCGAAGCTTTCAAGGCGTTGTCACAGAAGTACTATCTCTATAAATAATCTGTTGTCAATTGTGAGCCTGTTTTGAAATGTGCAGTTTCAAAACAGGCTCTTTCAGTAAATATATTTTCTTGATATGAGAAGATTGCTGCTCTTTTTCTCTGCCGCACTGTTGCTGGCAGGATGTTCCGGAAGGCAGGTGACGGTGTATGGCGACATCACCGGTTATGACGGCCGGCGAGTCACCGTATCGATGAAGGACAATCATTCGATTGACACGGTATCCGTGGATGCTGATGGCCGGTATTCAATCAAAGTGCCCCTTGACGCACCCCGTATGGGGTATATGACCGTCGAAGGTTTCCCGAGCAGGCATATCCTTTTCATCCCGGGTCAGAAATATGAGTTTGACATCGATTTGACATCCGATCCGGTTGCTTGGGAATATGAAGGCAGGAATGCCGATGCTCTTGACTGTGCTTCCATGATAAAGGAGCGATTCGCTATAGGGAGCATTCCTCCTGCCGGAACTTTCAAGGAATTTGCCGGGTTGTGGGAATCCCGTCTTGAAGAGGGGAAGGAAAAGGTTGCAGGGATTGGAAACAAGGCTGCAAGGGAGTTCCTTCTCGAAAAGATGGTTTCAGGGATGAATCAGGCCAAACTTTCATACGCCTGGCATCTTCAGAACACGGAAGGAGGGATTGCCTCCGATACCGACTATATGGAATTCTTCAATTCGTTGGATTTGAACGAAGAGTCTGCGGAACTTTTCCTTCCCTTGAAGCTCAGGGTGAAAGTTGCATTAAACCGCCTGGATACAACTCTTTCCGATATTGATTGCTATCTTGGCGCCATAAATGACATTGCCCCGACTCAGCACTTGAAGGATTCACTGACATTGAAATTCGCAGAAGACAGGATTTCCAGTGGCGAAATCCATTCTGAGGATGAAGGGAATATCTTTATGGATATTGTGAGCAGATATGTAACCGATGAGAATGAGCGGGCGGCATATCGGAATAAGGTTGAAAGTATCCTGTCACTCCGTGAGGGAAGTACAGCTCCTGACTTTGAGCTGATTGACCGCAAAGGAAACTCCGTATCCCTCTCCTCTTTTGCAGGAAAGATTGTGTATGTCGATTTCTGGGCCACATGGTGTATGCCAGGCTGCTTACAGAATCCGTATATGGCCCGGCTTGCGCAGAAATACCGGAACAATCCCAAAGTCGCTTGCATAAGTGTAAGTTTTGATGCGAAGGCTGAGGATTGGGACAAGTATCTGTCCGAAGAGAAGCCCCAGTGGCCTCATTATCGTACATCCGATGGTGGAGCCCTCATATCGGAGCATTATGGCTTCAAGGAAATCCCTCACTATGTAATTGTCGATGGGGCTGGAAATATAGTCTCGTCAGACGCTCCGCGTCCGAGCGATATCGACAAAGTGTCGGCCATTATTGACGATTTGCTTAGATAATAAATCGAAAAAAGGGAAAGTCCTTACGATTTGTTATGAAAAATAGCACTGTAATTACAGAATGAATGGCTTTATTTTCATTATCTCATTTTTGATAAAAACGCTCTATAAGCAACTGCATCAGGCAGGTATGACAGGATGCAAGGTACATTTTTGTACCTTGCATCTTGCACTTTTGAATAAAAGTACTTAGCTTTGTAAGGAAAACGGGCGAGTATTATTTGTGAATTTGTTTATTTAACTGTTTATCAAGAATATACGTAAGTTCATTTTAGTAATAACCTAAACTATCGACCTATGAAATGTAGTCATTACAATTTTGGGAGAGGAGCAAAGATGATAGCTCTTTGTTTCATGTTCCTCTCTTTGTGTGGGTCATTGATGGCACAGTCAGGCAAGCCGGCTCAGATTACCGGCCGCATCACCGACAACAACGGTGAGCCTGTCATTGGAGCGACCGTAATGATTCAAGGTACAAGAATCGGCACTTCGACCGATGCTGATGGAAGGTATTCCATCCAGGCGAAGCCGTCCGATATCATCAACATCACCTGCATCGGTTATTCAACAATGCAAGTGGAAGTTGGAAAGAGAACAGTCATCAACGCCACTCTGCTTGATGACGTGGAGAAGCTTCAGGAAATAGTCGTGACTGGTTATCAGACTCTTTCAAAAGAGCGCAGTGCCGGTTCATATTCCACTCTGAGAGGCTCGGCAATCCAGGACAAGGCTAATGCGAGAGGTTCCATCCTCGAGTCTCTGGAAGGTATTGCTCCGGGATTCCAGGTCAATATGAGCAACAGTGTCGGTACTGATTACAAATATCTCGTCAGAGGTGTCACTTCAATCCAGTCCAACAAGCAGCCTCTCTTCGTCGTTGATGGAGTGGAGATTTCAATCGAATCCCTCGAAGCCCTTCTGAACAGCGACGACGTACAGTCAGTGACAGTGCTCAAGGATGCGACAGCTGCTTCAATCTGGGGATCCCAGGCTGCGAACGGTGTAGTTGTCATCTCTACGAAGAGTGGAAACAACACAAACGGAAAGTACAAGGTTAAATATACAGGTACATACACTTACAAGGGCAAGCCTGATTATGAGTATCTGGATATGATGGACAGCAAGACCTTCATCAAGAATGCTCTTGAGGTGTTCGACCCGGTAGGATACAAAGAGGCATCTGCAAGCACCGGAACTACAGGCAGCGCCAACTTCGTCAGAAACGCCATTCTGTTCCCTCACGAAGTACCTATGTATGACTTCGCTGCGGGAAGAATTACAGAGGCGGAGCGTGATGCACGCCTTGCAGTTCTCGCAGGACGCGACTGGTACTCAGACTATTCCAAGTATATGATGAGCGATTCCTGGCTGACAAAGCACAGCGTGTCAATCGAAGGTGGAAACAATAAGAATCAGATTTTCTCCTCTATCGCTTACGAAGGCAACAAGGGTATCAACAAGAACCTGACCAACAACTTCAAGGCCAACATCCGTGAAATATACAACGTGAACAAGTGGCTGAAGATTGATTTCGGTGTAAACGCATCACTCGCTACAAGCGACTATCATACCCCGATATCTTATGGCAGCGGCCGTGCTATGACAAGGAACACAGCTACAATGTCCGGTCTTCCTTATGCTGCATTGTTTGATGAGTCAGGCAATCCGCTCGACCATTCAATCTATGATATGAATGCCACTCTCAAGGCTCAGGCCGAGGCAGCACTGGGTACTAATCTCGATTACCACCCTCTCGATGACTTCAATCTCTCAATGAACAAGAGAACCAATATGGCGTTGAGAGCAAATGCTGGTGTCACTATCAAATTCTTCGAGGGCTTCAAGTATGAGGGCCGTTTCGCATACAACCGTTCGAACAGCCGCTACGAATACTATATGCCGCAGGAAACTTACCTTATGAGGTATGAACGTGGTATTTCTTATGACAAGAATACAAAGACTCAGTACGGACCTGCAACCGGTGGTGCGTTTACTGCAACAGACGGTTATAATGCTGACTGGACCATCAGGAATCAGCTGACTCTTGACAGGAAATTCGCAGGCAAGCATCAGGTGACTGCTCTTGCCGGTGTTGAGTTCAGGGAAAACAGGATTGAATCGAATTCTTCAACTGTGATGGGATTCGACTATCAGACAATGAAGGGCGTGAAGTACGACCTCACCAGACTTCAGAAGACAATGAGTTCGGCAATGCTCAGCCCTTGTATGGGTTCTTTAGGACTTATGCTTTATGGCCCGAGAAGTGATTCCTTCACTTTGAACGACACGAAGTACAGATACTTCTCAATGTATGCCAATGCAGGTTATACTTATGACAACCGCTACACTTTCAACGGAAGCATAAGGGTCGACCAGTCCAACCTTTTCGGTTCTGACCCAAGCAACAACTTCAGGCCTATCTGGTCAGTGGGAGCTTCCTGGAACGCCAAGAGAGAGAGTTTCCTTGAAGATGTAAACTGGCTCAGCAAACTCAACGTCCGCCTGAGCTACGGTTTGAGCGGAAACTCACCTAAGCCTGGCTACGGCAGCCCTATCGACATCATAAGCAGCTCAGTCACCGAGTACGTCGATCACGTGGCATACTACATCTCTTCTCTTGCAGCCAACAAGATTCACTGGGAGAAGACCGCTACCAAGAACATCGGAATAGATTTCGCTTTCCTCAAGCACCGCCTCTACGGTTCAGTGGATCTGTATGACAAGCATACCACAGACCTTCTCGATTCCAAGGAACTTGACCCTACCGTAGGTACTACAACTGTCAAATCAAATGTCGGTGAGTTGAGCAACAAGGGTATCGAAGTCAATATCGGAGGATCCATCATCAGGACAAAGGATATCCTTTGGGATGCATCAATCAACTTCGCATACAACAAGAACAAAGTGCTCTCCTACTATCACACTGCGTACACTCAACCAAGCAACCTTACAATAGCTCAGGCAGTTGAGGGTTATCCTATGGGAGCGATGTTCGCTTTCAAGTGGGGTGGCCTCGACCACGAAACCGGTGTTCCTCAGATAATACTCAACGATGGTACACTCTTCAAGGGCAACTCAACATCACTCTCTGCTGATGAGGTTCATTACCAGGGAACATCAGTCGCCCCTTATTTCGGCTCGATTTCGACCAACTTCAAGTACAAGGGCTTCGGTGTGAGCATGATGTTTGTCTATAACTTCGGCAACAAGATTTGGGATGACCAGCTTACTTACTGGTACGACCGTCTCGGTGAGAATATCCATAACGACTTTGACAAACGTTGGAGGCAGCCGGGTGATGAGGAATTCACTACCATTCCTTCATACCTCTATACAGGCAAGGGCCGTACATACAGTTATGAAAAGACTCTCTATATGTACAGCGACATCCACGTTCTCAACGGAGCTTTCATAAAGCTGAGGGAACTCAAACTCTCTTACGACCTTCAGCAGAAAGCCGTCAAGGCTATGAAGCTAAGTGGTCTGTCAGTCTTTGCACAGACGAACAACCTCTTCTATATTGCAGCCAACAAGGAAGGTATCGATCCTGAATATGCACCTTATTCAAACGGCAGCTACCGCCCTACAAAGATGGGACCTTCCTGGACATTCGGATTAACAGTTAACTTTTAATTGAGGAAGCATTATGAAAAAGATATTCACTATCACATTGGCGGCTTTGCTGGTTGTATTCGCTGCTACGTCTTGTGTAAAGGAATTCCTCGACATCAAACCAAGGGGCAGTGACATTGCCACCAAGATTGAGCATTTCCAAGGTTTGCTTGATGCCAAGAACTTCATGTCATTCTCCGGCTCGACATATATGCATATGGGTGAGGAGCTTTGCGGTGACGCGCAGACTCTTGAGAGACTCCTGAGTTCAGAGAAGGACAAAGGTGTGTATGCATTCAAGTTTGACCGTGACCCGTTCCGTTCTGAAAATACCTGCGACGAATGGGAGTCATCCTACAGCAAGATCTACACCTGCAACTTCATCATCAATAATGTGATGAATGCTGAAAACGGCACCGAGGCCCAGAAGAAGGCTGTATGGGCTGAGGCAAAGATGCAGCGTGCCTATATGCATTTCTTCGCATCAATAATGTTCAGCAAGCACTATAACGAAGCGACTGCCGCTACTGATCTTGCGGTTCCTATCGTTACGGAAGCTGCTACCGAGAACAGCTCGACTTACACACGCCCGACAGTCAAGGAGTTCTATGACTGGATTATCAGTGAGATGAAGGAAGCTATTCCATTCCTTCCTGAAGGATATGGCGTTACACGTTGCAGTGTTGCAGCCGGCAATTACCTTCTCGGTCGTATCTATTGGTATATGGGTGACTATCAGAATGCACTCACCTGCCTGAGCACTTCACTCAGCAAGGTCAAGGGCTTTGAAGGAACTCCTGTGAAATTCCTGAGCTTCCGTGATAATGCAGCAATCTGGACAGGAGCCGCCGGATACTTCACATCTTTCGTTGATGTTGGGTACAACCCTGAGTCACTGCTTATCAGATATCTTGCAAGTACAACTTACGTATCAGCAACACAGGCATCTTTCCACTATGTAAAGCCTGAATACGTTGCCAAGTACAAGGAAGGTGACCTTCGCAAGAGATTCCTCGGCCCTGGCAAACCTGACGCCACTCAGCTCAGACTCGTTACAAGGCAGTTCTTCAATATTATGTGCGACCTTCCTGAACTTTACTTCATGCTCGCTGAATGCGAGGCCCGCGTAGGTTCTGAATCCAACGCACGTGACCTGATGCTTGAATACCGCAAGTCCCGTTTCGACAGTGACGATAACGCAGCAATCCCTGCTGAGATTTCAAGCAAGGAAGACCTGATCCGTTTCATCGTGGACGAGCGCAACCTCGAGTACATAGGCAGAGGTGCTTCCGTAATCGATATGAAGCGTCTTTGGGATGACCCTATATTCGAAGCAAAGAAGGCAAACTTCACTCATCCTGTTAAAGATGGAGAGACTTACACTCTTACGAGCGTTGATCAGCTTACTTGGAAGATTCCTTTGAGAATCAAGAAGTTCCACGCTGATTGGCAGGACAACTAACAGAAATGGATATAATAGGAATTTCGGGAGCAGTGAATACTGTTCCCGATTTTCTGACGTATAAGAACCATTTCAAAACAGGTTCTAAATACCTGCTTTGCAGGTTATAACAATCATCAGATTCTATGAAACGAATATTAACTAGTTTTTTATTTGCAGTATTGCTTCTTACGGGGTGTTCAGAGCCTAAGCCTGTGACCATCACCGGTGTCATAAAGAATTATGACAATACGCCAAGTTCTTTGGCGACTTTCTTCAGCGCAGACGGCGTATTCTATGACGACAGCATCACCATAAACCCGGACGGAACTTTCGCGTACGAGAAAATGATAGAAAAGACTGTCACCGGTTTCATTTCAGCCAGAGGAAAAGGGACACAGTATGCGATTCTGATTCCCGGTGAAGATTACAAGTTCGAAATAGATATGTCTGAGAAGCCGGCAATCTGGACCTACGAAGGAAGGAACAAGGCAGAACAGGACTACTATCTTTATTTCAAGGAAGCCATATCAACTATTGGGGACAAGTATGTATATCCTGAAACTTTCAAGGAGTGCGCTGAGCACTGGGATGCAGTTGGCGAAGAACTCGCCGCAAAAATGTCTATGATGAAGAACAGGCAGGCTATCAATTACTTCAAGAAAAGACTGCCCGAACTGGTGAACTACAACAAGTTCAATTTTGTGTTTTATTTGCGACAGAGAGGCCTTTCATTTGACTCTGATGAGGATTACAATGCCTATTTCAATTCAATTGACCTTACCAGGGAGGACAATGTAAAGAACTTCCTCTCAAGGATGATAACGGTCAAGGAGGCTCTTTATTCAGATACGATTCCTGAGTTGGACCGTCATCTTGCGGCAACAAGGGAACTTTCTCCAAGCAAGGAGGTTGCAGACTCACTTTGTGCCAAGTACATCACCAACATCATACTTGACGGGAAGATTCTCAATGACCACGAGGCCGAAGTCCTCTCGGAAGAAGTTGACAATGTGATAAAGGATGAAGAGACGAAGAGCGAGTATCACCGGATAATTGAGAAGGCGAAGACTCTTTTCAGCGGCTCCGATGCAATCGATTTCGAAATCATCGACCGTGACGGCAACAGCTTGAAACTCTCAAACTTTGCAGGCAAGGCCGTCTACATCGACTTCTGGGCTACCTGGTGTCTTCCTTGCTGTATGGAGATTCCTCACATGGAGAAGATCGCGGCGAAATACGCCAATGACAAGCGCATCGTGTGCATGAGTGTAAGTTTCGACAAGAACTTGGATGATTGGAACGAGAAACTTTCCGCGGACAAGCCTCAGTGGCCGCAGTACCGTACGAACGATGCCGGACGTGAAATATCTCTTGCATACGGTTTCCGGGGAATCCCACGCTTCATGCTTTTCGACAAGGAAGGGAAGATAGTCTCAGTGTATGCACCCCGCCCAAGCGAAGCAGACGCCCTGACATCCCTTATCGACAGCGTAATAGAAAAGTAATGAAATGATTATGAACCTGTTTTGAAATGATTGACTTAAAAACAGATTCTAACTTCTTATTTTCTGATATTTTTGTTAATTTCGCGGAGATAAAAATAAATATTGTAATCAAAAGATGAAGAAAACTTTCTTTTTGTTATGCGCTCTGTTGGCTGCCAGCCTCTTTGCCTACGCACAGTATGAGCCGCAGATGCCACTTCCGATGAACCCTGACCTTAAGGTAGGAAAGCTTCAGAACGGACTGACTTATTACATCTTGCATAATGAAGAGCCAACGCAGCGTGCGGATTTTTACATTATTTACAGCGTTGGGGCCCTTCAGGAGACAGATGAGCAGAATGGTCTTGCTCATTTCCTCGAGCATATGGCTTTCAACGGTACGAAGAATTTCCCCGGCGGAAATACAGAACCTACAAGTATAGTCAAGACTCTCGAACGCCACGCGTTGGCTTTCGGACGTAACATCAATGCCTATACCACATACGACCGTACCGTATATCATCTGGATGCGGTTCCTACAACAGATGAGAAACTTATTGATACCTGTCTTCTCGTTCTCCACGACTGGGCACATTATGTGAGCCTTGAGGGTGACGAAATCGACAACGAGCGTGGTGTCATCTCCGAAGAGTGGAGAACACGCAACAATTCACAGGCGCGTGTACGCAAACAATGGTTCCCTGCCATATTCGGTGACACTAAATATTCGACACACGACGTAATTGGAGATTACGATATAATCAACAACTTCAAGTACGATGAACTCCGCCAGTTCTATTACGACTGGTATCGTACGGACCAGCAGGCGGTGGCAGTTGTCGGGGATGTTGATGTGGACCAGATTGAGAAGAAAATCCAGGAGGTGTTCTCTTCAATCCCTGCCGTTGAGAATCCGAAACAGAAGGAGACAATAGTGCTTCCTGAAAACGAGGAGCCTGTATATGTCCTCGCTACCGACAAGGAAGAGACCCGTATGTCAGTGCAGCTGATGATGCTCAGCAAGGCATCCGATGATCAGACTGTCGGTGTTATGCGTTCAAGAATCATTGACGAGTTCTACAAAGGTATGCTCTCGCAGCGCATTACGGAAAAGACATCCAAAGGAACGCCTACAATGCTCGGCGGTGGTGCAAGCAATTCTTCATTCCTGCCCGGATATGATGCATACTCTATAATCGTATCGCCAAAGTCCGGTATGGAATGCAAGTCTCTGGAGACTGTCTATACCGAAGTTGTCAGAGCCCGCAGGCACGGATTCCTGCAGTCGGAACTTGACCGTACCAAGACGGACCTTCTTACAAAACTTGAAAATGAATATAAGCAGAAGGACAAAATCTCAAACAGTCAGATCATTGGCGAAATAGTGAAACTTTTCGTATATGGTGACGTCACTATGAAGATGGATGACTATTACGCAATCAGAAAGGCCCTCATAAACGAGATTTCATTGAATGAGGTGAACACTGTTGCAGCGGGTTATCCTACTTTCAAGAATGTGAAATGTGTCGTTACCGGTCCGTCTGAAGGTTGGGATGCCCCTACCAAGGAAGATATCTGGAATGTTTTCGCGAAGGTTGATGCTGACCAGACAATCGCTCCTTTTGAAGAGGAGAAACTTGCTGACAGACTGATTGATTTTGAGATTGTTCCCGGCAAGGTCATCAAGGAGAAGGTTCTTCCGGTATTCGGTGCCAAGCAGTGGACTTTGAGCAACGGTGCCAAAGTCGTCTATGCAAAGGCTGACTATGACAAGGACCTCATCAACTTCTCTGCCTACAGTTTCGGAGGCACTTCCCTGTATTCAGATGACGAGGTGAAGACTGTTGATATGGCCGGAACTTTCGGCGGGACGCTTGGTACAAGTAATTTCCCTGGCGACAAGCTTGACAAGTTCCTCAAGGGAAAGAAGGTGAAACTCAATGCGAAGGTCGGACACTTTGATGAAGAGCTCTCAGGCGAGTCCAACCAGGCTGATTTTGAAACGATGATGCAGCTTGCTTACCTCAAGTTCGTGGATCCTTGCTTCGATGAACCTTATTTCAAGAATATCGCTGACCGCTATGCGACACTGTTCGATATGATTGGCAAGGGCCCGAGCGGGGCTATGTCCGATTCTCTGGTTGCCATTGTCTCGAATTATAACAAGCGCGCCGAGAGTGCAAAACCTGAAGATATGCGCGCTCTTGACATCAAGGATGTAGAGAAATATTTCAAGGAGCGCATCAGCGACGCGTCCGATTTCACTTTCTTCATAATAGGTGACATAGATGAGGATGTCGTTCGTCCGATGGTTGAGAAATACATTGCTTCAATTCCTTCTGAATACCGCAAGGAAAAATGGGTGAACGACAACGTTGATATGCCGAAGGGTCATAATGAAAGGAAAGTTCATATTCCTTTCGAGACTCCGAAAGCCACAGTCGTTCTTGTGTACAACACTAAGATGAAGGTTACGCAGAAAGCCAAGCTTACCTTCGGTGTGATGAACTCAATCCTCCGCACCCGCTATATCGCCAACATCAGAGAGAAGGAAGGCGGCACATATTCGGTTCAGTGCAAGTACAGTACAAGCAATATTCCGGTTCAGGAAGGTACTTTCATCGTACAGTTTGAAACTGCACCGGAGAAAGCTGAACATCTCAAATCGCTGGTTATAGCTGAGATAAAGAACCTCATAGAAAACGGAGTGACTGAAGAGGAGATTGCGAATGTCGTCAAGAATACTCTGAAGGAACGCGACCAGTTGAAGTCAAAGAACAGTTTCGTAGTGAGCAGCGTGGACAAGTATGTCAAGGAAGGCATCAACAACACAATCCCTGAAAACTACGAGGATATCCTCAACAACATGACCTCTGCACAAATCCAGAAGTTCGCAAAGAAGTTCTTCAAGAATTCGGATTCCATGGAGATAATATTCTCAAGTGAGAAAGAAAACTGACTTTAATACCGGCCGTCTCTCTATCAGGGACGGCCTTTGCCTTATGTTAAAAAAAATATTATTCTTTTCAGCATTGATTGCTCTCCTTACGGGCTGCAATCCAAAGCCGTTGGTTATTGACGGCACTATCAAGGGCTACGATGGCAGCCTTGCTCTTGTTTCTACGCCAGAAATTCTTGTGATGGACACAATAAATGTGGCTGAAGACGGTACTTTCCACTTAGAGAAAGTCATTGAGAATCCGTATGACGGATTCATCTGTGTACAAGGAAGCGGCAGTATGAGGGCCATCTTCATCCCCGGAGGGAAATATCATTTCGATGCGGATATGACCGTCAAGCCTTCTGTTTGGACCTATTCTGGTGACAATCAGGATGCTATGGACTTCCTGAGCTCATATGGCGCTGCATACAGTTCATTCGTTTCCCCTGAGACCATCGGCAGTTTCAAGGATTATTCAGCATTCTGGGCTGAAAAGAAGTCGGAAGTGCTTGAGAAACTCGCACAGGTGAAGAACCGCAAGGTACGCGAAGTCTTCAGTGATAAGGTAGAAGTAGCTGATTCATACGAGTTGTTGAGCTATGCATGGCTCAAGATGAGGAAGGAGGGAATTCCTTTCGAGTCGGATCCTGACTTCATGGCGTTCTTCAACAATGTCGATCTCAGCAAGAATGCTTTGTGCAAGGCTATGCTTTCTTCGATGCTCAATGTGAAAGCCGATATGTACAGCAACACCATCGAGTATTCAGAACGATACCTGGCAGCAATTGATGAATTGTCGCCAAATCTTCAGGTAAGGGATTCAGTAGCAGCTGATTATCTTGAGTCCATTTTCAGGGACAGCAAGATAAGTTCTGAGGAGAATGCCGAGTTCCTGCTCGCAAAAGCTAAGGAAGTCGGTGTTGATGATGCCACTTTGCAAGGTTACAAGGAAAGAGCTGAGAAGGCACTTGCCCTTGCACCGGGCAGCGATGCAATTGATTTTGAAATGATTGACAGTAAGGGAGATGTTGTAAAGCTTTCCGATTTCAAAGGTAAGGTCGTTTATATCGATTTCTGGGCTACTTGGTGCCTGCCTTGCTGTATGCAGACTCCTTATATGGCTAAGGTTGCTACCAAGTACAAAGGTGACAACCGCGTAGCATGCGTCAGCGTTTCACTTGACGAAAACGTAGATGACTGGCTCGAGAACCTCGCAAATGACAAGCCGGCTTGGCCGCAGTTCCGTACCGCAGATGCGGGCAGTGCTGTACAGAATGCCTATGGGTTTGCGGCAATCCCTCGCTTCATGCTCTTTGACAGGGAAGGCAAGATTGTAGATATCGATGCTCCGCGTCCTCAGAGGATGGATGAGATTACAGGAATGATTGATGCTTTGCTGAAATGAGAAGACTTATTCTTTCATTGGCACTCGTCGCACTTGCGATGACAGCCTGCAAACAGGGTCCTGTAGTCTTGTCCGGTAATATATCAAACCTTCAGGAAGGCCTTTCTGTTATGCTGATGGACAGTGGCTTCCAGGAGTTTGACATTGATGTTGCCGAGGACGGCTCTTTCAGGTACGAACTTCAGATTGATGAGCCGCAGGTGCTGATGATAGCTGCAAAAGGTCAGGGTACTGACCGTTTCCTCGCAGTTCCTGGTACGGAGTACCATTTTGATGTGGACTTGACCGAGCGTCCCGGCGTATGGAACAGGGAAGGTGGTAAAGAGGCTGATCATAAATGCTATCAGTATTATAAGGATGATTTCCTGAAGTTGGTAAAGCGTCCGGCAAATGAATATTATGGCCCGTTCAAGGAGTATTCAGCTTTTCTTGACAGCGCGAAAGCAGTTGCATGGCAGAATCTTTCCACTGCTGAATCGAAGTCGGTACGCAAATGCTTCAAGAAGAAACTGGATGATTTCTTCCTTTCGACGAAGTTGAACTACCGTTACAATATGGAAAAGTTCGGCTATGCCGTCGATTCCGACCCGGATTACAATGCTCTGATTGAAGGTATTGATCTTGCAGACAAGAATATACCGAAATTCGTGATCAATAGTATTATTGATTACAAGATGGCGGTCGCTGATGCTGATATACCTGAATCTCAGCGTCATGCTATGGCGATTGAAGAAGTCGTGCATGACCGGGCTCTAAGAGATTCTCTGATGGAGAAGTTCCTCAACATAGCGATTACTGACGGACAGTTCACGACTAAGGAAGAGGGTGACTACCTGATTGAAGTGTCAGAGAGATATCTTGACGAGGAAACCGTCCGGACCTACAGGGAGACAGTTGACAAAGTCCTCTCATTGTGCAAGGGTGCTGATGAGATTGACTTCGAGATGTTGGACCTTGACGGGAATACCATCCATCTTTCCGATTTCAAAGGAAAGGCTGTGTATGTGGATTTCTGGGCTACCTGGTGTATCCCTTGCTGCATGCAGATTCCTTTCATGAAGCAATTGGCAGACAAATATGCAGGAGACAGCCGCATCGCATGCATCAGCGTAAGTATGGATGATGATGTTGAAGGTTGGGCATCAATGCTGGGATTTGATGAGCCGACTTGGCCGCAGTACAGAGCTGTCAATGCCGGTAAGGAAATATACAAGGCATATGTTTTCCGCGGCATTCCACGCTTCATGCTTTTCGACAAAGACGGCAAGATAGTTGATACAGACGCACCGCGTCCGCAAGATATGGAAGCAGTCTGCGCTCTTATCGATGAGACTATTGAATAGGTTTGCAGCAGATTGATGCGTTTACCCCCGGAACTTTGAAAAAGTTGCCGGGGTTCTTTATTTCAGTCTGTGTATCAGGCCTGTTTTATTCCTGTCTTCAGATCATTCTCCAATTCTTTCACGAACAAATCAATCCTTTCCTTTGTTACGTGCTGCATGACAACTATATGGGACAGTTCGCCACCGAATCTTTCATCGAAACTTCCTGCGAGATAGTACTTTTTGACAATCTCCGCTGACGGCCGCCTGATGAATATGGTATTGCTGAAATCGTTTACCCAGCAGGGATAGCCTATCTTGTCCAGTTTGGACTTCAGGTATGCAGTATTCTCAAGGATTGTTTCGGCCTCTTCGCACCACTTCTTAAAACCCACTTTGTTGATCAGCCACCAGAATTTCAACGGATTGACGGCTGATCGTGTGCAGGATATCGCCTTCATGTCCTGATTGAGGTACGGTATGTCGTTCTTGCTTTGATTGTCGAGCACTTTTTTCGTAGTGAAGAAAATGCCTGACGGTTCGTCCATCCCGAAGAACTTATGTCCGCTTACGGTGATTGAGTTGAAATGAAGCTCCCTGCGATTGACCAATTCCCTTTTGCTGGTGAAAGGAAGATATCCACCGAACAGAGCAGCATCCACGTGCCTGTAAACGGCCATTTGAGGATATTTGTCCAAAACAGCGTTCAGAGCCTTCTGATCGTCTATCGCACCTTTGAAGGTAGAGCCCATTGCATAGACAATCAGGCAGGGCCTTTCCGAATCGAGTGCTTTTTCCAATTCGTCGGGAATCATCCGCCCCATATCATCGCTCTTTATCAGTCGTAGGTCCAGCCCTTGCAAATCAGCCAGACGTTTGTTTGAGTAGTGTGCTTCGTCAGAAACGTACATCACGGGCTTCTTTCCGGTGGTGTTGAACAAGTAATTGACCCCGAAGTATATGCCGTGATTGTTGCCATCAGTGCCGCTTGCACTGATCATACCCCAGCAGTCATCTTCGTCGAAGCCGTACAACGGCCTGAAGAATGAGAGGACTTTTCTTTCTATGCAGTGGCTTGCCATAAGTGCCGAACTGGCTCCGAACGGGTCTCCTACATTGTTCATGGACATACTCTCCAGATGGTTGTCCGTGTACCATTCATAGAACTCCTTGAGACGCGTGTTCTGGTTTACGGGATAGCCTATCTGGTTGTCTTTGTGCTCAACCATTTGTCTAGCCCATTTATCAAACTCAGGTATGCCTGAGGATTTGCGTAAGACTTTGGGATAGAATGCCATGCTGTTATATTTTATTAAAAAAAGACGAGAATTAGTAAAAAATATTTTGGAACCTTGTGGTTTTAATTACAAATATAAAGAATAATCACCTTTATTACAAGAAACAGGCTGGCCGAATGGTATCGGCCAGCCTCCCGGTTTTGCTGATGCCTCAAGGCATCTTATTACATGACAGCTCCTTACTCGGCGAACAGAGTAATGATATTCTTTATCACTTCTGACGCTTTCTCCATACTTTCGACAGGAACGAACTCAAGCTTGCCGTGGAAGTTGTGTCCTCCGGCGAAGATGTTTGGGCAAGGAAGGCCCATAAAGGAGAGCCTGGCCCCGTCAGTACCGCCGCGGATAGGCTGAACCTTAGGCTTGATGCCGGCCATCTCCATCGCTTTCATGGCTTTCTCAACTATGTGGAAGTGAGGCTCGACTTGCCCGCGCATATTGTAGTACTGGTCTTTCAGTGTGAGTTCGACTATATTGCCATATTTGGCGTTTATGAACTCGACAACTTTGGTAATCATCTCTTTCTTTTTCTCAAAGAGATTCATATCGTGGTCGCGGATGATGTAACTGAGTGAAGATTCCTCCTCTGTCCCGTTGAATGATGTGAGGTGGAAGAACCCCTCGTAATCGCAGGTGTATGCGGGACGCTGCTCGACAGGAAGCATAGCATTCAGCTCCATAGCAACCAGCATCGAGTTTATCATCTTGCCTTTTGCATAACCGGGATGGATGTTGCGCCCCTGAACGTGAATCTTGGCACTGGCGGCATTGAAATTCTCGTATTCAAGTTCACCGAGTGCTCCACCGTCCATCGTGTATGCAAAATCAGCTCCGAATCTGGCGACATCGAAGAAGTCCACGCCCGCTCCAATCTCTTCGTCAGGTGTGAATCCTATGCAAATCTTTCCGTGTTTGAATTCAGGGTGTTCAACTATGTATTCCACAACGTTCATTATCTCCGCTACTCCGGCTTTGTCATCCGCTCCAAGAAGAGTTGTACCGTCAGTCGTGATAATAGTCTGGCCTTTGTAATCAAGCAGTTCCGGAAAGTCAGCAACTCTGAGGGCTATTCCTGCGACCCCTTTCAAAGGTATGTCGGAGCCGTCGTATCCGGATATGACCTGCGGCTTGATGTTTGCCCCGGATGCGCTGGGCGATGTATCCACGTGGGCTATGAATCCGAGTGCAGGAACATCTTTCCCAATATTTGAAGGTATGGAGGCCATTACATAGCCTTTCTCGTCAACGGATGCATCAGCGATGCCCAAAGCCTTGAGTTCATCTACGAGCATCCTGCTCAAATCCAATTCTTTGAGGGAAGAAGGATGGGTTTCGCTCTCTTCTGAAGAAGTGGTCTCCACGGCCACGTACCTCAAAAATCTGTCAATTATCTTTTCCATTTTCAAAACTTACTTTTTCTCGATTTTCATTGAAGCACAAATCATATAGACAATAATCAGTGCAAACGGTACAATTGCAATCGCTTCACCGTAGTG
This sequence comes from Candidatus Cacconaster merdequi, assembly GCA_018064345.1. GTDB lineage: Bacteria > Bacteroidota > Bacteroidia > Bacteroidales > UBA932 > Cacconaster > Cacconaster merdequi. The sequence continues at coordinate 29,581 of JAGHVK010000026.1, forward strand.
TTCGCACCAGGATGTCATATACCAGTCCACGTTCGCGAACTTGAGTATTGCGCTGACGACTCCCATAAGAGCACCGCCGGCAATGAAACCGGATGCGATGAGAGTACCTTTCTCCTGACGTGCAGCATTGACATCAGAGTTCTTGCTGCGGGTGGAAACGAACCACGAGATTGCTCCACCGACAAGCAAAGGAAGGTTAAGGTCGATAGGAATGAACATTCCGAGGCAGAATGCAAGTGCAGGAACTTTGAACACGGTGAGGAGAATCGCAATGGCCGCTCCGATTCCGTAGAGGAGCCAAGGTGCATTCCCTCCGTTCATCATAGGCTGGATGACTGCCGCCATAGCATTCGCCTGTGGCGCTACGAGCGCGTTGTCACCGACAAAACCGTATGTCTTGTTCAATATTATCATCACGCCGCCGACGGTGGCAGCAGCCACGAGCACGCCGAGGAATTTCCAAGTCTCCTGTTTTGCAGGTGTGGTGCCGATCCAATAACCTATCTTGAGGTCGGTGATGAAGCCTCCCGCAGTGGAAAGAGCGGTGCAGACTACGCCGCCGATAACCATTGCAGCCACCATTCCGGTATTGCCCTTAAGCCCGGCGGCAACCAGTACGAGAGCGGTGATAATAAGTGTCATAATAGTCATTCCACTGACAGGGTTGGACCCGACGATAGCTATGGCATTCGCCGCTACTGTGGTGAAAAGGAATGCGATTACTGCTACTATCAGAAGCCCGAGAAGCGCTTGCCAGATATTGTTCACCACGCCGCCGAAAGCAAAATAAGCAAATATGACAAGGAGCGTTATCACAATTCCGAAGACAACAGTCTTCATTGAAAGGTCCTTATCCGTGCGTTCCACGTTTTCCTGCTTTCCGCTTCCTTTCCTGCCGAATTCACCCACGGCAAGACCTACGGCGGACTTTATCACACCGAAAGACTTGATGATTCCGATGATACCGGCAGTTGCGATGCCGCCGATGCCGATATGGCGGGCGTAAGTCTTGAAAATCATATCCGGACTCATTTCGCCGATTGTCTCGGTGATGCCTGTGCCCATGAAATCAATCACGCTGCCTCCCCAGATGAGATTCATCAGAGGAATGATTACCAGCCATACGAGGAATGAACCACAGCATATCACGAATGCGTACTTGAGTCCGATTATGTAGCCGAGACCGAGAACGGCGGCTCCGGTGTTGAGTTTGAGCAGCACTTTCGCTTTGTCTGCTACGACCGCACCCCAGTGCGTGACAGCGGTAGTGACAGTCTCAGCCCATGAACCGAAAGTGGCTACTGCGAAATCGTAAAGGCCGCCTATCAGGCCGCTTATCAGAAGTGTCCTGGCTCCCTTTCCTCCGCTTTCGCCGCTCACGAGAACCTGAGTCGTAGCGGTAGCCTCCGGGAACGGATATTTGCCGTGCATCTCCTTGACGAAATATTTCCTGAAAGGAATCAGGAAGAGAATCCCAAGTACTCCGCCGAGCAGTGAGCTGAGGAACATCTGAGTGAAGTTCACGTCAAGCCCGAGAATGTAGATAGCCGGCAGTGTAAAGATAGCACCTGCAACAATGACGCCCGAACAGGCTCCGATAGATTGTATGATTACGTTTTGCCCGAGGGCTCCTTTCTTCTTGAACGCTCCTGAGAGCCCGACTGCCAGAATGGCAATAGGGATTGCAGCTTCGAACACCTGCCCCACCTTCAGCCCGAGGTATGCGGCTGCGGCAGAGAAGATGACTGTCATGACAAGGCCGATGGTTACAGACCATACTGTGACTTCCGGGTAACTCTTTTCCGGAGAAAGGATCGGCCTGTATTTCTCGCCTTCCTTGAGTTCACGGCAGGCGTTCTCAGGAAGCGAGAGAGGTTTGTTTTCTTCTTTTTCCATATTACATAAAGGTATTTCTGTTTGTTTTTTTGATGCCTGCTACAAAGGTAATTCATATTTGGCAAAGTATTTGCCTTACTTTTACTAAATTTGCTGACACAAGAGGGAAACCTCAAAAACTAATAAAGCTATGAAACGGTTTACATCTTTAGCATTGGCGCTTAGCATCGCAATCACGTGCGCCACTCCGCAGATGGCACAGGGTCAGAACCGCCGTACCGGAGGAAGCAGTTCAGGTAACAAAGAGCAAGTCCAGCGCACTGCTCCACAGCAGAGACAGTCACAGGCGCAGACAAAGTCTGTTGCTCCACAGCCGAGGCAGCAGGCTGCACCTGCAAAACCGTCTCAGCCGAAGCAGCCGCAGACCGTGACCCGGTCCACTTCAAGAAGCAGTTCACAGGCTCGTCCCGTAGCTCCGGACAACCATAGGAATGCGCCTAAACCTCAGGCACCTAGGCCTTCATATTCGGCACCGTCCCGCGTTGCACCTGCAGCGAAGCCTGCACCGCGTCCTGTACCAAGGCCTGCACCACGTCCTGCTCCAAAGCCACGTCCTGCACCTGCCAGTACTTTCCACTACGGATACAGTGCACCTGCTCTTCCTCCGGGAGCTTACAGAAGAGTCTACAATGGCATAGACTACTACTATGTGAACAACGTGTTCTACCGCAGGCATAACAATGTATATGTGGTATGCAGACCTCCTGTCGGAGCGACTTTCGCACATTCAGTGATAGGCGCTGCGCTTACAGCCCTTCTTATCAAGGATGCAATAGAGGATTCGCATTACTACTACAACAATGGAGTTTACTATACCCGCCGCAATGACAGATATACTGTAGTGGATGCTCCTGTAGGAGCCTTGGTAAGCCAGCTGCCTGACGGATATGAGGAGGTGACGATAGACGGTCTTACTCTCTATAAAGTGGACAACGTCCTCTACAAGACAACAGTCTATTCAGGTCTTCCATATTTCGAAGTGGTGGCCATCCTCTGAGTCTTTCTTGCGATATTGGTGATAATCAGCCCGATCCTTTGGTCGGGCTCTTTTTATGCACATAGCGTCCTGATGCCTGGGGTGAATGTTTTTTCAAAAAAAATGAAAAAAAGATGAAAATAATTTGGTATTAATAAAAAAGTGCTTACCTTTGCAGCCCGTTTCGGAAGAAACCTTATCGAAAGAGCGTTTGAAACGGTAGTTCATTGACTTATTGAGAGAGATAACGAGGTAAAAAACTGTAAGCAAAAGATAGTTTGTTAACGAAGAAAGAGTTTTTCTGAGAAAACGTTAGCGGACTGCAATTTCAAAAAGCATAGTTGGTGATGAAAGTCACTGACATGATTCTAAGACGAAGGAAGAAAGAGCGAACGGCGGATGCCTTGGCTTCTATAGGCGAAGAAGGACGTGGTAAGCTGCGAAAAGCTGCGGGGATTGGCAAACACGAGTTGATCCGCAGATGTCCGAATGGGGAAACCCGCCGGGTTGAAGATCCGGCACTCGAGAGAGGGCGAACCCGGGGAACTGAAACATCTTAGTACCCGGAGGAAGAGAAAGAAAAATCGATTTCCAAAGTAGTGGCGAGCGAAATGGAAAGAGCCTAAACCGTGGTTGTTACGGCAGCCGCGGGGTTGTAGGACTGCAGAACGAGGATGCAAGTAACTGGAAGTGTCTGGAAAGACACATCGGAGAGGGTGACAATCCCGTACAGGTAAGATTGCATAGGAGTAGCGGAATCCTGAGTAGGGCGGGACACGAGGAATCCTGTCTGAATCCGCGGGGACCATCCCGCAAGGCTAAATACTCATAGAAGACCGATAGAGGACAGTACCGTGAGGGAAAGGTGAAAAGAACCCCGAACAGGGGAGTGCAATAGAACCTGAAACCGTTCGTTTACAAGCGGTCGGAGCGAAAGCGACGGCGTGCCTTTTGGATAATCAGCCTACGAGTTGTTTCTGTCTGGCGAGGTTAAGTCCTTCAGGGACGTAAGCCGAAGCGAGAGCGAGTCTGAAGAGGGCGTTAAGTCGGACGGAACAGACGCGA
>JAGHVK010000090.1 GCA_018064345.1 Candidatus Cacconaster merdequi
TCGCCGAGTACGCCCATCGCTACAGCGACAAGGCCGTGCGTTACGCCATTCCCGATTCGGCCATTGTGTCAATGAAAAGTCTCCTGTCGGACAGGGAGTTCCTGCTCGTTGACAAGAAGCGTTACCAGTCACAGTTGACAGACCAGAAGAGGTATATGTCTCCCGATGACTTCAAGCACAAGAGCAAGCGCTGGAAAGACGTCATCAGCTCGATAGACAAGCAGATACTTGCCATCGATGCGGAGATAGACGCCCTCATCGCCGCGGATCCTGTTCTCAAGCGTCAGAAGGAACTTCTCATAAGCATTGATGGAATCGGAGAGAGGATAGCCATTAACATGATTGCTATCACCGGTGGCTTCACACGCTTCCAGAACGCCCGCCAGTTCTGCAGCTTCGCAGGTCTCACCCCATACAAGTACGACTCCGGCACATCCGTCCACTCGAAGGCGAAGATCTCCAAACGTGCAAATCAGACGATGAAGGCCCTCCTGCATATGTGTGCCGTAAATGTCGCCACTCGCATGAAAGAGGGCGAATACAAGGACTACTACGAAAGAAAACTGAAAGAGGGCAAGCACGTGATGTGCATCCTGAACGTCATCGGGGCCAAACTTGTACTCAGGATGTTCTCTGTCATACAGCGAGATACTCCCTACACGAAGCAGTATGCACCAGCCTCATAAGTCTATGAAAAACTTCTCAGGGGAAGGCCGCGCGGCCAGAGGCGGAACGCCCCTTTGAGCGCAGAATATATCTACAACCTATAACGTTGAATCGAAGTGATAATTATTCTTGATGGCATTTGGAAAATCCATAAGAATATATAGAAATAATGTGCGTTTTACACCATTTTTCACCCCGTTCTAAGGGCAATGCTCCCCAAATGGGTAGTGTTTGAAACGTCGTTTATCAGCATATTTGTAACTTAAGTTTTTTAGATTTGAAAATTACCGACGTAAGCGTCGTTTGAATATTTTTTTGATAATTTCCGAATATTATGAAAAGAGTTATCTTTATCATTATTGCTCTGTATTGCTTCTGCGTTTCTGCAAATGCACAAAGTATGCTGGAGCGACTTGGACAGAGGGCCAAGCAGACCGTTGAGAACAAAATAGGAGAGAAAGTCGAAAATGCCATATCCAACAGCATCGACAAGGTTACTTCTCCCCAAAAAGAGAGCGACACCGCTCAAGAGACCCAGGAGGTCAAAGCGTCTGCATCAAATGCTGATCCTGCAATGCAATCAGCCCCCGCTCAGGGTACCTGGACCTGTCCGGAGTGCGGGAAAGCCGGCAACACAGGTGACTTCTGCGTCGATTGCGGAGCAAAGAGGCCTGAGAGCTATACCGGCACAAATGCTGTACAGGTGCAGAAAAGCGATTTTGTTCCGGGTGACATCGTGATGTTTGAGGACAAGGTCTCCGGTGAACAGGTGGGCGAATTCCCGAGCAAGTGGGACCTTGAGCGCGGCAATGCCGAGATTGCTGTAATCAATGGCCAGCAGGCCATTGCGATGGACCAGTCGGACAGCTGGATATCACCTCTTATCATCGATCCGGTAACTGGTGATGTCTCAAAGAACTATCTCGGTGACTATTTCACTATCGAGTTTGATATGATGTATGACGACAGGCCTAAGGATGGCGCTCCAAACATCGAATTTGATATTATGGCGCCAACTGAAAGCAGGGACAACGAGATATATACATTCACCTGGTATTTCGCCTATGACAATCAGGATATCAACTGTAATTATGTAAAAAGCGGCAGTGCGAACAATACCGACAAGCAGGGATTGGCCACAAAAGAGGGTATTGGCCCTATCAACGACGGTCAATGGCATCATTTCGCAGTGTCATTCAACCAGCGCGCCCTCAAGTTCTACGTAGATGGCGTCAGAGTAATAAATGTTCCTGCAGCCAAGGCCGGAGCAGGTTGGTTTACAATTTTTTCAAAGGGTGGTCTCCGTCCGACCTATCTCAAGAACGTACGCGTTGCCAAGGGTGGCGGCGAACTTTACGGCCGCAATGCCACGGACATCTCCGCTGCGGAGAAGGCTATCCGGGAGACAGGCAAGTTCGTTACCAACAACATTCTCTTTGATACCGGCAAAGCCACTCTTAAGCCTGAGTCAATGACTGACATTCAGATGGTGGCGGACTATATGAAGAAGAATCCTTCAGCCCGCTTTGAGGTCCAGGGTCACTGCGACAACACTGGCTCTGCTGCAACCAACGACAAACTCAGCCAGCAGCGTGCCGAGGCCATAGTGGCAGAATTGGTAAAACTCGGTTGCGACGAGTTCCATCTCCGCGCAGTGGGCAAGGGCTCTCACGAGCCTGTAGCTGACAACAGCACCGAGGAGGGCCGCGCAAAGAACCGCAGAGTAGAATTCATTAAGAAATAGCATATGAAGAGAATACTGACCATCGCAGCAGCCATTATGCTGCTTGCAAGTCCTGCAGCTAATGCGCAGGCGTTTCTTAACAAACTCAAGGAAAAAGCCGAACAGGCGATTGGCAACGCCATCTCTGAGAAAATCGGAGAGACGGTCAACGAAAAAGTTGAAGATGTCATCAGCGAGAAAACAGGCGTCGACGTCAATCAGGTTGAAAAATTAGCAAACGAAGGTATTCCTGTACCCGATAGCAGGGAAACCCTCCAGCCCAAACGCAGCAGTTCGTTCGGCTGGGACGATGCAGTGACCCCGAGCAAGGCCGAGTTCCCGATTCCTCTGATGAACGAATTCCCGGCAGTGCCTTCAGCCGCGCAGTTGGCCAATCCTGTCGAGGCGGACCAGATTGCGTATTACAAAGCCATCAAAGCCGTAACTCTCAGGGCAGAGGAACTCAACGCTGACACTACTTGTGAGGATAGCTTCACGGAGCAGTGGCGCATGGAGGCAGAAAAAGCCCTTCAGGATGCCTATGGGTTGACCAACGCAGAGATGGAAGCTCTTAGAAGCGGAACCATGAGCGAGGCGGAGGAGGAAGCCCTGACTGAGAAAATGCGTATGAAGATTCTCGGCGGAGCCGATTTGAATCAGCTCGAGGCTGAGGCCCGGAAAGCGGAAGGAATGACTGAGTCCGACGTCCAGAGTATGACTATCAAGGCTTCTGATGCAGTTTTTGACAAATATGACACTCAGTTGAGGAAATATTTCGGATGCACTGCTGAGGAATATAAGAAAGCGACGCGCGAGAGCATGAACAGCGATAACTCCGCTGCAAGCCGCGCCATGGAGCAGAAGACAAATGACTATATCAAGACTCTTGACCCAGCCACCCGAAAGGAAGCCGAGGCCTTCAAGAGCACTCTCCAGAAGGAGATCATGCAGGCTACGATGAACTCGGTTCCTGGAGCCGGTCAATCCCTCCAGATCGCTCAGAACGTATCCAACATTCAGAAACAGTTCTCGCCTCTGATAGAGAAATACCAGAAGGCGCAAAAATACTCAACGGATATAGATGCTGCATGGCCGGCGGAGACTTGGAGCGATGCTGATGCCAAATTCTCTGCATCTGAGACTAGGAAGATCGAGGACATCAAGTCAAAGATATACGCCTCTCCAAATCCGGACGAATACAATGCTCTCTTCCAGCAGGCCGAAGACCTTATCAGGACTTATCGCGACAGAGCGGCCAAAGTCTGGGCAACAGACGTTCAGAACCGTTTCACCAAGGTCAAGGACGGTATGGGAAACATCATCAAGATCCAGCGTCAGGCTATAGCGGATGGTGTCATCCCCGAATGCGCCCTCTGGAGAGTGCCTCTCAATCTCGTGATTGAGGCCGGAGATATCCTTGCAGAAGCATACAGCAACTTCCCCTGCAACTATCCGGTAATGTATAACGAGGAGATTGTACGTGAGATTACCCTCCAGGAAAACGAATATCCATGGTGGCCGGAATTCTTCGTTGCCGATAAACTTGAGGATATACTTGCAGGAAAGAACATGTTCAAAGAGAAGGAAGGAAAGATATATCAGTTCAACAAGGGTCAGTGGAACCTTGTACCCGATGATTTCGGCAAAGATATGGTGGAAAACACGACGAGACCGACGAGCGCAAGCTGGAAGAGCGGCGACGGCAAACGCGAGGTTCTCTTCAATGCCGAAGGTGGCTTCATCCAACTCCCCGAGGGAGACATCATCTATCCTGTTGCTTGGGATAAGTTAGGAAACGATATCGTCTGGGCTGAAAACCGGACAGTCAACAAGCAGGATGGGAGCACCGTCTACAGGATTGTGAAGTGTACATACAAACTCTAACATTACTTGTTTCCATATTGTTTGCAGCGCCTTCCCTAAAAGATGGTGCTGCAAAAGATTATTGCGATGTGCATCGTGCTGAATGGAACCAGGTATGGGAGGAATTCGATGTACCGTGCGATGTCGCCGAGGCGGTCGTGTTTCCCGAACTCATACGCTATACCTTATTCCAGGACAGGATGGAGACCGGGGCGGTGAAGGCTCTCTATGTCTCCAAAGGCACGGGCGGGTGCGACTTCAGCATCGGACGTTTCCAGATGAAGCCTTCCTTCGCGGAGGATCTGGAGAAACGCTGGATGCGTAGCGGCCTTGCACGGCAGAATAATCTGTATTTCGATACAAAGGACAACGAAACAGCCAGACGTATACGAATAAGCCGTCTGGAAAACGAAGAATGGCAATGCGTCTATCTCGCCGTCTTCCTGAAGATGCTTTATTTGGACTACGGTTCGGTGAACAAGCAAGGTGAACATATCCGGGACGGAATCGACACCTTCCCCATCAAGGAACAGGTGAGGCTCGCGGCCACCGCCTACAACCGTGGTTGCCGCTGGGTCAATCCGGGCTACGGCCCTCTGGAGGAAATCCGCGCAAAGTCACGGGAAAAACACTTCCACACGGCCATTGTGCCGACATCTAAAACCCGTCGCTATGTCTATGCTGACATTGCGCTGAAGCATTTCAAGGAAATCAACCTTCCATCCTTGATGCAAGCTCAGGACAACAAAGACTTGACTGTCACTATGGTAATTGACAGCGTTTATGTCTTCGGCTTCGATTTGAAGGAATCACGTTCAGCCAGAGGTGGCATCTGGAACTTGAGGACTGGCATACCGGAGACTCCGTTGAACTATTCTGCTGCCAGAAAAGATACTCTGAATGGACAGACTGCTGTTATGCTCTACCGCGAGGTGGTACTGGGCAACCATCCTTTGAACGGATGGGAAATCTGGGTGCTGAAAGAAGACTGTTGGATCCGTATTGATGACAGAGAACAGCCCGGATTGGCTTGCCACTTTCATACAAGAAAGGAGCGCTGCCAGAATTGCTAAGAAGCAGCCAGAGATTTTCCACGCAGCGAGTTCGCGACAAAAAACACGGCTAATTATTGAAATAGCCGCAGCTTTCTAGCCATCTGCTTTAGTGATAAACGTTTTTCTCGGTGACTATATTCTTTCGAATGTAATCGAAGTATTTACAAAAGATTTACATTCGTTATGATGTAGTTTTGTTTTTATTTCTTATATTTGCATCCAAGCGAATGTAATTATGTGTAACAGCGTTATATCTTCCACATTGAAAGCCCTGCGGAAAGAGTATGGTCTTACGCAGGTGGATTTAGCGATGAAGTCCGGAGTTGGCCTTAACTTCGTCCGGGAATTGGAACAGGGCAAGGCCACGGTGCGGATGGACAAGGTTGCCCAGGTATTTGATCTTTTCGGATACGAGCTGGTTCCTCAAAAGAAGGTGAAATGAAAGCGGCATTAATCAAATACAAAGAGAACATAGCTGGAATTTTGAAGGAAACAGATGAAGGCTATGAATTCCTTTATGATACTGAGTACCTTTCCGATGCGGATTCCAAGCCAATCAGCTTGACTCTTCCCTTGACAGAAAAGCCTTATAA
>JAGHVK010000062.1 GCA_018064345.1 Candidatus Cacconaster merdequi
TTTCATGATTGTCCTTCCTCCTGATACTTATGAGACTCTCACAGCCAGGTTCGTTGATACAAAGGGGGCTGAATGTACTGCTAAGTATAAGAACATCAAGATAGGCAGGTCAAAGATATATTCCGCTTCTGTAAGCAAGTCATTCGCTGGTGAATCCACTCCTGATACCCCAACCGTTAATGAGAACATCATTCTTCTCAATGAAGGTAACTGGCAGTCTGATAATGGACAACTTTCTTATATCCATAATCATTCCATAACTAACAAGTGGTTCGAGACAATTAACGGGACGAAGCTTGGCGATACCCCTCAGCATATCATATACATTCCTGAGAAGAATATGGTAGCCATTTCTATGAACTGGTCTAACATTGTATACTTTATCAAACCTACCGGTGAATTGATTGCTCAGACGGAAAATGTACCTAACTGCCGCTACATGGTATCTGATGGAGATTATATATATATCACTTCTTATGCTCATGAGACCGCTCTCGGTGAGATGTATGAGAAGGGATATGTAGCAAAGATCAGTCTTGCCGACTATCGGGTGGTCAAGACTTGCGAGGTGGGCTATGAGCCTGAAGGTATAGCACTTTACAATGGTAAGTTATTTGTTGCTAACACTGGTGGCTATGCATTCTCTGAAGGTCATGATTATGAGCATACCATCTCAGTTGTTGATGCAAAAGAACTCGAATTTGTTCAGAATGTCGAGTTGTTCAGTCCATCAGGCAATCCTGTAATCAACCTCTACGGTACGATGTCCCAGTCAGGATCTTATCTTATGATCAATTCTCCTGGTGACTATATGTCCATACCACCTGCATCTGTCATCTTCAATTGTGATGACTTCTCTTATGAGGTTTTTGAGGATAGGCCTTGCACCTATAACACCGTTCTTCCTGATGGCCGATTCCTCGCAGTAGGTTCATCATTCTCTTATGCCACCGGAGGCTATGAGTATTTTAACTGGTGGTATGACCCTGCTGATGGCGGTATGGATGAAGCAACTGAGTTCGGTTATGATATCACTGCCCTGGAAAATCCATATTGTGTGTATTGTAATCCGTATACCGGGCATATCTATATTACTGATGCAGCATCATATGGATCTGCCGGAAAGGTCTATGAGTATGCTGATTGCAGTATGATAGGTTCTGCGCTTAAATGTTATATAAACCCCGGTCATATGGTTGCCCTTCCGGACAATGCGTTTGTTGCGACTAAAGCATCTATTCTTACAAATCCTGTCGTAGTGTCTCAGTGTGCTGCCCGACCAAATAGCAAGGTTTCCGTAAACGATTGTTATAAAAGATTTTCTAAGTGTACTGTGTTTTGAAAGAGTGTGTAAGAACCATTTCAAAACAGATTCTTGATAAATGTTGCTTTAAAACGATGAAAACTGAATTTTTTTTCCTTGCAGCTCTTGCTGCTCTCTGCTTCACTTCTTGTAATAAGAGCGAACTCACTCCTGCAACTCAGTCAAACAAGATTGTTGCTCTTGTAGATGTTATCCCTTCGACTAAAGTAGTAACTACTTATGACAGTGTACTTCGTACCAATGGATTTTCTCTTGTTGGTTATGATGGAGAGCGTCTTCTCTTCAAGTCAAAATTTTCTTATGACAAGTCAGTCAACTCAAAGGCATTTACCGGTGAAGCCTATTGGCCCAGTACAAGCCGTGAGTATACATTCTATGCATCTTATCCGCCTTCTCTTGCATGGGATGGATCAAGTCTTGAGCATGTTGATGTAACCTCTGATCCTGTTCTCGCTTATGCTGTTTCTGCCAAGCAGCAGTATCTTCCTCTTGATTTCTACCACATAGCATCACGCATCGGTACTTCAATTACCAATACATCTTCTTATAACCTCAAGGTCAATGCCACTATAAAGAATGTTGCTACTTCCGGCGAATTCAGGTATGCTGACCCTGTTGAAATAGAGGGTTGTCCTAATAAGAAGTTCGATTCCGGTTGCTGGATATCTGCTGATGAAATTCTTGATATTGATAGTTTTGACAGTTCTATTAATGCAGGCGGTATTGGAAATGCAACTTATTACAATGTAATAGGTGTCGCAAGCGGTACTGAAATCGTGTTTGATGTAACCTTCCTTACCACTGATGGTAATGTAGTGGATATCAAGACATATACTAAGAGTGTGGATGAACTCGTTCCAGGCATTGTCTATCAGTACAATCTTGTTATTACCGATAATTCTGTAGAGCCTGCTGCTGTCGAGGTGAAAAAGGGTGTGACTGTTGAGGACTGGGATTCAGCCAAGGTTGATGTAACCGCTGATCCAAACGATAAGCCTGAAAATCCTGAACCCATTTGGCCTACCGAAACAGCTGCTTCTCTTGAGAGTCTGATAAATGAGTGTACACCACTTAATGAGAATGATTATACTGAAAACTCTTGGGATGCTCTGAAGACAGCTCTTGATAATGGCCGCTTAGCTCTTAGTAACAAGGATAATGATGAGATTCTTATGACTCATATTGAGAACATCACAATGTACAGGGAGTTACTTGAAGGTCCGGTTCCATCCACTCAGGATGCGATGCAGCTTGCTGCAAAGATTCAGACGGATTACATTGATAAGTATGCACCAGGCAAAGATGACCCTAATGACTATGAGTACACTGAAGAGTCACTTGCAGTATGGAATGCGGCTTTTGCTGAGGCTAAGAGTGTTGTTGAGACAAGTAATTCACTCCTCTCTACCAGAGCAGGCCGTTGGAGAATATCTCTTGCATATAACAATATTGCGGCTGCTTATGAAGGACTTAAGATGAAGGGTACTGAGGTTGATATTGATGATGGCATGGGCACTGATTAGCATCCGAAGGCATCCATATTTCCCGACATATCCGCAACCCCTCATTCCGGTATATGACAGTTTTCCTATATGTGACTTCATACGCCCACCGTGTCGGGTGCACAATATTTTGGTCCGGAGTTTACGGACAGGGACATAGAAAAAGGCGGCCCTTGCAAGCCGCCTAATCCTTTAACCTAAACCTAACCTATGAAAAAACTGTTCGATTATAGATTAAGCAAAGCGCGTGCCAAACTTTTGAAAAGTTGGTTTTTTGCCGAATTTTTTATTCAGATACTGCTGCGGGAGCCTCAGCGGCTTCTTTGACAGGAGTGATGCTGATAATTTCAATACGATTGACCGGGAGGTCGCGTGAGCCTGTTTTTTCAGCGGCTATCTTGTCTATTACTTCAATTCCGTCTATGACCTCTCCGAATACAGTGTATTCTCCATCAAGGTGGCTGCATCCTTCAGCATCCTGTACGATGTAGAACTGTGAACCGGAAGATTCCTTTGCAGGATTGACCTGGTCGCCGCGACGTGCAGCAGCGAGAGCGCCTTTCTTATGGGTCTTGCCAGGGATGATTTCGGCAGGGATAGTGTAGCCTGGTCCGCCGGTTCCGAAGTGAGCCACCTGAGTGGAATCCTTGGTGAGAGGGTCACCGACCTGAATCATAAACCCTCTGATGATGCGGTGGAAAAGGATTCCATCGTAGAAATGGCTTGATGCGAGTTTTATGAAGTTGTCCCTGTGAAGCGGGGTTTCGCTGTAAAGTTTGACGGTCATAGTTCCGTCGGTTGTCTCAATCTTGAGGACCGGCTCTTCACCGAGGTTCTCCCAAATGTTTGCTTCTACCTTTGTTTCCATAGTTTCTTCTGTTGTTTCTGTTTCAACTGTCGCAATTTCTGCCTCTTCGTTGTCTGACGGGCCTTTGCAGCCTGCAATGATAATGGCCGCTGCCATCATCAGATAAATGGATTTGAATTTCATACAAGTAAAGTTTTTCCAAAATTACTCATTTTTTTCAAGATTGGCCGCGTTTTGCTAATTTTGTAAGTTCTAAGACGCTGTTCCAATTATGGCAAATCCTATAAAGCAGCTTGCAGGCGAAACCGCGATATATGGCTTGAGCACCATTCTGGCCCGTGTGGTCAATTTTATGCTTGTGCCGTTGTACACGCGTGTGCTTCTGACCTCCCAGAACGGAGTGGTGGCAGAGATGATGTCTTACATAGCCCTGCTGCAGGTAGTTCTTGTGCTTGGCTTGGAAACGGGCTGCTTCCGATATGCGAGCAAGGAAGGTGTGAACGGGAAGGTCTTGTTCTCAGATGCCTTCTTCACCGTGCTGGGTCTGTGTCTGCTTTTCTTCGGAGGTGTCGCTATCTTCTCTCCTGACATAGCCACTGCCCTCGGGTATGAAGGTCACTGGAAGATGATAACCTATGTCGCTGCGATTCTGGCGATTGACTCTCCTCTTGCCGTTCTGTTCGCCAGACTCCGGTATGAACACAAGGCTCTGCGTTTCGCGATAATCAAAACCGTCAAGATATTGACCGAGGTGGGGATGAACCTTGTCCTGTATCTTGCCATGCCGTCTGTGTTTGCCGCGAATCCTGACCATTGGCTGCTTCATTTCGTAAGCGCGACGCCCGATTTCACATACGCCATCTTCGCCATCTTCGTAAGTTGCATAGTCTCTCTCGTGCTTCTCGCTCCTGAACTCGGAAGGCTCACTCTGAAGTTCGATTCCAAGCTGTGGAAAGCACTGATGCTCTATTCACTGCCGTTGATGGTGGCAGGTCTGCCGGGAATTATGAACGATTTCCTCGACCGCATACTGATGCGATTCATCAACGCCGATCCTGTCGCCTGGCGCTCCGACCTCGGCGTATATCAGGCCGGTGTAAAAATCGCCGTGATAATGCAGCTCTTCTCCCAGATGTTCAAGTATGCAGCCGAGCCTTTCTTCTTCCAAAGGGAAAAAGAAAAGGGAAGCAGGAAGACATACGTGGAGGTTCTGAACTATTTTGTGGCCTTCTGTATGTTCGGCTTCGTGGCGATAATGCTCTTCTTCGATGAGATAGGTCTGATTCTTGGACGTGACTACCGGATAGGACTGTCAATCACTCCTATAATGCTTATGGCCTACATACTGACCGGAGTCCTGTTCAACGTGAATATGTGGTACAAACTGGCCGGAAAGACAGGCTATGCAGTGTGGGTGACCCTTGCCGGACTTGCCGTTTCGACCGTTGTAAACATATTGTGGATGCCGGTATATTCGTATCACGCAGCTGCCTGGGCTCACGTTGCAAGTTATGTGACTATGATAGTTCTCACGGCTCTTCTTGGCAGAAAGCACTACTATATTCCATACGACTGGGGCCTGATAATCCTGCTTGTTTCGCTTGGATTGGGGATATGGCGCATCGGAACCCTCCTGCCTGAAATGCGGACGATAGTCAAGGTCTGTGTGAATCTGCTCTTGCTTGCCGTATATGTTGCAATAGTATTTGCTATATTTGTAATAAGAAAACGCCGCAATGAAAGTAAAACTTCTCAATAAATCGGCCTGGCCGGCCCCTGAATATGCCACTGAGTTCTCGGCGGGAATGGATTTGAAGGCAAATCTTGAAAGCCCTGTAACCCTCGCTCCCCTCGGGAGGGCGATGATTCCCACAGGAATCCACATAGAGCTGCCAGAGGGATATGAAGCGCAGATAAGGCCGAGGAGCGGGCTTGCAGCCAAGCACGGAATCTCTATAGTCAATGCTCCGGGTACGATTGATGCGGACTACCGGGGAGAGATAAAAGTAATACTTGTGAACCTTTCCAATGAACAATTCGTGGTCAATCCCGGAGAACGTATCGCTCAGATGGTGGTTGCCCGTTATGAAAAGGTGGAGTGGGTTCCGGCGGAAAGTCTGGAAGAGAGCGGAAGAGGAGAAGGGGGATTCGGAAGTACTGGAAAGAAATAGGAATGATCAGTGTTGAAGAGTTGTACAATCTCTATAAAAAATGTACCGGAGTGACGACTGACAGTCGGGCAGTGGTTGACGGGAGTATGTTCTTCGCCCTGAAAGGTGACAAGTTCGACGGCAATGACTATGCTCTTCAAGCTCTTGAATCAGGAGCAAAGTATGCTGTAGTGGATCGCGTTTCACTTGGAGCCGAATCTTTCAAGGGTCATAAGTGCATCGTTGTTGAAAATGCGCTGAAGACTTTGCAGATGCTTGCTGCACACCATCGCAAGCAGTTCGATATACCTGTCATAGGAGTCACCGGGACTAACGGTAAGACCACTTCTAAAGAGTTGATTTCCGCGGTCCTTTCCAAAAAGTACCGCATTGTTGCAACAAAAGGGAATTTCAACAACCACATCGGTGTCCCTTTGACGCTTCTCGATATTAACGAGAAGACGCAGATAGCTGTGGTCGAGATGGGCGCGAGCGCTCCCGGAGAGATAGCATCCCTAGTATCCATAGCCGCTCCTACCCACGGTCTTGTCACAAGCGTCGGCAAGGCTCATCTTCTTGGATTCGGCTCTTTTGACGGTGTGAAGAAGACTAAGGGTGAACTGTTTGACTATCTGCGCCAGAGCGGGGGAACAGCCTTCTACAATGCGGACAGCGAAGATATATGTGAAATGGTCGGTCATCGCAAAGGGATGGGAGCAAGAGCATACGGCGCAAGCCTTCAGAAGGCCTGCATTGTCCCTCCGACGTTGGACAACCCTTTCTTGACTGTGAATCTGACTCTTGATGATTGTCCCGCTACAATTTCCACCAAACTTGTAGGTGCTTACAATTTGGACAATGTTCTTGCCGCTGTCTTCATAGGCCGGTACTTTGAAGTTCCGCTCCGGAAAGCCATAGCTGCCATTGAGGAATATGTTCCGTCAAACAATCGCTCCCAATTTGTCAGGACGGAGAAAAATGTGCTGATAGTGGATGCATACAACGCAAACCCTACCAGTATGAAAGCCTCCCTCGAAAATTTCAGTTCCATGGATTTCGGTGGCAAGACCCTGATTCTTGGAGATATGCTTGAATTGGGAGAGGATTCACTTCAGGAGCACAAGGACATTCTCTCCCTGGCAGTTTCAGTATGCAGCGACATTTACGCTGTTGGCGGGGAATTCAAGGCTGCGGCAGGCTTAATAGCTGAATCTGCGGCAGGAATCACCTGTTTCGACAATTCGGATTCCTTGCGTGAGTATCTGGTCGGGAATCCGCTTTCCGGGCGCACCATACTTATCAAGGGCTCCAACGGAATGCATCTTCAAGGAATAAAAGAGGTCCTGTAGCAGTATCAGATACCTGTGTAATTTTGAGGGGTGATGGCGTAGAGTTCCGCTTTCACCCTTTCTTCTATGTCGAGGGATGAAATGAAGTCCCTGATGGCTTCCTTTGTGATGTGAGAACAGTTGCGTGTGAGGGACTTCAGAGTTTCGTAAGGCTTCGGATAGCCCTCCCGCCGGAGTATCGTCTGGATAGCCTCTGCAACCACCGCCCAGTTGTTTTCAAGGTCTGCATCAATCCTCTGCCTGTTGAGAATAAGTTTCCCGATACCCTTCTTCAAGGACGACAGGGCAATGATGGAATGCGCCAAAGGAACCCCGATGTTCCGCAGAACGGTGGAGTCGGTGAGGTCTCTCTGCAATCTTGAAACAGGGAGCTTTTCAGAAAGGAATCCGAAGAGAGCGTCGGCCAGGGCAAGGTTGCCCTCCGCATTTTCGAAGTCTATCGGATTGACCTTATGTGGCATGGTTGAACTGCCGACCTCTCCCTGTACGATTCTCTGACTGAAGTATTCCATCGAGATATAGGTCCAGATGTCCTTGGAGAAATCGAGCAGGATAGTGTTGATGCGTCTGATGTTGTCGAAGATTGCTGCAAGCCCGTCATAGTGGTCTATCTGTGTGGTAGGATAGGAACGCTTGAGCCCCAGCCTGTCTTCTATGAATGATTTTGCGAAGCCGTTCCAGTCTATGCCCGGGTATGCGACGTGATGAGCATTCATATTCCCGACAGCGCCTCCGAATTTCGCGGGAAACTCACATTTTTCCAGGGATTCAGTCTGGGAGAAGAGACGTGCAGCGAAAACAGCCATCTCCTTTCCGACTCTTGTCGGCGTGGCCGGTTGGCCGTGTGTACGGGCGAGCATCGGAACATCGCTCCACTGCCTTGCCATTCCGCTTATCAAAGAGGTAACCTCATTTATTTCAGGAAGATAAACATCCCTGATGGCATCCATAAGGGCGAGAGGGATTGCTGTGTTGTTGATATCCTGAGAGGTCAGGCCGAAGTGGATGAATTCTGAATACTGCTCAATGCCGAGTTCAGTGAAACGTCTCTTCAGATAGTACTCCACTGCCTTCACGTCGTGGTTGGTAGTGCGTTCTATCTCCTTTATCTGCTGCGCATCATCAACTGTGAAGTCGATGTATATCTTGCGGATAAGAGGTATGACTGATTCATCGAACCCTCTCAGTTGCGGCAGGGGAATTTCGCATAACCTAATGAAATACTCCGCTTCCACCTTGACTCTGTAGCGCATAAGGGCGTATTCCGAGAAAAAGGCGGACAACTTCCCCGTAATGGAGGCATAACGTCCATCAACCGGGGATATGGCAAGAAGTTCATCCATTCCCATTCAGGATCTAAAGAGTCCTCTTTATTTCCACAATCTGGTAAGCCTCAATCATATCGCCTACTTTGATGTCGTTGAATCCGTCTATGCTCAAACCGCAGTCGAAGCCGGAGGCCACCTCTTTGACATCATCTTTCAGCCTCTTGAGAGAACCGAGCGTTCCGGTATAGACAACGATACCGTCGCGGATTACTCTAACTTTCGCAGAGCGGATCAGTTTGCCGTCGCGTACCATACATCCGGCGATAGTTCCGACTTTCGATATCTTGAAGGTCTCGAGGACTTCAGCGTTGGCAGTAACCTCTTCTTTCTCTTCAGGAGCAAGCATACCTTCGATACCACTCTTGACCTCTTCTATCGCATCATAGATCACAGAGTAGAGACGGATTTCAATCTGCTCTTTTTCAGCAAGTTTACGTGCATTCGGCATAGGACGTACCTGGAAGCCGATGATGATTGCGTTGGATGCTACGGCAAGCAGGACATCGGATTCTGAAATGGCACCGACAGCCTTGTGAATCACATTCACGTGTATTTCCTCAGTAGAGAGCTTTATCAGAGAATCGGACAGAGCTTCGATTGAACCGTCCACGTCAGCCTTGACTATAATATTGAGTTCCTGGAAGTTGCCGAGGGCAATCCTTCGTCCGATCTCTTCGAGTGTCACGTGGGTCTGAGTCTTTATTCCCTGAATCCTTATCAACTGTTCGCGTTTGTTTGCAATGTCGCGGGCTTCCTTCTCATCTTCCATTGCGTTGAGGGTGTCACCGGCTGTAGGGGCTCCGCTCAAGCCGAGCACTGATACAGGGGTGGAAGGACCGGCTTCCTTGAGTTTCTGGCCACGTTCGTTGAACATAGCCTTTACACGGCCTGCATAGCAGCCTGCTACGATAGGGTCACCTACCCGGAGAGTACCTGACTGTACGAGCACCGTCGCAAGATATCCTCTTCCCTTGTCAAGTGAGGATTCTATGATGTTGCCGACTGCGAGTTTGTGAGGATTGGCCTTGAGTTCCAGCAGGTCGGCTTCAAGAAGCACCTTCTCGAGAAGCTTGTCCACATTGATTCCTTTCTTCGCAGAGATTTCCTGACACTGGTAGTTGCCGCCCCAGTCCTCAACGAGGATGTTCATATTGGCAAGCTGTTCCTTGATTTTCTCAGGATTGGCACCTGGCTTATCTATCTTATTGATAGCAAATATCATTGGGACACCGGCCGCCTGGGCGTGGTTGATGGCCTCAACTGTCTGAGGCATAATGGCGTCATCCGCAGCCACGATGATGATGGCCAGGTCAGTCACTTTCGCACCGCGGGCACGCATAGCGGTAAATGCTTCGTGCCCAGGTGTGTCGAGGAAAGTAAACTTTCGCCCATCGGAAAGGGTTACATTGTATGCACCGATGTGCTGTGTG
>JAGHVK010000011.1 GCA_018064345.1 Candidatus Cacconaster merdequi
GACTCGAATCCGTCCCTCCTCGCTATTCTGAGGCCGGCGGCAACTATATCTTCTTTAGAAAACTGTGGACGTCTTGGCATAATTCAAACAGATGTTATATAACACGGCACAAATATAAGACTATTTTTATGAATTAATTTATAACGCCTGTAATATAACTATTGTTATTTTATGTAACATTTTGCTTATCTTTGCGTCTCTAATATTGAATCCGGCTAACGGCCGGCAGAATCATTATTCAAAAAACAGACAAGATGAAAAACTTTGCTTTATTGATTATCATGACCTTGCTGCCTGCGGCAGCGTTCGCGGCCGGTGACTGGAAAGGGAAAGTGGTGGATGAAAAAGGAGAACCTGTCCCCTTTGCGAACGTGGTTGTCCTTTCGAAGACAGACTCCACAGTGGTGGCAGGAACAACCACAAATGAAGACGGCTCTTACATCATAGCGGCAGACGGAAAGAATCAGTTGCTGATGGTATCAATGATCGGATACAAGACCCAGTACCTGAATCCTTCCGACAATATCACCATCAAACTATCTCCAGATACAGAATTCCTCGAAGGAGCGGTTGTATCCGCCGTCATCCCAAAAACCACGCTTTCAGGAGAGGGCCTGCAAACCTCGATACACGGCACGGTCCTGGAGACGGCAGGCACCGCAAATGATGTACTCGCCCGAACGCCCGGAGTGATAAAGAGCCAGGACGGGCTGCAGGTCGTAGGCAAGGGAGCGCCACTTGTATATATCAACGGCAGGAAAGTCACCGACATGACAGAGCTTGACCGCCTGCAGAGCAATGAAATACAAAGTATCGAAGTCATCACGAACCCGGGCGCCCAGTACAATGCAAGTGTGCGGAGCGTAGTAAGGATACGCACCGTAAAGCATCAGGGTGACGGTTTCGGGTTCAATGCAGGCCTGACGGACGAGCAATCACTCTATAACGGTTACAACGATCCGTCCGGCTACCTGAAAGCGAACTTCCGTCATAACGGAGTGGACATCTTCGCCGGGGTGAATGCATTGAAATACACATCACGTCAGGAGAGCAATATGCTTCAGCAGACATTCGGGACTCCTGAGTTCAAGCAGGAAGGGACCTTGGATTTCGTACAGACGATGACGAATACAGGCGTGAACGGTGGTATGAACTGGCAGATTTCTGACAATCACTCAATCGGATTCCGCGTAGAAGCAGAGATGAACCCGAAAGTAGATGTCAACCAACTGATTGACGAAAATGTTTTTGAAGGAGGGCTCTGGACAGACCATCTGCTTGCAGAAGGCCACCACCACAACGACAACGTACCATACGGGGTGTCTGCCAATGCATACTATAATGGGCGCGCCGGCAAACTGGGAATAGATTTCAATGCCGATTACTACGGAATGAAGACCTCTCAGGACGCACATACTGTGGAAAAAAGCGACATGGGGCAGGATGATGATGTCAATTATCTGTCTCACAGCGGCAGCCGGATGTATGCCACCAAACTCGTGCTTTCGTACCCGATATGGCAGGGTATGCTTCAGGCAGGTTCGGAAGACGTCTTCTCGCGCAAGGATGACGATTACATCATCAGCAGCACTTCCGTACCTTCATCAGCATCAAAAGTCAGCGAAGACAACATCGCTTTGTTTGCCACCTATGGCTTCTACCTCCAGAAAGCCGGACAATTCAGTGCAGGATTGCGTTATGAACACGTAAACTACATCTATGACGACCTGAAAGGGGAAGATGACTTGAGCAGGAAGTATGACAACCTGTTCCCGACACTCTCTTATGCCAATGCATTCGGACCGGTCCAGATGCAGCTGAGCTACTCCGCAAAAACCCACAGGCCTGATTTCGAGTCACTCAGCAGTGCGATAAGGTACCACAGCAGGTACGTATATCAGAGCGGTAACGCCAAACTCCAGCCACAGACCAACCACGACCTGGGGTTGAATGTCAATTGGAAATGGCTAACTTTGGTAACACAGTACTCACGCATAGAAGATGCCATTTCACAGTGGTCGGAACTGTACAACGACAAAGGCGTTGTCATTGTCTATCCGACAAACCTCAACAAACCGATAAGGACGCTTGCCTGGTTCGTAAATGCAGCCCCGACTGTCGGGATCTGGACCCTGAACTGGACCGCCGGTGTGCAGCAGCAATGGTTGACTCTTGATATGCCCGACCCTCGCGAGGTCTCTGGCCGCAGAATGGTATCATTCAGCGACAAGCCTATGGCCATCGCCCAGCTGTTCAACACCCTAAGATTCAAGAAAGGATGGCAGATAGAGTTCGGCGGGGAGTATCATAGCAAAGCATATTCCCAGAATTCTATGATGACAAACAACTTCCTGGACATATCCGCCGCCGTTCAGAAGTCACTCATTGACAACACTCTGGTACTCAGGCTTGAAGGGACTGACCTTGCCGGTCTCGGCAGGTACAATATTATGGTCGACAGCGGAAGCCACATCATCAAGCAGACCAACAGAATGGACAATCAGAGAATAAAGCTCTCCATCAGATATAACTTCAACACCGCCCAGAGCAAATACAAGGGAACCGGCGCCGGTACTGACGTAAGGAGCAGAATGAGATAAATACGAATTGCTTGGCGGTAAAGAATTTTACATGAATATTCGAGAGCATTACCTTGACAACCTGAAAGTATTTCTTACTGTTCTGGTCATATTCCATCACGCAGGGCAGGCATACGGGAATGGCGGAGGATGGGCATATAAACCGAGCAATCCGGATGAATTATTGCCTTGGATCTGGCATTTCTTTTCCGTGAATGCCGGATTCTTCATGGGGCTGTTCTTTCTGATATCGGGATATTTCGTTCCGGGGAGTTATGACAGGCAGGGAGGCAAAGCCTTTGTCAAAAAGAAGCTTATGCGGCTTGGAATCCCTCTGTTGGTAATAGGAGCAATTATCTCAGCGGCCAGCGGAACATTTGAGATTGCACACATGTGGTTCGTAGAGAGCCTGCTGGCCTTCTGTCTCATATATGCATTGATACGTAAGTTCTGCAGCCCCATTTCAGAAGAATGCACATCGAGGCCAACAATCACGGGATTGTTGATTCTCGGACTAATTATCGGCATCGGCAGTTATTTCATACGCAAGGTAAGCCCACAGGACAACTGGATTATGGTACCCCTCAAAATAGAGCCCGCCCACTATCTGCAATATGCCGTGTTGTTCGCTGTCGGCATACTGTCCGGACGGTTTAAGTGGTTCGACAAGATGAGCAACGTCACGGGTGCTGTCTCACTCCTTGCCGGGTCTGCTCTTGCCGTCGGGATGTACATCCTTGGCAACAACGGGTGGAGCGGCTTCGTATTGAAGTGGTACGGCATATATGAATCGTTGCTATGCGTGTTCCTCTGCTTCGGCCTGATATGGCTGTTCCGTCAGGTGTTTTCGTCAACGTCCCCTTTTATGCAATGGTGCGCGGCACAATCCTACGGGGCATATGTGTTACACCTGCTCCTGATGCTTGGAATCCAGTTCGCAACCGACACAATTTGGATGGGAGCCTTCGGCAAGTTTATCTTCATCGGCATATCCACGACGGTTGTCTCCTATCTGCTCACCTGGTTCGTGCGGATGATTCCGGGAATGAAAGCGATATTGTGATGTCTTGATGGATACAAAATGAAACTGATCGACAAATACTTACCTTCTGATTACAATGACAGCGTTTCCAAAAGGATCAGACCGATGGAGCCGCTTACGCCCGACCGTATCTTCGAGGCGATGTTCTGCAACTTCCCAAAGCCTGTAGCATGGCTGATGAAGATGCGGAATGCGTTGGTAAAGCCCTTTGGACTTCAGGGAGGCGGCGGATTCCGTAATCTGATAGTAGAGCGTAGCGACGAAGAAATCATTATCTGTAAGAACGACAAGCACCTATGCTTCTGGGTGGGCATCTATTGCTCCAAGCCGGAACACGGCTGGCAGGAAGCCGCAGTTACAACCGTAGTGAAATTCAATAATTTCCTTGGCAGAATATATTTCTTCGGAATATGGGTGTTCCACAAACTGCTGGTAAAAAGCCTTTTCCGAAAAGCTATAAAAGATTGAAGACGAAGAAACAGTAATGCATAAACAGAAAAACAATGAAACGAGTTCTCTTATCAATCATCGCCACCATATCTGGCACTCTGTTGATGGCACAGGATCTCAGTCAGTTCAAGGCACTCGACGATTCCCTGTTCCTCAACAACGAGGCTTACGTTAACGGCAATAAGTATCAGCGTGACGCCATGCTGTTCGTCGATATGCTGTCCGACACGCACCCTTATTACATTAAGAAGGAGCGCAGGGAGCAGCTCTTTGCAGGAGAGAAAGCACTCCTGGCAAAGTGCGCCGCATGCGACAATGACTCAGACTTTGTCTCCCTGCTCATCGAGACCCTGGGCGACTTGCATGACAAGCATACGGATGTCATTGACCTTAAACAGTTGAATGAGAAAAGAAAAGCCGCTCAGCAGCAACAGCAGGCACTGGACGAGCCCTCCGATGCTGTCATGGCTAATTGGGGCGATTTGTTCCACTACATCATTTTCCCAGAGCGCCAGCTTTGCTACCTGCAGTTCAATCAATGTGCTGACGCCCGCACCATGGGCAATGAATATCTTCCACGATGGGACACAATGCTTGATGAGATGTTCGCCGAAATGAAAGAAAACGGCATAAAGAACCTCATTGTCGATGCTCAATATAACAATGGTGGCAGCAGCATGCTCTGTGATGAGCTGCTCATCCGCCTCCGCCCATTTGAGCAATTACGGACTCTGACCTCATCCCTCCGATTCTCCCGGCTGATGGGAGCCTACAACCCACGCATCGCCATTGCCAAGCAGAGCTGGGAGGCAGATGGTCACATCGATGAGCTGTATCCGATGCCCGCAGGAGCGGTCGGCCCAGATTTCGTGCAGCCAGAGGTGTTCGAAGGCAATGTCATTTTCGTACAAGGCGAAAAGACGTACAGCAGCGCCGGCATACTCATGACCCTGGCGAGGGACAACCACATCGGCATAATAGCAGGTTCGAACTCCACTTTCTCACCTTCCCATTACGGCGAGATTCTTCCTTACAGACTGCCGAACACTGATATAATAGGAACCATCAGCTGCAAGTTTTTCGCACGTCCGGATGCAGAGCATGTGGATGACAAGACTCTTGTTCCGGATGTAGCGATTGACCTCAGCGACAAGGAAGAGTTGTGGGATGAAATCCTGAAAATAATTGATAATAACGCTAAAACATCCAAATAAGTATGCAGATTTTGGATACAGAACGGCTCGTTCTCAGACCTTGGCGGGAATCTGACGCCGGAGCGCTTTTCAAATACGCCTCCGATCCTGATGTCGGACCACGGGCTGGCTGGCC
>JAGHVK010000074.1 GCA_018064345.1 Candidatus Cacconaster merdequi
TGTCGACGGTCTCTCTCTTCTTCGAGCTGACCAGATCAGCATATATCTGTGTAGTTGCGACGTTCTTGTGGGTGAGCATCTTTGACACAGTATATATATCCGTGCCGGCAGCAATTTGCAGCGTGGCGTAAGTGTGGCGGAAGCAGTGGAATGAGATATGCTTCGTGATTCCGGCATCGAAGAGCCATTCCTGCATAGGCTTGCGGATCATTCCCTTACCAAGGCCCTTAAACACTTTTCCTGTCCCGGGCTCTCCGCAGAGAGAATAAGCATCATAGCTGATAGGTAGGGTAGCCTCTGTCCCGGTCTTGATGGTTCTGATCCTGATGCAATAGCCAAGGTCGGGCGCCAGTGTCACATTCTCCCAAGTGAGGTTCAAGATGTCGCTGATACGCAATCCTGTCAGGCAGGAGAACAGAGCTGCCCTCTTCAGCACATCGATCCTGCACGGCGTTTCGGCCAGCCGGTATAGTTCCTCCTGCGTCAGGAACTCCTTGTGGACATCCTCGGTGTCAAGTGCCTCGAGGTAATCATTGATGTTCTCGTTAAGGTACTTGTCCAGATAGGCCTTCTTCAGGAAGGCACGGAAATGCGACCAATAGGAAGCGGCGGTATTCGCACATAATTTCTGTCCTAATCTTAGGCCCCTGGCTTGATTCTGCAGATATTCGCTGAACTTTTTGCAGAAAGCTACGTTCAGGTCTCCGAACGTGCATTTGCCCTTCGTGAAATCCTTGAAATGGGCATAGACAAAGAGATACTTTTCACCCTTCTTGTTCGCGAAAGCCTTGAAATAGGCGAGTGCATCCTCCTGCATCTTGTATCGGTCAAGGAATCCGAACTGCTCATTGATCAGGGCTGTCTGCCTGCGGCAGAGTATGAGTTCAGCCTTTTCGAGCATCTCCTGGTTGAACTCCCGCTCCATCTCGTTCCTGGGCTTGGCGAAGATGTAGATTCCGAGGTATTCACGCCTCATCATCTGCATCGTCTTGGGATTGCGGACAGCAGGGTAGTAGTCCAGATAGAGTGAAATGCGGTCATTGGTTATAGGCCGCCTGCGAAGGTGGACCGTCGTGCATACGTGTTTTGAGTAAGGACTCGTGTTCATAATGAAGAATTTAGAATTAATAAATGTTTGAAATAGAGTGTATTTGTAAAA
Source organism: Candidatus Cacconaster merdequi (assembly GCA_018064345.1). GTDB lineage: Bacteria > Bacteroidota > Bacteroidia > Bacteroidales > UBA932 > Cacconaster > Cacconaster merdequi. The sequence goes on from JAGHVK010000074.1 coordinate 1,160, forward strand.
TTTGGGTACAAACAAAGCCGGTGTGAACGAGGTTAAAAAGTATACCGGCAGTATACCGGTGCCTATCTGAACAATTCCGGAGGAGCAAGGACTGCGTCAAGCTCTTTCTTGGCGATTCTGACGTATTTGCCCTCCATGTATTTCGGGACGTTATACCTTTTTATATAGTGAAACAGCTGGTCCCTGGTCATGTCGAATTTTTCCATGGCTTCCTTCATGGAGTAGTACTGCGGCTTCTCCGGCTCTGCGATTCCCTTGGCAATGTCTATGTGCTTCTTGGAGTAGTAGACCTCCCTCTTAACCTTCTTCTTCGGGATGGAATAGTCATGGGCGAAGTTGTAGATCGCCGACAGGGACATATTGAACTTCTGCTGCATATCGGGAACGCTATACCATTCAGTGATAGACTCATCCGGTTGTAGCGCAGCGACCGCTTTATCAATATGGGACTTGCTCCAGTAGGTGTTTCCCATCTTGAAGATCTTGGGGATGTTCTTCTCCTTGCCGACCTTGAATATCCAGCTGTTCGAGACTCCGAACTTCTCCTTGATCTCGTTGGTGGTATAGAACTCGGTGATAGGCTCGTCCTTCGGTTTGGAAATCTTGGAGTAGGGGTTTCCAGACATCATTAGGTCAATGTCTGACCTTCTTATTAGCGTGAGCCTGGATGACAATCTTGATGCGGGTAGTTTTCCGCTATATATCATATTGTAGACAGTCATCCTCGTCAGGCCGAGGAGGGCAGCGGTTTCAATCACAGTCAGGAACTGCTTTCCGTCAAAATGCTCCTGCACTTTTGCATTTTCTTCCTCAAGTAGTTCTTTCTCTACTAGGCTGACCTGGCTCCTGCGAAGTTTCGCCTTGTAAGCATGCTCGTTGCAGCGCTTGCAGCAGAACCTTGTAGTAAGTTTTTTCGCATAGAATTCCTGTCCGCACCATTCGCAGACCTTTTTGATAGTGATTTTACTCGCAGCCATATCTTTTTTAACCCTTTATTTCTCCGATGGCAGTGCCGTATAGTGC
>JAGHVK010000030.1 GCA_018064345.1 Candidatus Cacconaster merdequi
ACAAAAACAGGACACCTGTTCAAAATGAATCAAATGTCCTGTTGTACTTAGAGCACGAGAGCTTGCCTCCTCTCGACTTAAAATCGCCTTACGAGGGCAAAGTTACGAACATTTTTAATTAATGCAAATTTTTCCCATCCGGGCCTGAGCGCCCGACCGGGAGCCAATTGAAACAAAACAAATAATATTCATTAATTTATTAATATCATTATCATGAAAAAGTATCTATTGCTTCTTTCCTTTGCCGCACTGTTGTTTGCAGGATGCGACAAAGAACAGTTCGAGGCCAGGACCGCCACAGATGGCGAAATGGTTGAGGCAAGCTTCACTGCTGCCACTACAGATGCAGTGATTTCAAAAGCGACCATTGACAACGATGGCCAGGGCGCATTCATCAAGCGCTGGATTATGGAGGTACGCGACGCATCCGGAGCCGTTTATTCAAGAAAGGTTGAAAACGAAACCGCCGGGACTCTTCAGCACACTTTCAAAGTAAAACTCTTCAAGAACCAGCAGTACACATTTGCATTCTGGGCTGACAACGGAGGCGAATATTTCGATGTAACTGACTTGAGAGCCGTTACATTCAATGACGCAACTGCCAACTTGGACGAAAAAGACGCGTTCTCTGCCGTTGAGAAAAACCTCACTTTCACTGAATCATTCTCGAAGACAATAATTCTTTACCGTCCGTTCGCACAGCTGAATGTAATCACCACAGACCTTAACGACCTTTTCCTCGATGCACTTAACGCTGGTGCATACAATGCTTTCAAACCAAAGAATTTCAAGGCCACACTCACATTGCCATCCAAGTTCAATGTGCTGACAGAAGAAGCCAGTGAAGAAGGTGAAGTCGAACTGACTGCCGGACAATTCTATGGCAAGGGCGAGCAGAGTTATGAAAATCACCCGTCAATGGCAACTATGTTCATGGCATACGTGTTCGCCAGCAAAGATGAAAAAGACCCAAGGGATATCAAGTTCAAGTTCGAAGTTGATTCTCAGGCAGGAAGCAATGAATATGAGTTCACTGCTGTCCCTCTCCAGCGCAACTACCGCACTAACATCATAGGTAACTTACTCAGCGGCAACGCAGAATGGAATGTAATCATCAATCCTGACTGGGAAGATGAATATATATTCGAGCGTTGGAGCGAAGGAATGATTACTGCCGTAACTCCGGACAACGATGGAATCTACAACATCGCACGTCCTTCAGAACTGGCTTGGATTGCACAGCAGGTTAATTCCGGCAATACATTCGCTGGCAAGACCGTTAAACTCCTCGAAGACATTGACCTCAACAATGGTGCGTGGACTCCTATCGGAAAGAGTGACGTTCTCTCATTCAAGGGAACATTCGACGGTAATGATAAGATTATCAAGAACCTTAACGTGAACCTTGGCAACTCTGACTTGAATGCAGGACTATTCTCATTCGTAAGCAACGCTGTAGTCAAGAACTTCACCATTGATGGAGCAAAAGTTTCAGTTGTAGGTGGAGCTGCAGGCGTTGTTGCCGGCAAGATGTTCCCAGGTGGTCTCATTGAAAACGTCGGCGTAAAGAATGCAGAACTGGCAGGATGCCGCCAGATGGGAGGAATCATCGGTTCAATTTACGGAAAAGTAAAGAACTGCAAGGCTGAAAATATTGAAATCACTGCAGTTCCTAATTGGACAGGTAGCGAATATGACAACGGTGACAAGTGTGGCGCTATCGTTGGTTTCAGCGCTTTTGACAATGATGGCGGCGAAATCAGCAATAGCATTGCAAAGAATGTGGTTATCAAGGGATACCGTGACCTCGGTGGTATTGTTGGCGCAGCTGACTGCAGCAAAACAACAATTAAAGATAATCAGGTTCTCGGTGCAGAAATCACTGCTGACCAGACAATCAATTCTTACGGCAAGAAAGACTACAACGTAGGTGCAATCGTAGGTCGTGTAAATGCCGGCTCAATCGATGCAAGCAACACCTCAGAGGGTGTGATTACAAAGACCATCGGCAATGCAGTTGAGAAGGCACTCTCTGAAGCTGCTGAAGGTGAGACTGTAACTATAACTGAAAATACAAGCAACATTACTATTCCTGCAACACTCGCAGAGAACGTCACCTTGAAGCAGGCGGAGAATGTGGTTGTGGAAAAGATTTCCATTCCTGCAGGAGCTGACATCAAGGGACTTGTTCTGGAGGAGTTCACTCCGAATATTGCCGCGATAGACAACTACGATTTCAGCAACGGATTCGTAGATATCAGCAAGGATGCAAAGGTTGAGAATCTTCTCATCAAGAATTGCAGTTTCACAGGTCCAAATTCCAAGAACAGGACTGCCATTTTCATCCAGCCTTCAGAAACAGCGCAGCCTAAGACAATCGAAATCGAGAATTGCACGTGCCAGGATATCAGATACTTCATTTACACAAACGGCCAGATTCCAGGAACAACCATCAAGGTTACTAATTGCGAGGTTACAAATATGTACTCCTGGGCAATAATGATCAACAATGGCAATATTGCTGGAATTGACGTTCAGAATTGTACATTCTCAGGCGGAGATATCGTCAAGGCACTTGATGGTAACAAGGACCCTGATTTCAAATTCACTTTCAAGAACAATACTATTACCGGCAACACTGCCAATTTCTCTCTGAAAGCGAAGGCTGAAAACACGTTCATTTCGGGCAACACGAAAGGCGGCACAGATTGGAATCCAACCATTGGAGTATTATAGAATCTCTTTTTCCCGGGCGGGCCTGACCGCCTTCCCGGGAACCAATTATTACTATTAGGAATATGAAACAGTTTCTCATAGTGGTTTCAGCTGTGGTACTGTTGTTTGCAGGCTGCAGCAAGGAACTGGAAAAATCTTCAGACAACAGGAAAGACCTGGTGGAGATTGACGTGACCGCATCACTTCCAAACGCGGCCTTGATTTCAAGGGCCGTCTGGGACAATGACGGAAAAGCCGCTGGGGTCAATCACTGGATAATGGAGATATACGACAATGGCGGAATCCTTTACAACCGTCAGGAGAAGGATAACCAGAGCGGCCTTACAAACACCTTCAAGGCCACCCTCGTCAAGAACCAGACTTACAGATTCGTATTCTGGGCAGACACCAAAGGGTCGTATTCTACCGCCAGCCTGAAGTCAATCAAGGCCACGGACAAAATATCCGGCAAGGATTCCCGTGATGCATTCTTCTGCATGAAAGAGTACAGGTCCACCGCGAGCGGAAGTGTTTCGGCTGAACTTTACCGCCCGTTCGGACAACTGAACATAGTGACCCTCGATGCCGGGAAGGTGTATGAAGAGATTGGCAATGCAGCCGAATACGCCAAGTTCGAGCCAAAGGATATCAAACTCAAGGCAAAACTTTACAGCGAATTCAATGCCCTTACCGGAGCCCTGTCAGGCAAGAGTGACGTCACGCTGACCGAAGGGAATTGCTACGGCAAAGGCAATTACTCGTATGCTTCCGCCAGCGATTCGACTACCATCTTCATGGATTATGTGTTCGTTGGCACGGAACAGGAGCTCTACGATGTCGATTTCGAATTCAAGTCAAATGGAGAAAAGATAGCATACTCTTTCGCCTCAATCCCGATGCAGCGCAATTTCCGAACGAATGTCTTCGGCAACCTGATGAGCGGTGATGCTGAGTGGAACGTAGTGATAAAGCCTGAATGGAATGAACCTGATTTTACAGAACAATAAGCAAAGGAATATGGTCACTTCTCATAAATTATCAATTATCCTGCTGTCCGCCATACTGTTATGTGCAGGGTGCGCGAAGATTGAAGCGAACCTTTCAAACGATGTCGGGAGAGTGACTGCAAGAGTCGAATTGGACGCATTGCAGAGCAAGGCCGTTTCTGACGGGGACGGAGCAGCCGCCAACATCGACCGATGGATAATTGAAGTAAGGGATATCCTTCAGCAGGATGCCGTGTATTACCGCGAAGTGAAAGCATCTGAAAAAGGCGTCAGGACTCAGACTTTTGAACTAACCCTCGTAAAGAACCACACATACGCCATCGCATTCTGGGCTGACAAGAGCGGAAGCTACGACGTAAGCAACCTGCAACGGGTAAAATTCACCAATATCGCCAAAATCGGCAATTCAGACACTTTCGACGCATTCTTTGCAGGGATACAGTTCACATACGACGGGACACCTGCAATGAACGTGAAACTATACCGTCCGCTGGCACAGGTAAATGTCATCACCACCGACCTTCCTGACCTGAAAGCCGGCTCGACTGCCGCATCCTACGCTTCATACGAGCCGAAGAAGTTTTCATTCAGGACTAATCTGCCAACCGCGTTCAACGTTTACAACGGGGAAGCATCCGAGGAGCAGGAGGTGACGATAACACCGGAAGCGGCTGTGGACAAATGCTATGCATCATACGCTGCCGCAGCTGACCCGACTACAATCTTCATGGTATATGTGCTCGGTAACAAATATGCCAATGAACAGGAGAAGGATATCCGCAACATCGGCTTTTCAATGAAGCCGGGAGGTGTTCTGATTGATTGCCAGTTCAATTCGATTCCTGTCAAAAGAAACTACCGCACCAATATCATAGGGAGTTTCCTGACCAATTCCACAATCTGGACGGTTGAAGTGGTACCGTCATGGAAGAGTGGTGACGAGGGCGAGGGAGACCTGAAAGCAAGCCTCAACTGATCCGGACATCCAATCAGTCAACAATCTGACCGGTTCCGCCATCGGAATGGCGGAATACTGCCTACATCTTTATAAGTTCGTACTCTCTTGAGCCGAGACCGATTTTCTCGGCCTGTTCAAGGCAGGAGCGCCATTCGCTCTCCGGTGTCGAATTCTTGAAGTGGTCGTGATGGTCCACGAAACCTTCACTGTGGATATTGTTGTAAAGTTGGCTGCCCGGCATAGGTTCAAGTTTCAGGCAGGCATCCACACAAGCCCAATCAAGAGCGAGAGGGTCGAAAGAGGCGAACATCCCGACATCAGGAAGTATTGGGATATCGTTCTCAGAGTGGCAGTCGCAATTCGGGGAAATGTCCAGAACAAGTGAAATATGGAATGACGGGCGGCCGTCAATCACAGCCTTGGTGTATTCGGCTATCCGGCGGCTGAGCATCTCATTGGCATTGTTCTCCAAGAAACAGATAGCATCGAAATTGCAGGCGCCCAGGCATCTGCCGCATCCGACACAATTCTCGCTTATTGTCATTTTCTTCTTTGTCCCATCAAATACGAGACCACCGTTAGCACACTCTTTCTGGCACTTACGGCAACCACGGCACTTCTCTTCATTGATAGTGGCCTTCCCGTGGCTGTGCTGGTCCTTCTTTCCGGCACGCGAACCACATCCCATTCCGATATTCTTCAGGCAACCTCCGAAACCGGTAGCCTCGTGGCCCTTGAAATGAGTGAGGCTTATGACTATGTCGGCATCCATCACAGCCCTGCCTATCCAGGCCTCTTTCACATACTCTCCACCTGCAACAGGAACGGCAACATCGTCAGTACCCTTCAAACCGTCTCCAATGATAATCGGACATCCTACAGTCAAAGGGGTGAATCCGTTTTCCCAAGCGCAATAGAGGTGTTCGAGAGCATTTTTCCTTTTGCCCGGATACATAGTGTTGCAATCGGTCAAAAACGGCTTTCCGCCCAGTTCCTTGACCACATCAACAACTGCACGGGCATAGTTCGGACGGAGGAAGCTGAGGTTGCCCTGTTCTCCGAAATGCATCTTGATAGCTACGAACTTGCCGTCCATATCTATGTTGCCAATCCCGGCGGCCTTTATCAATTTCTTGAGTTTTACCGCAGTCCCTTCACCATACGCAACAGTATGGAAATCCGTGAAGAATACCTTTGACTTTTCCATTTCTTTATATTTTTCTCAAATATACCATTATTTATCATTCGATTGAAATATTACTTGCACAAGTGCTGCATAAGTTCCTCGACACTTGAGCAGAATATCATCATATCATTCAGATGGGGTTTGAGGAAACCAGCCTTGGCCATATTTGCGACCAATTGTTTCAAAGGCTCGTAATAGCCATCGTAGTCAAGCACATATACAGGTTTTGAATGTTTGTCGATGGAACGGTTGCAAGCATACGTGAAGAGTTCATCTAGTGTACCGAAACTGCCGGGAAGAGTCACACTGCACTCTCCGAGTTCCTCCATAACCTTTTTCCTTTCGGCAAAATCTTCAACCTCAATCATTTCTGAAACATCGGAGCGCTGTACCTCGATTCCACGGCTCCAGATATCACGGGTACCACGGAATGAGCGGGGAAACACTCCGATTACCTTGCCGCCTGCTTCCAGGGCACCATCGGCAAGATCCTTCATAGTGCCTACATTCGAGCCTCCATAGACAATGGTATGTCCGTTCTCAGCCAGAATGCGGCCGAAATTGCGTGCAAGGGTGTTGTATTTCGAATCGCAATGGATTGATGAGCCAAGATAGATTGAGATGTTCATACTTTCATATTTTTATTGCAGTCAGCGGAATGCGGACATCCGTCACAGCCCGTAGAGCATCCCCTGCCCTTTATAATCTTTCTGAGAGCAAGGACTGCGGCGAACACCACGACAAGAAGCACTATCACCGATGCAAGATTCATTCTGTCAAATAAAAAGCATAACTGCCGAGTGTACGGCAAAAGCTACAAGCCAAGCCACCAGACACTGTCCCACTACCATAAAGAGAGCCCATTTGCGTCCAAGTTCCCTCTTGACGGCTCCGATGGCAGCTATGCAAGGGGTATAAAGAAGGATGAACACAAGCAGGGAGATTGCAGCAGCAGGCGTGATGAAGGAGGCTATTGCAGCAGTTCCACCACCAAGAAGGACGGTAAGAGTGGATATCACGCTCTCCTTAGCCATAAAGCCAGTGATAAGCGCAGTGGATATCTGCCATGAACCGAAACCGAGAGGACTGAAAACAGGTGCGATGAAGCCGGCTATCAGTGCGAGAATGCTCTGCTCAGGATCGTCCACGACATTGAGCCTTATATCGAACTTCTGAAGGAACCATATCACTATTGTTGCCACGAATATCACCGTGAAAGCACGCGACACAAAATCCCTCGCCTTCTCCCAAAGCAGACGGAACACATTGCCTATGGCCGGAAGCCTGTAGTTCGGAAGTTCCATCACAAAAGGTACCGGCTCGCCACGGAAGAGAGTCTTCCGGAAAGCGAATGCCACACAGAGGCCTACGGCTACACCTCCCACATAGAGGGAGATTATGGTCAAAGTACTGTTCGCAGGGAAGAATGCAGCTGCAAGCAGGGCATAAATCGGAAGTTTGGCTGAGCAGCTCATATATGGAGTGAGCAGTATTGTCATCTTCCTGTCTCTTTCTGACGGAATCGTACGGGAAGCCATCACTGCAGGAACGGTGCAGCCGAAACCTATCAGCATCGAGACGATGCTGCGTCCGGAGAGCCCTATCTTTCTGAGAAGCTTGTCAGTGACGAAGGCTACCCTTGCAAGGTATCCGCTGTCCTCAAGCAACGAAAGGCAGAAGAAGAGCACGATTATGTAGGGCAGGAACGAAAGGACCGTCCCCACACCGGAGAATATACCGTCAATCACAAGCGACTGAACCACAGGATTCAGTCCATATGCCGTCAGTCCCCTGTCCACGAGATTTGTGAGGCTTTCAATCCCCGTTTCAAGCATTCCTGAGAGAGTGGACCCGAACGGGCCGAAAGTAGCCCAGAACACAAACGCCATAATCAGCAGGAAAGACGGGATTGCGCTCCACTTGCCGGTAAGGATTCTGTCAATCTTCGAACTTCTGATATGCTCGCGGCTCTCCTTAGGCTTGATGACAGTGGATTTGCATACGTCAGTTATGAACTTGAAACGCATATCCGCAATGGCTGCGCTTCTGTCAAGCCCACGTTCCGCCTCCATCTGTTCCAGAAGGTGCTCGAGGCTCTCAAGTTCATTCTTGTCAAGATGCAGGGCGGCAAGTATGGTTTCATCACCTTCAGCAACTTTCGATGCCGCGAACCTGAGCGGTATGTCCGCTCTTTTTGCGTGGTCCTCAATAAGGTGCATTATGGCATGCAGACATCTGTGTACTGCACCGTTGTGGTCTTCCACAGAGCAGAAGTCAGTTCGGCCGGGTGCTTCCTGATAGTGCGCCACGTGTACGGCGTGGTCCACAAGCTCGTCAATGCCTTCGTTCCGGGCAGCGGACACAGGTATCACAGGTATTCCCAACTGCCTTTCCATCTCGTTCACGAGAATCGAGCCTCCGTTCTCCACAACCTCATCCATCATATTGAGAGCAAGCACCATAGGAATATTCAACTCCATAAGCTGCATTGTCAGGTAGAGGTTCCGCTCAATATTCGTGGCATCCACTATATTGATTATTCCCTTCGGCTTTTCACGCAGCAGGAAATCACGCGTCACTATTTCTTCATTGGAATATGGTGACAACGAATATATGCCAGGCAGGTCGGTGACAAGAGTGTTGGAATGCCTCTTTATCACCCCGTCCTTACGGTCCACTGTCACGCCGGGAAAATTGCCTACGTGCTGGTTAGACCCGGTAAGCTGGTTGAAGAGAGTGGTCTTTCCGCAGTTCTGATTGCCGGCAAGAGCGAAAGTGAGTTTCGCTGAGTCCGGAAGAGGATTCTCGCCTTTATGGACGTGATAAACGCCTCCCTCGCCGAGTCCGGGGTGTGGTGCGTCTATCTTCTTTTCAGCAGAGGCCGTATTCTGTTCGAGACGCACGTCACATACCTCTATCTGTGCAGCATCATCCTTGCGGATTGTCAGTTCGTAACCGTGGATATGGATTTCCATCGGGTCCCCCATAGGCGCAAGCTTTACCAGCGTAGCAGCAGCTCCGGGGATTACTCCCATATCGAGAAAGTGCTGCCTCAGTGCCCCTTGACCACCGACGGACTCTATTGTTGCCGTCTGTCCTATATTCAGGTCTTTGAGAGTCATTCCGGTTTTCAGTTTAATTGATGAACAGCATCTGGAAGAGTCCCTCTGTCACGGAAATCAGGCCGAACACTGCAATCGCTATTCCCGAGACTCTGTTTACCGTAATCAGCTGCCGGAGCCGGAACCTCTTCCTGAACAGGCTTATGGTTCCGCTCAATATGAACCACCACGTCGCAGTACCTATGAATATTCCGGAAAGGACTACGGATACGGCGTACGGCTTGTATCCTACACTTCCCAGATCAAGATGAAAATAGGCGAACAAGGCGAGCATCAGCACTATTGCGCCAGGATTGGTCATCGTCATCAGAAAGCCCGTACCGACGTCCTGCAGATGCTTCGTGGCATTGATTGTCTTTGTCTGACGTAGATCCTTGATAGGGTTCTTCATAGCTATCATCAAACCGATGAAGAAGATGATTGCACCGCCTATGACCATTACCCAAAGCCGGTTGTTATCAAGGAATTCGCTGACGAAAGCAATTGAGAAGAGAGCTATCGCTGCGTAGATGGTATCGCCAAGAGAAGCCCCCAGCCCGACGGAGAATCCTGACCACCGCCCTTTGCTGAGAGTCTTCTGTATGCACATTATACCCAACGGACCGAGAGGTATGGATGCCCCCAGTCCGATAAGTATAGCCCGTACGAAACTCGCGATAATCATCTGATATTGTTTTCAACCTGCAAAGATAGCAATTTGTAAAATATGTCCTAACTTTGTATAGACTTGAAATTGCAATAATGAAACGAATCCCAAAGTTGAATCTGTGGCTTGCCATAATTGAGTTCGCGGCACTTGCCTCGTTACCGTTTCTCGCAGAGGGCTGCGGTTTGATCTCACTCGTTGCGTTCGTACCCCTCCTGCTGCTCGACAAGATGCTCTGCGAAAACAAAGTACGCGGAGCCTGGCTCTACCTGTATGCAGCATTCCTGCTGTTCAACGTCGGTACAACCTTCTGGATCTGGTTCGTTTCCCCGGCAGGAGCCGTGGCGGCACTATTGCTCAATGCTCTTCAGATGACCATCATCTTCCTGCTTTTCGGAGTTTTCAGGAAAATCATCTCAAGAAGATGGCCGGATTCACCTCGCGTCCTTCCCTATCTTTTCCTTGTAGTTCTGTGGCTCGCGTGGGAACACATATACTTCGAAATCGAGCTTTCCTGGCCATGGCTCGTACTCGGAAACGCACTTGCGACATCCACTTACGCTGCACAGTGGTACGATGTTACCGGAACGCTCGGAGGCTCTTTGTGGATTCTCTTATGCAACATATCGGTTTTCCTGGCAATAACCGCCCGTGAGAAGAAAGCCTCCCGCCGCGCGGCAGCCTTGTCGCTTGCCTTGGTCGTCATACCTCTGTGCCTGTCAGTCATACGTTATGCTTCCTACAAGGAGACAGACTCGCCTTGTGAGGTGGTGGTTGTCCAGCCCAACATTGACCCGTTCGCAAAATACGGTATAACTCCGCAAGTGACTTTGGACGAGAAACTCATAGCTCTTGCCGAAGGTCAGATGACGGATAACACAGAATATGTCATTACTCCGGAGACATTCACATACGCAGTGGACATCGACAGCCCTGCCGGCAACCCGTCAATGGAGCGTTATGCTGAATTCCTCGACAGACATCCATCTGCGGAACTTATTCTAGGCGCTCTCACCTACAGGACATACGATTCACGGCTCAGGCCTTCACGGAGTGCAAGGCTGCAAGGAGGCGTTTGGCTTGACAGTTTCAACACCGCAATGATAACAGACGGCCGCGAAGTCAGCAGCTACTACTTCAAATCGAAACTCGTTCCTGGCGTTGAGATAATCCCTTACGGCAATGTTCTCACTTTCCTCGGCCCTCTGGTAGAAAAGTTCGGCGGCTCACCCAACACCTACGGGACCCAGGATGAGATGGGAGTGCTGCACGGAAAGAAGCAGGGTCCCTCAGTAGGTGCATTCATCTGCTACGAATCAATCTACGGAGATTTTTCAAGGATGGCAGCAAAGAAAGGAGCTGAAATACTTGCCGTTATGACCAACGATGGATGGTGGGGCGACACCCCGGGCTACCATCAGCATTTCAGATTCGCAAAACTCAGGGCCATCGAAAACAGACGCGACCTGATACACGCCGCAAATACCGGAACCTCCGGAATCATCAACCAGAGGGGCGATGTCGTTCTCAGCACTCCGTGGTGGGAAGAGACATCCTTCCGAAGTGAGGTCAACAGGAACACTGCCATCACGCCGTTCGTGCGCTGCGGGGACATCATCGGAACCGTCGCAGCGTGGGCGGCTCTTCTCAGTCTTTTATGTATGTCTTTACATTTCTGCGTTTCGGGTAAGCGACGCGCGAGTGGTAAATCTGCATAAGGTCGTGCTTGAAAGCGGACTTGATAGTTTCAATGTCCTTGATGGAGATGTCTGATTCATCGAATTGAGAGCGTTTGCCCGACACTATTCCCTCAACGAGTTCTGAAACGCTTTCCTCGGTATAGGTTTCCAGAGAACGGGCGGCCGCCTCAATCGAATCCGCTGCCATAAGCACAGCCTGCTCCTTGGTGTGCGGTTTCTGTCCGTGGTATGTGAAAGGAGCAGTGTTGTTCGGATCACCGCCTTCCTTGCAATACGTGCCGTAAAAGAATCCTGTCAGGGATGTACCGTGATGCGTCAATATGAAATCCGTCACCACCTTCGGCAGCTTTGCCTTTTCAGCCAGAGCAAGTCCGTCGTCCACGTGACGGATTATTTCAGCGGCGCTCTCAGTGTATGGCATTCCTTTGTGGTAATTCATTCCTTTCGGCTGGTTCTCGGTGAAGCAGAGAGGGTTTTCGCTCTTTCCGATATCGTGGTACATCGCGCCCACTCTTACCAGCATTGCGTCAGCGCCGATGGCGCGTGCCGCATTCTCTGCAAGATTGGCCACCTGCAAAGAGTGCTGGAATGTACCCGGAGCCTTCATCTGAAGCATACGCAGAAGTTTGTTGTTGGTATCCGAGAGGTCCCACAGACGCGAGTATGATACAAACGAGAATATCTTTTCGATGATGAACACGAAAGGATACATCATCACCACAAGAAGCGAGTTGATACCCACAAGCATAAGTTCCCTTTCGCTGAAAAATACAGCCTCCGACTTGGCAACGTGGAACGATGAATATATGAGTCCCATTGCAATGAAGAGGAAAATTATGTTGACGAACTGCATCCATCCACGGTTGAAGCGCTGGTAAGCGAACTGGAGCACGGCGCCGGCCGTCATATTCATCATAAAGAGTTCCAGACCGTTATCCGGAATCATCAGCAGCGGAAGCAGTGACACGGTATATGTGGCTGCAACGACTGAAGGACGGAAGAATGCACCGATGAAAAGTGCGAGGACAGAGTACGGGACAATATAGAGATACCCCGGATTGTACTTGAACATCAAGGCCGTAACCAGGAAAGAGACGAATAGCAGAGATGCGAAGAAGATAACTTTCCTGATATCGTCCAGCACTTTCTCTTCAAGGAAGAAGAGCACGAAGAAGAGCAGGAGGACCATCGCGAGTGCCTGGATAAGATGGCTCATCAGCAATGAGAAATACGAGCCCTGATAGCCGAAGCTCAGTTTGTACTCGGCTTTGTAGGAGTCAAGCATCTCACAGATGTCAGAGGTGACTGTCTCCCCTTTCGTGACTATAAGCTGACCGGCGTAAACCACTCCCTTGGTCGGAGATATGAAATTGACCGCCTCCCGGTGCGCCAGTTGGGTGAAGTTCTCATCGAAGAGAAGGTTAGGAACAATGAAATCCTTGAGCCCGACTCCGTCCATCAGTGAGTCTATCGGCTGGTCCGGAAAATCATATCTGAGGGAGGATTTCAGCGTCATATACAATGTCGGGACATCTTTCACCTCACTCTCAGGAATTTCCGAGAGACGTTTGTCGCGTTTGACCATAATCACGCCATCTCCCGAGCCATTGAATTCAGAAAGCACACCCACCCGGTATGCATCTCCAAGCTTTCCTGCCACATATTTGACAAGGCTCTCTTCAAGGCCGGCATCAGCAGCCGCAGCATAGAATTGTTCCAACTGCACCTTCGCTACCGAAGCATCATAGTTGTAGTAGTCGATGAACTGGTCCGACTTCTCCTCTTTCTCCCGCAGCATCTCGGCTTCGCTCTTAAGCAGAGGGAAATCTATCGGAGCGATGAGAGTCTCGTATATCCAAGGCCTTCCTTTCTGATACTCGTATGGAAACTTCCCCTCTTTCGGAAAAAATAGAGTAATCAGAACGACCAATATGGCTAATACCGGATATATCCTGATATTTTTCATAACTTTGTCATTACATAGAATCTGTAAAAGTAACAAAAAAATATTTATAGTATGAAAAAATTACTCCTTACGCTGGCCATCGCCATGGTATGCCTGACAGCAAGAGCGCAGCAGCTGATTGTCATTGATTCACAGCACCTGCACTGCCACGATTCGATTCTGGTATTCATTCCGAATCAGAATGCCGACAATTACAAAGAGGCCTCCCTTCCTGCACTGTACCTTCTCCACGGATGGTCCGGATGCTATCGGAACTGGGCGGACAAGAGCGACATACAGAAAGCCGCTGACGAAAGCGGATTCATAATCATCTGCCCTGACGGATTCTATAACAGCTGGTACGCCAATGACTCCAACCCTTCCGGAATGCAGTACCGCTATTTCTTCCACCGCGAGCTCTATCCTGATATGGCAATCAAGTACAATCTCGTACCCGAAAAAACCTTCATCACCGGTCTCTCCATGGGTGGAAACGGATCTATGAACATCTTCTTCGACGACCCGTCAAAGTTCGTTGCGGCAGGCTCGATGAGCGGAGCCCTCAACCTCCACAACAGCAAGAGCCTGGCAGAAAACTGGATGTCGAAGGTTCTCGGCCCTTACACTCCTGACAACAAGAGATATGACGAAGAATCTTCAGTGAACCGCATAGCCTGCGCCAAGGGGACAGGCAAACTTCTTCTCGTATCCTGCGGCTATGACGACAGCCTCTTCAAGGGCAGTGTCCAGTTCGTGGAGAACTGCAGGAAAGAGGGAGTTCCTTACGTTGCACTCTTCTCACCGGGCAACCACTCCTGGACCTTCTGGGATTACTCCCTCCAGCTCCATCTCTGGTACTTCAAGCGTATCCTCAACGGCGAAAACCTCGGATACAAGAAATGAATGGCGGCAGGGGTCAGGAATCTGTCTTGAAATGGAATCTCCTGACCGTCGCAGGTTTGTGACCTCCAACATCCAATGAAAACTGCCGGGCTTTCCAGTCCGGCAGTTTTAATTGAGCATCAAGTTGTTGCCTCTATGCGTCGATATTTGCGTATCGGGCGTTCTGTTCGATGAACTCACGGCGAGGCGGGACATCGTCTCCCATCAGCATCGCGAAGATGCGGTCAGCCTCTGCCGCGTTTTCAATGTCCACACGACGGAGTATGCGCTTTTCCGGGTCCATAGTGGTATCCCACAACTGCTCGGCATCCATTTCTCCAAGACCTTTGTATCGCTGGACGAGAAGGCCCGTATCCTTGCCCTTTCCGATGCGCTCTACTGCCGCTGAACGTTCTTCGTCGCTCCAGCAGTAAACATCCTCCTTGCCTTTCTTCACACGGTACAAAGGTGGAGTTGCGATATATACATATCCATTGCGGATGAGGTCAGGCATATATCTGAAGAAGAATGTGAGGATAAGAGTGGCGATATGGCTTCCGTCCACATCGGCATCGGTCATTATAATAACCTTGTGATATCTGAGTTTGGTAAGGTTCAAAGCCTTTGGATCCTCCTCCGTGCCTATCGTCACGCCGAGTGCAGAGTAGATGTTGCGGATTGCTTCGCTTTCGAAAACCCTGTGTTCCATTGCCTTCTCCACGTTGAGAATCTTACCTCTCAACGGCAGGATGGCCTGGAACTGACGATTACGGCCCTGCTTTGCAGTTCCGCCTGCGGAATCTCCCTCGACAAGGAAGAGCTCGCAGTTCGCCGGGTCGCGGTCAGAGCAGTCGGCAAGTTTGCCTGGAAGTCCGGAGCCTGACATAACCGTCTTGCGCTGCACGAGTTCCCGAGCCTTGCGGGCAGCGTGACGCGCAGTTGCGGCAAGTACAACCTTATCGACAATGGCGCGGGCATCCTTTGGATTCTCTTCAAGATACTGCTCCAGCGCAGCGCTCACTGCCTGTGAAACAGCACCCATCACCTCACTGTTGCCAAGCTTCGTCTTTGTCTGTCCCTCAAACTGAGGCTCTGACACCTTGACCGATATGACAGCAGTAAGACCTTCTCGGAAATCCGAAGGGTCAAGTTCGAACTTCAACTTCGAGAGAAGGCCGTTCTTGTCGGCATAGCTCTTGAGGGTAGTCGTAAGTCCACGACGGAAACCGCTCAAGTGGGTACCACCTTCTATCGTATTGATATTGTTTACGTAAGAGTGGATGTTCTCGGTGAAACCGGTATTGTACTGCATCGCTATCTCGATAGGGATGGTCTTGTCGGTTTCAAGCCAGATAGGATTCTCGGTGAGTTTTTCACGGACTCCGTCAAGATATTGCACGAACTCCACAAGGCCTTTCTCCGAATAGAATGTTTCCTGCTTGAAACTCTGCTCGAGAGGATTGCCGTTTTCATCCAGTTCCACTTCACGAGGACGTTTGTCAACGAGCGTGAGACGGACACCCTTGTTCAGATATGCCAGTTCGCGGAGCCTTGCGGCGAGAATGTTGTAGTCATATACTGTGGAAGCGGTGAAAATCTCACTGTCAGGTTTGAAAGAGATAATAGTCCCGGTATCTTCAGCCTCGCCGACAACTTTCACGTCATAGAGCGGCTTGCCCTTCGAGTACTCCTGCCTGAAAATCTTTCCCTCCCTGTGAATCTCAGCCTCAAGATGTGAAGAAAGAGCGTTCACGCAGGATACGCCCACACCGTGGAGACCGCCGGAAACCTTGTAGCTGTCCTTGCTGAACTTACCGCCGGCGTGCAGCACAGTAAGCACTACTTCAAGGGCGCTGCGCCCTTCCTTTTCGTGCATCCCGGTAGGGATTCCTCGTCCGTTATCCTTGACTGTGATGGAATTGTCCTCATTGATAGTGACGTATATATCGGTGCAATACCCTGCCAGGGCCTCGTCTATTGAGTTGTCCACCACCTCATATACAAGATGATGCAGACCGCGTGAGCCGATATCACCGATGTACATTGACGGGCGCTTGCGAACCGCCTCAAGACCTTCAAGCACCTGAATACTGTCAGCAGAATAATCTTCTCTCTGCTCTAATTTTTCATTCTCTGCCATTGTCGAAAATCAATTTCAATAAACAGACAAAGATAACAAAAATTCAAGAAGAAAGAAAGCCTGCCCGTCAGAAATTGAAGCAGACTCCGCCTCCGAAATTCCTGCCGGGCTCAACGTAAAGAGGCATATACTGGTTCCTCTGATTGAAGAGGTTCCCGCACTTGAGGAAGAACGACATATGCCTGTTGAGTAGGAAGTCCACGTTCACATTGGCATCGACAATAGCCGGTACTTCGTATTCGCCGTATGAAGAGCCCGAAGTCTCACCGGAATAATTCACATCCAGGGAAGCGATGATTCTCTCCTTGAAGCTGTAACGGAAGAAAGCACTGCCCGAGAAGGCCGGAAATTCGGTGGCCACCTCTTTCGTGGTCCTGTCCGTGAACCTGTTGTAACGGAACTGGCCACCCATCGTCACGTCGCTTGATTTCCAGAAGATCTCGGCGCCGAAGAAGATGTTGTCCACATCTTTGTACGCAGTCTTGATACCTTTGATTCCAGGGTCGTCAAGAACTGGCGCACAGATGAGTTTGTCGTCATTTATCACATAACCGCCGACGGCATTGAGTCCGAACCTGCCGGATATGACGCTCTCAATGGAGAGTTTCGAATCAATGAGGCGTTTCCCTGCCTTGAAGAGAGAACCGGGACCCAGGACGGGGCATCCGGCCACAATATTCGAGAAAGGATTGAGGTCATTTCCGCCCGTGACTATGGCGTGAATCCACAAAGACTTCGGAATCAAAGTGAGACGGGCATCCACATCCGGGAATATGCTGGTCTGTGCCCCCGTCACATCTTCATTCACCACCCCGTCGGAAGTGAAGCCGAAGCTGCTTCCGAACTTGGCTCCCAGCTTGGCGTTGAACGATTTGCGGTCGTATTCGTATATCGGGGAGAACTCCACTATACCGGAAGAATATTCCTTGAGACCGGAATACGACGCAAACTCGATGTTCATATCCACATATATGCGGTGAATCTCGAAAGATGCCCCGACATAGCCGTCAACGTGCAGATACGATTCTTTAAGAAGCGAAGATGAATCGCACTCGTGGCTGAACGAGCCATTCTTATACAGGCAAGTGATATCGTAATAGAGGCTGTTGTCCTCCTGATAAGCCGAATTGATGTTCGCCGAAAGAGTAAAGGCCTTGGTTCCGTGGGATGTCCTGCTTTCTCCAAGTTCATAGGAATGCCAGTTGTAGTCGTAAGACGCGTCGAGCATGAATTCCCCGGTTGCCCAGTCATACGTAAGACCTGCGCCGACACTGTTGGAAGTATTGCCCACTCCTATCTTTTCATCTTCCAGGAGCACATCGGGCACTTTCCCCACGAAAGAGTCGTGCATTGCATGCATACCGAAGCAGAAGCCGTTCTTCGGACGGGACTGAAGGTACAGTTCTCCTGAAGGCATGAAAGGATACTGGGCGCCCAGTTTGGCATAGAATATCGGAGCCCTGTTCGGCCCTACGGTTTCAAGACTTATGGATTCGTACGGATTGAATTCATAGAGGTCCGAATACGGGCGGTTGAAGATGGAGTAGTCGAAAGTCACATCGAATCTCTGCAGGGAATCCGGTACCGATGACGGAATCACCGGTTTATGAAACTCTCTCGTCAAATCCGTCTGTGCGGACAGCGGCATCACCGATGCCACTGCAAGTGCAATTGTCAAGGCTGCTCTCTTCATTCTACCTCCTTGTTGATTTAACATCCTTCAATCTGTCACGTAACTGTTCAAGTACGTCATCTCCATCCCCGGATGGCTCGTATCCGTCGCGGAGTGTTTCAAATATCGAACGTGCCTGGAGTGCATCGTCCCTATCAAGATATGAATCGCCGAGCACTATCACGCTCTTAGCCACCCAATATTGATGTGGAGTACCCGATGATGCGAAATCATATACAAGATTCTCCACCGAAGCGAAATCTCCCCGGTCGTATGCCGCTCTGATGAGAAGGTACTTGCTTTCCGCGCCGAACTCATCGTCAAGGTCGTTGGCCAACGTCTCAAGGATAGGCTTGGCATAGTCCCTCTCACCGACAAACAGGTACGACTTGGCAAGCCGGAATCTTGTCTCCCTGACGGCTATATCGGGCAAGTCTGAGGCGTTGAGCAGATATGTCGCGTCCTTTATTGCATCTTCATACTTTCCTGCGCCAAAGAGAGCCTTCAGCCTTCCAAGATAAGCTGCTGTCTTCTGAGACTGTGTCTCGACCGCTATCAGTGCGGTGTAGGAATCTATGGCATCCTGATACTTGCCCAAAGAGTACGCTATCCTCGCATAATTGGATGTCGCCGCCCTTCCGTACCGGTCACTGCCGCTCTGCATCAATTTCCTGTAAATGTCAGAAGCAGTCTCGAGTCTCCCGGTCTGTTCAAGGCAATCGGCCATCAGGAAAGTTGCCTGACGTGAGAGCGAACCGTCGGGATACTGTGACAGGAATCTCTGAAGAGATGACAGAGCAGAGCTGTACCGGTGATTCTGATACGACCGTTCCGCGGACTTGAACAGCATCGATTCCTTCTCGCTCTCCGTCTTGAGGTCGGACATACCCATATTGTCGATGTATGCGAGGAACTCCTCAGGACGGTTCAAAGTGCCGTACACGCTTTCAAGCCCCTGTATTGCATCCTGAGCCTCAGGTGCATACGGAGTCTCGGACACTATCGTCTTGTAATACTCTATGGCTCTGTCGTATTTCCGGGTCGTCACGCAGATAGAAGCAAGTTCGAGCAGGGACTTCGCATAGAAGGTGCTGTCGTTCTCCATACCGAGGATGGTGAAGAAACAGCCGGAAGCCTCGTCGCTGCTGCCATTCTGGACATATGCGCACCCCAGCTCATACATAGCCTGAGGGTAGAGCGGAGATGTCCTGTTGTTTCGGGTGACAAGTTTCAGTATAGAAATCTTTTTCTGAAGATCTCCCGTCAAACCGTGGGCACGGGCAGCCTGAAGAGCAGGATAAGCATCATTTGTAAGGTAATCCTTCGCATAAATCTCTTCATACATAGGGGCGGCGGAAGCATAATCTTCAAGCAGGAAATAGGAATCAGCCAGCCTCACCCGAGCATCGTGTTCATACTGCCGCTTCGAGAAGGAGCCTGCGGCGATATATTCGGAAAAGAAATGCTTCGCACTCTCATAATCCTTCGACTTCAAGCAGGCGTATCCTTGGTTGTAAAGAGTCATCGGATATTCCGGGCTCCGGTGGAAATCTTCATCAGCGATAAGGCTGTTGTTCAGAGCAATTGCAGTTTCGAAGTCATCTCCGCGGTAGCAGCACTCCGAAAGCCAGTACCTGACGAGATTGTTCATCGGCTGGTTGGAGCCGGCATTGTCCGCAGCAATCTTGAGATAGTCCAGAGCAGCACGGTAGCCTTTGTTGTCCACAAGTTGCATCGCACTGAAAAATGCCGCCTTCTGGAGGTTGCCGGAAGATTCGTTCGTATGTTTCTTGATTTTGGAAAGGGCATCCACCGCAGCACGATAGTTTTTGGAACGAAGGAAAGATGCTGCCACATAGTTGTTTATGATATCCTCCTTCCCACTCTTAGGGAATGTCTTGATATACTCGTCGAACTGGGAGATATCGGAATTGACATCGAACGAAAGCTTGGCGAAATTGAACCAGGCATCTTCCTTGATGACATTGTCGAAGTCCATATCGGCTGCCTTTCGGAAAGAGTTGAGAGCCTCTACTTTATTGCGGTTCTGAAGGTAGCTGTGCGCGGTGTAGTAGCAGGCGTTCTGGCTCAGTTCATCCTCTTCTCCCATAACTTTCGAGAAGGATTCCAGAGCAGAGTCGTATCTTCCCATATTGTAGGAAAGGATTCCTGCAAAATAGTAATCCTTCCGCGAAAGGTCCGCCCCGCTGTTGCGGTAGTAATCCAGATAATACTGTGCCTGTTCGTTCTGCCTTCCGATGTAGAAGGATTCGGAAAGGATACGCGCAAGACTGACTTTCAAGTCATTTTCCAAAGAAGGGAAGAGCTTTGTGCCATTCTTTATGACATAGTCGTAATCCTTGAGCATAAACATCGACTCCACTGCATAGTATCTCGACATCAATTCAAACCGGCTGTCATCCACAACCTGCTCGAAAAGAGGAACGGCCTTTTCGAACTGCTTGAGGCTGTAATAGACATATCCGCGGTAATAGGTGCTCGGGACAGTATATCTGGAATAGCTGCCGTCCAGAATACGCTGATAGCCCTCTCCAGCCTCATCAAAATTACCGACACGCATATTGCAGTACGCTTTCCTGAACTCGTAATCATTCCTCTGCGGACGGTACACGTGGCCACGCTTTATGGTGTTGAACACGTCAAGAGCCTCCTTGTACTTGCCAGTGTCGAAAAGCCTTGATCCGAGCGCATATTTCACCATACCCTGCTGTGGCGAGTTAGGATATTTGTCACAGAACACCTTCACCATACCCACCACGTTCACCTTGTCAAGAGCGATGGCACAAAGCACCTTGTACGCCTCAACTTCCGTCTTGACGAAATCGTCTTCATTACCGAGAGACTCCCCGAGTTCCATAAAAGCCTTCTCAGCAGCAAAATATGAGCCGTTTATGTACAGTTTCCTCGCCGATTCTATCCTGCCACGGAATTCAGAATCCTTGGGCTGAGCCAAGGCCGGCATCGTGCAGGCAAAGAGAAGCACAGCGAAAAGCAGCGATCTGGCGGTTGTCTTCATTCTCATAAAGGTTATAAGAACCAGTTTCGAAATGGTTCTGAATCATAATTGCAAATTTACTTAAAATAATCGTAAATTTGCAGAGCCGACGCATCAAATCGGCAATAGTCTCCGACAAGGTGCGCCTACAGTGTCAATACCTCAAATGGAACAGAGAATCAGGCCGATAGTAGAATTCCGCAACGCCGATGTGTCAAACGGAGAAATTGCAGTGGTGGAAAACCTCAACCTTGAGATTTTCCCCGGGGAATTCGTGTATCTAACAGGAAAGGTCGGCAGCGGCAAAACCACCATAATCCGCACCATCATTGGAGAGAATCCTTTAGCCGGTGGCTATGGCAGGGTCGGCAACTTCGAACTTTCAGGTCTCAGACTCAAGCAGATTCCATTTCTGAGAAGGTCCGTAGGCGTGGTGTTCCAGGATTTTCAGCTGCTGATGGACAGAAGCATTGAAGAGAACATGGAGTTTGTCCTGAAAGCCACCGGATGGCGGAGCGGTGAGCGTATGCAAAGACGTATCTTTCAGGCTCTCAAACTGGTAGGCCTCGCATCCAAGGGTCACAAGATGCCACACCAGTTTTCCGGAGGTGAGCAGCAGAGAGCCGTAATAGCGCGCGCACTCCTTAACGAGCCGAAGCTCATTCTGGCCGATGAGCCTACGGGAAATCTTGACGACGAGACCGCGCACGGAATAATGAAGCTTCTTTTCGACATCAACCGCGCCGGAACGGCAATCATAATGGTGACCCACAACCAGTCCATCCTGAAGGATTATCCGGCCAGAGTCCTTACCGTAGCCGACGGAACTTGCAAATGAGCGGGAAAGGAGATCTCAACATCAAGGAAAGATACCGCCTGATTGTAGAGTGGTTCAGGGAGAATATGCCGCAGGCGCAGAGCGAGCTCAAGTTCAACTCCCCATATCAGTTGCTTGTAGCCGTGATGCTGTCCGCCCAATGTACGGACAAGAGAGTCAATATGACCACCCCCGCACTGTTCGAGAGATACCCTTCCATACGGGAACTTGCTGCAGCTTCCGAAGATGATGTATTTTCCGTCATCCGCTCCATATCCTATCCCAACAGCAAGGCAAACCATCTTTGCAGAATGGCAGAAATGGTTGTCTCAGAATTCGGTGGCGAAATTCCGTCCGAACGGGACCAGCTCGTCAGATTGCCAGGGGTGGGGATAAAGACTGCGAACGTGGTGACTTCCATAATCTATGACAAGCCCTTCATAGCCGTGGACACCCACGTCTTCCGCGTCGCACACCGCACCGGACTCTCTGACGGCCGTACCCCTGTTGCCGTGGAGAAGGACCTCGAATCAAACATAGATGAGGAATTGCGGTCCAGAGCACACCACTGGCTGATACTGCACGGCCGCTATGTCTGCACAGCCCGCAATCCCAAATGCGACTCCTGCGGCATAGCCCGATATTGCCGCGAACA
Source organism: Candidatus Cacconaster merdequi (assembly GCA_018064345.1). GTDB lineage: Bacteria > Bacteroidota > Bacteroidia > Bacteroidales > UBA932 > Cacconaster > Cacconaster merdequi. Next base: position 22,462 of record JAGHVK010000030.1, read on the forward strand.
CACCAACGCAAAGAACCTGCCCTGAAATGATTCAAAGGCTTGATGAAAGGCATTTTTGAAGAGACATTCCTTGAATTCAGGAGCTACCTGAAACTTGAACGCGGGCTTTCAGCCAACACGGTGGAAAGTTACTGCAAGGATGTCATCGGGTATCTTGACTATCTGGAAGACAAGGCCGTGCCGCCCGTAGAGGCATCAGTCGAAGACCTTTCTGGATTCATTACAAAACGGGTGAAGGAGGCCCGGCTCTCCGAACGTTCACAGGCAAGACTCACCAGTTCCATAAAGGCTCTTTACAAATACCTCGCAGCGGAAGGAAGGATTACCGACAACCCCTGCGACAGGATTTCTGCACCTAAGATTGCCCCGCATCTTCCCACGGTACTCTCCATCGAAGAGGTTGTCAGGATTATTGATGCGGTCGATCTCTCCAGACCTGAAGGCGAACGCGACAGATGTATTCTGGAGGTGCTTTATTCCTGCGGATTGCGGGTAAGCGAACTGACCGGCCTGAAAATATCCGACCTCTTTCTCAAGGAGGGGTTCATAAAGATATTCGGCAAGGGCAGCAAGCAGAGGCTTGTCCCTGTCGGTGAGCCGGCTGTCAAAGCAATAAAGATGTATCTTTCCACAAGAGCTGTCCATCCTGTCAGAAAGGAGGCGGAGGACGCGCTTTTCCTCAATTCCAATGGAGGGAGGATTTCGAGAGTCGCCGTTTTCAACGTTGTCAAGGAATACGCGCTTGTGGCAGGAATCCGAAAAGATATTTCGCCCCACACTTTCAGGCACAGTTTCGCCACTCATCTCATTGAGAACGGGGCGGACTTACGCGTTGTGCAACAGATGCTTGGGCACGAAAGCATTCTCACGACCGAAATATACACCCACGTTGATTCGAGAAAATGGCAAGAAAATATCTTAAAATTTCATCCGAAAAGATAGCATATTAAAAATAAGTTTGTATATTTGCAGTCCAATTCCAAGCCCAGGTGGTGAAATTGGTAGACACGCTAGCTTGAGGGGCTAGTGCCCGCTATAGGGCGTGCAAGTTCGAGTCTTGTCCTGGGCACAGAAAAACCGGCTTTCCAGCCGGTTTTTTTATGTATCATGTAAACAGTTTCTATACTGTCTCCTTCAAACAAATTGACCGTGGCAGTTTCCTTCAAGAGCACATTGCGGCTATCTCGCTCCACCTCCAAAGCCACCGCCACTGAAACCGCGGCCGCCACCGAAAGATGCAGAACCCCCACGGCCGGCCACAGAAGAAGCAGTCTGAACTCTTGCCACAGAATTGACGACACTGGAGCCCATGTTGTTTGAGAAATACAGGACTCTGTTCATCACCATATAGTCGTATCCGAATGTATCTTTGAACGCCTTCGGGTCAATATCCTTCAACTCTTTCGCGACTTTCTTGGCTATACCGTACAAAGAAGCGAAGATAAGATAGTCCTGCCAAAGGATAACCTCAGATGACTTACGCTCTTCTGAAAGGGTGAAATCGCTGAGGAATTTCTTGAATCCGATGACATTGCGGGCCTGTCTCCTGCCCTGCTCGGTGAACTCGCTGCTGCCAACGAATCCTCCCTTCTGGAGGCGGCTGATACCGGTTGCATTCAAATTCTCAACCCAATTGCTGACTCTCCGGGCATTGGCTTTCCGGGAAGACCAGCGGGAAAATTCCTTCTCCTGCAGGATATGGTCCTCACCGCTTGCCTCATAAAGCATATCATAGAAAACTTTCTCACCTCCTTCGAGTGATTCCGCCTTCTGGGAAGAAGTGAACGAAATAAGCAGCTTCTGGCGGGAATCAGTGGACACAGAAAGAATGCCCTCTTTTATCATCTTCAGTATCAAGGCACTGGCAAAATTGGCCTCAGACCCCATCTTGCCACATTTCGAAAGGACATATCGGCTTGGGAAAAGATCACCATCGAAAGGCACTTCGCGGCTGTAACCTATCCGATTGAGCTTCATAACTCCGAACATATTCTGGTTGCGGCGGCGTACGGAGGTCATCAAGCCACCCACAAGTAAAGCAAACATTGCGGCAGTGAAGGCAAGCAGGCCACGGTTGCGGCGTCTCTCATTCTCAAGGAACGTGTCGTAATCACTCTCTTCAAAAGCTATCTTGCGTTTCTCTTCGAAAGTTCCCGGAAGAGTGCTGGTGGTCGAGAAGATTCCCTTATTGAATCTCGCCATCACAATCACGGACGCGAAATCATCCACAAAAGGTTCCTCGGTATCAGCCACAATCCTGCCATTGTCGAAAAGCACGCTGCCATGATAGCCGAAACCCCAAATGGCAGAATTGTCAGCGTCAAACGAAAGGGAATCAGCAAGAATGGTCACCCTTGCGTGCTGCGGATATGGGTTGATGCCAGGGGAAACGAACTGCATATGAAGACAGTCGTAATCGTCAAGAGACTTGACAACATTCGTCATCGTGTATTCCACGGTGAAGAGATGGTTGCCATAGCTGCCGAGTCCCCAGCACAATTCGCAGCCATCCCGCTTGTAAAGGATTCCGCAGCGTCCTTTCTTCCAGTCAAAGGAGCGGTCGGTGTCCCAGAAATCTTCCGTCAGGAACTCCTGACCGTTTTCAAAGACACGCAGATCCTTGATGACAATGTCGCCAAGATTTTCCCGTACGAGATACCATTCCGTCCCTTTGTCCACACTCAAATCCCACACTTCCTTCACAAAGGCGGAACCATCTTCCGAGAGAGTTACGGTCACGTCTATATCACGCACCACATGTTCCTGTGCGAAAGACAGTGTCGCACATACCGTCAGGAAGAGTACGACAAGAAATATCCTTGAATAATGTTTCATATCCTGCAAAAAGATGCCCGATGCCTTGGAACCAGTTTTGAAATGGTCCTTGGACCCCTTCAAAACCGGTTTTCAGGACAGGTTCTATATTTTCATGGAAGGCATTTCGCTCTTGCCTGCATTTTCAACAAGATAATCCTTTACAGCAAAGCCAAGGATACCTGCAACGATGGAGCTTGGGAACTGACGGACGACACGGTTGTAAGAAGTAACGCTGTCGTTGAACACCATACGGCTCATTCGCACCTGATTCTCATACGTATTGATACTGTCCATGGTTTTGACATAAGTATCACTGGCTTTGAGTTGTGGATATTGCTCTGCGACTACGTTGATGTGATTCATAGCAGTGGACATAAGCTTTTCCTGTTCGTTGGCATCAGCGACTGAACTTGCACCTGTTATGGTCTTGCGCTGTGCAATCACGTCCGTGATAGTCTTGTATTCGTAATCAGAGTACGACTTGGTCATTTCGGCCAGAGCCTTGAGTGCATCCCAGCGGCTTGCCTGCTGGACACCGATCTGGCTGAGTGAATTCTTGCAGATTTCCTCTTTGCTGACAAGATTTCTCTGAACGGAAATCATCCAGAGCACGATTATCGCCAATATGGCGATTACAATAATAAGTGTCATTTCTTTATTTATTACAATTACATTCTTACTAGGCTTCCTTTCAGGACAGGTATCTTGAATGTCAGAGTCGTACCCACTCCGGGAGCTGTATCGACAAGCAGTTCGCCCTTATGCTCTTCCGTAATGATTGAGCGTATGATTCCCATGCCGAGGCCGGTCCCCTGTCCTATTGGCTTGGTGGTGAAGAAATTGTCGAACAGCTTCTTCTTTATTTCATCTGTCATTCCCATTCCGTTGTCACTTATGCTGATGGCAAGGCCTTCGGACTCCGCAAAAGTAACTTTCACTGAGATGGTAGGCTGATAGTCCTGCTCGCCACCGGCTGCTCTTTCCTTCACGGTATAACAGGCATTGTTCATCACATTGAGGACAGCACGGCTCAGGTCCTGAGGCACCGTCATCAACTTTGGAATGTCAGGCTGGTAATCTTCCTGAATCGAGATATTGAAGCTCTTGTCGTTGGCACGCATGGCGTGATAGCTGAGCCATACATATTCGTGGACGAGCTGCTGGATATCGGTAGGCAGGAATTCACCCTCCTTGCCGCGGCTCTGAAGAAGGATTCCACGTATGATACTGATTGCCCTTTCACCATGTTCCTGGATCTTTCCAAGATTTTCCTTGAGATCGTCGGCAATGTCGCGGATATCATCGGCATCATCTTCATCAAGACTGTCAGCACAGTCATCTATCACTTCGCTCAAACTGCCAAGAAGGGTTGTGGACAGCTTGCTGAAGTTTATCACGAAGTTGAGAGGGTTCTGAACTTCGTGAGCGATACCTGCGCTCAACATACCGAGGGAAGCCAGTTTCTCCTGCTTCTCCAGTTTGCCCTTCATATCGGCGAGTTCTTCGCTGAGCCGGGCTATTTCATTTTGTAAATCATTGACATTCTGCTCCATTTCCACAAATAGCATCAAATAGTGATAATAAATTCAGTATATTCATCCTTGACTGAACGGACAGTAATGTTGCCATTCATATCCTGGATTATCTGCTGGCCGAGATAAAGGCCGATTCCCGGAGCCTCAGCGGTAGGCTTCGTAGTGAAGAACGGGTCGAATATCTTGTCCTGTATGCTTTCCTCAATGCCAATGCCGTTGTCATAGACGGACAACTTGACCGGTTCCCCGTTTCCACCGGCCAGGGAGAGTCGGACGGCAGGTGTGTATCCGGCATTTCTGCCCACCTTGTCCATCTTCTTCTTCACGGCATAGAAACTGTTCGCCAGCATCGACATTATCACCTTGTTGAACTGTTCCGCCACAAGGTCAATCGTTATCGGAGACTCAGGCGCATCCAGCTCGAGTTTGATACCCATAGATGAGATGTCATCGGCATAATACTTGCCCGCCACTTCGATATCCTTCTGACACAAGGCATTGAGATTCACGCTTTCTGTATTTCCGGAGCGTTCCTTGAGCAGTTCCTCCATTGCCTTGAGGATTCTGGTGGTGGATACGCCGTGAACCTCTATCTTGGCAAGATTGGTGTTCATCATATCCAGAACATCCATTGAATCCTCGTAATTATCCTCTTCCATATTATCCTTCTCATCTTCAAGATTAGCCTGAAGATCTTTCGTAAGGCCGATGGAAAGGTGTGAGAAATTGTTGATATAGTTCAAAGGGTTGAGGATTCGGTCGATGAGTCCCTTTGTCAGTTTTCCTACCGTCGCCTCCCTTTCCTGCCTGAGCAACTGGCTCTGGGCATCCTTCAATTCGCGTGTACGCTCGTCAACGAGAGTTTCCAGACGCGCCTGCTCCTGACGAGCACGAATCATCCTTATGCGGAAGAAAGATGCAATACCGCCTGCGATAATCAGGATATAGAAGAGGAGAGCATACCAACTTAAATAGAACGGCACGGGTACGGAGAAGCTTATCGGCTCGGATTCGGCAATCTGGCCGTAGGCATCCATAGAACGTGCTGAAAAATGATATTTACCAGGAGTCAGATGGCTGAAAGAAAGTTCCTGAGACTCGTTCCAACGGGACCATTCGGCATTGTCGTTCAGGCGGTAGCTATACTTCGCCGACCCTATCGGGTCCAGCTTGTCACCGGCTATCACAAAACTTGTGTAATCCTCTTCCATTTGGCTGGAGCGCACATAAAGAGCATTCCCGTAAGGTTTCAGGGAGAGCATCCTTTCACGGTCCATGCGGATAAGGCCGAAACTTCCGCCTACCCAGATCTGACCCTCATTGAGTTCCATCGCTTGAATATTGTATCCGGACAGAGGCTCACACCACAATCTTTCATTATCGGACAGGTTGTCGCAGATAAGACCCATATTGTCGGAATCGGAATGCCAGTATGAACCGTCGCTTCCCTCAAATTCGAAAAGAAGCGACATATCCGAAGCCTCATCTATCTTGGCAAACTTGCTGCCACTGGCATTCATAAGATACGTTTCCCTGCCAAGGGTAATGGCCCTGACAGCGCCATCATAGGACTTGAATTTGACAACATTCGCAACATCGGCAAGTTTTTCGCTTCTTCCGTCCAGATAGTACCTGTAAATACCGTTCACTTCGCCGGCCAGCACGGATGATGCCGATTCTACGAAAACGCTCAAGGTGTGGCGTTCGGTCAGTTGTTTTACGGAAGAGCCTATGCTGAAAAGGCCTTCCGCCGTAGCGGCAAGAGTTGTTGCACCGTCATCGGCCCGCGCCAGTTGCCAGCAGGCAAGGCTTATCTCCTTCACCGGCTGGAAGCGGTCATTCTCATCCAAGCGGAAAAGGCCCTGCAGGGTACCGACGTACAGAGGCCCGTTCTTCAGAATGCAGGTAACCTGTCCATCAAGGCCATCTGTAGCGGAGTAGTGGGTATAGACAGGAACGAGGTTCACGACAAAGAGCCCGTTGTCGGTGGCTCCCCATACACTTCCGCGACCATCGTACGACAAATCATTTACGGTATTGCTGCACAAACCGTCATCGGTTGTCAGTCCGTACAATAGGGTACCGTTCTCTTTCTCATTGACAGTCAGACCTTCTCCGACTGTTGCATACACCGTGAGTCCTATGTCCGGAACATCCTCTGAAACGGAATTGCCGGAATCGGCCTCATTTCCGCCTCTCGCACCGGCAAGAGCAATCTGATTACCGCTTACAGAATAGTCGTTGCCATCTGCGGCAAAGAAACACAGGACACCATTCTTCTCATATATCCCGAGAACTTCACCGAATGCCTGCTTCACGTCAAGGTCGCTCGCAATGTATTCAGCTTCCTCTGAATCGCCTGTAGGAAGATACCCCAACAGGTTGTCGCCGCCGAACCATATCTTCCCGTCAGAAGCCGGATAAACGCTTGTAACTCGCGAAATGGCGGGGGTATGGATTATCCGCCACCGGGCCCCGTCATAAATCACAAGACCTTCGAAATTGGCCACGAACACACGTCCTTCACCATCACATTCCACAGCGAAGTTACGGTTGTGCCCCCTGTATTCCAAGGCAGACCAGTTACGGAAGAACGGCTTGCCTCCGTCTGAAGCAATCGCTTGAGGCAGAAGGCCTATCAAGCAAAGCAGCAATATTGGTATCTTCTTAGTCATAGGCCTCTTTGAACAATGTTTCGTAAGGGATGGCCGAGCCGATGTAATTTGCCCATTCATCCTGTGTAAATTCTCTTGTTGCACGGCTGCGGATTGAAGCCGCCATATCGTCAACGGCAACGTTCATTCTGAGAATCTGACCGTTGCTGCCTCCGCATAGAATCTCCGAACTGCCTGTACGGCAGGTAGAAAGCGGCCAGCCTGTTTCAAAATAATATTCAGCCGGTTCCAGATATTCGAACAGTTCCGTTTCAAGTCTGCTGTGAGTTTTCCGACCGGAAGCAGGTTCTGTAAGGTTATACTCCTTGACAGCCGGGAGATTCCAAATCGACAACGACCTGTCGTAGGATCCGGAAATGAGAACCTCTCCCACCGTGACAAGATTGATTATCCTGCTCGTGTGCCCTGACAACAGAACTTCCGTGCCTTCCGCATTGAGCCATACCAGACTGCCATCTGCACACCCAAGGAAAGTCTCGTCATACTCCTTGTCGTAATATGCGGCAGTGACTGTCTTGCTGACAAGAGGCGTTTTCCGACTGAGGATTCCAGCATTGGAAAGTTCATAGTAGGATCCGTCCTCAAAGAAGAGCTGAACATAGCCGGGCCTGCGCATGGCTGCCGACAACTTGCCAGGGAGCGCAGACGGTTCTGATGCAGTCTTCATCGACAGATTATACCAGCAATAAGATTTCTCTCCCAGAACGAGCAGAACCTTTCCATTGATGTTGAACACATATCGGTAAGAATCTTCCGGCAGCTCAACCAGTCTTGTCTGACGGTTATAATCCACGACACACAGCGGTCCGTGGAGGGAAAGTGCATAGACAGATTCCTTGTCAGCATAAACGGCCCTGAAATTATAGGCGCTGTTCTGCAGCAGGACTTTGTCACCACGTCCCTGCAAGTCGCGCAGTTCTATCTCGCCATAATCGGAAACAGCGACATACTTGTCGTCATCCAGAGTCTGGAGGGCCGTCACACCGCCCCTCTGCTGCATAGTCGTCAGCCGCTGGGCTCCGGAACTCGTGGAGAGAGCGTTGAAAAGGTCGTACTGATATGTATTGCCTTTATACCGTTTCATAAAGTGCCAGCCGGCATACGCCAGCATCGATGCAACTTCAGTATGGTTGCCCTGATGCTGGACAGAAGAAGAATAGCCCAGCGTACGGCCGAGCGCCCTCATACTCAAGGTATCGGTCATACTCTTCGCACGAGTGGCCTCGTCTCGCTGGATTTCAGCCTCTTTCTGATGAGCGAGCGCCATCTCTCTCTGAATCTGGGCCTCTCTGGCGGAAGATTCAGCCTGCTGCGCCCACTGGACAGCCTTGCTCTCCGCCTCCCTGGCAGCCCGGCTTTCCTGCTCCGCCCTGTCCCTCATAAGAAGTGCAAGCTGAGACTGCTCTTCAGCACGGTCCCTCTGCCTGTCGGATATAGCTTTCTGCTGATAAGCAATGGCTTCCATCTGCTGGCTCACTCTCTTTACTACCGCAGCATCGGATTCGTTGCTCCGCAACTCCTCCATAAGTTCCGCATTGTCTCCTTTTGCGGAACTGCGGCCGATAAAGAAAGCCCCGGCAAGAACTGCAACACCGACAGTTCCTCCAATCAGCCAATTTCTGTACTTATTGAAGAAAGAGGTCATTATTTCCTTCTGATTACAAGTTGAGTCACGTCATCGCTCTGTTCAGCCTCTCCGGCAAACTCCTTCACTTTCTCATTGATTTTGTCCACAATCTCCTTGCTCGTGCATCCTTTCAGTGAAGCAAGCGTCTCTTCCAGCCTAGGCTCACCGAACTGGCCGTGATTGATATCTTCCGCCTCAGTGACTCCGTCCGTGAACATCACAAGCGCATCACCGCTGCCAAGCGTCAGGGTATTGCTCTTGTATGGCATACCACCCATCGCACCAAGCGCGATGTTCCGCTCCTTAGGAAGACATTCCACAGTACCGTCCGCTCTCAGGATATATGGAGGGTTATGACCGGCATTGGTATAGTCGATGACTCCGGATTCCAAGTCGTACACTCCGTAGAAGGTCGTGACGAACATTGAGTTGAGGCTCTCTTCGCTCAAAAGGTCGTTCACTTTGACGATACAGTCCGCCGAATGAATGTCGCGGGTACCGTATGCCTTTATCATAGTACGGCTTACAGCCATGAAGAGGGCAGCAGGGACACCCTTGCCGCTCACGTCCGCCAGTGTGAATCCGAAATGAGTGTCATCGATAGGGAAGAAATCGTAGAAATCGCCTCCGACCTCCTTGGCCGCCATCATACTTGCATAGATATCGACGCTGCCGCTGCGTTCCATACCCAAATCGAATGAGCGCGGCAGAATGGCGTGCTGTATCGCTCTTGCTGCAGAGAGGTCGCTCTGTATGTCGACGAGCTGCTTGTGCTCCTTCTGGGTGCTGCGCACGAACTCAATCTGGGCGATGGCGTTGTCTATCGTCCGCTGAAGGTCGTCCAGGTCTATCGGTTTGGTGGCGAAATCGAAGGCACCGTTGTTCATTGCGGTGCGTATGTTGTCCATATCGCCGTATGCGCTGACCATAATGCATTTCTGGGCAGGATTCCTCATTTCGTTGATCTTGCTCAGGAGAGTCAGACCATCCATCTCAGGCATATTTATATCGGAAAGTACAATATCGATATCCGGATGTTTAACGAGCTCCTTCAAAGCCTCCAGCCCATTGTGGGCAAAGAAGAATTCATATTCACCGTGACGTATCTTTCTGCGGAAATACTGAGTCAGGAGGACCTCCAGATCCAACTCATCATCAACACTTAAAATTTTAACTGCCATATCTCTGTTTCTAAAGATTATTTTCCAAAAGTACAAATATACCTTAATTTGAAAGAACGGCCAAATATTCGAGCATCTATTTGAGAACCAATGCCAATGCACTGACAGAACAGCAAAAAAGCGATTACAAATATGGATAGAATGCAAGAAAATTGTAAATTTGTAGTTTATGACTACAAAACGAACAACGATGTCAAGAGCCAAACTATACGCACTTATTCCATTATTTGTATTGCTTTCAACAGCACCGATGAACGGACAGTCATCCGCCGGGCTTTATCAGGAGGCTGAAAGAGCGTACAATATGGGACGTTTCGAACTGGTGGATTCGCTCCTTTCGGGTCAGGCGGCCCTGATGAAGGGAGATGACGGAGTCAAGGCATACCGTCTTCTGGCTCTCAGCCGCATATATCTGGATGACATTCCCGGCGCCGAAAACTACATCCGCAGCCTTCTGACTGCAAACCCATATTATACGCCCTACGGCGACACCCCACGGTTCACCGAACTGGTGAACGTCATAAAGAGAGGAAGTTCCACAACCATCACCACTGCATCACAGCAAGCCGAAACCATAGAGGAGGCCCCTGTGCCCGTCACTATCATTACAGAAGAGATGCTCAGAAGCATCGGGGCCAGGAACTTGAAAGAGGCTCTTATGGCTTTCGTGCCCGGTATGACAGACGTAGCCAACAACGAGGAGATGAACGTGGCTATGAGAGGAATCTACTCTTCCGGACAGGAGAAGATTCTGATTCTGCTGAACGGTCACAGGATGAACAGTTACTCCACCAACGTAGCCGCGCCTGACTTTTCTCTGTCGCTTGAGAAAGTGAAGCAAATAGAGGTGCTCCGTGGCCCGGCCTCTTCTATCTACGGAGGAGTCGCACTTACGGGCGTGGTGAACTTGATTACGAAGGATGGAGGTGACATCGATGGCATGAGCGCCAGGGCCTCTGTCGGAAACTACGGCCAGGTCAAAGGGGACATACTCTTCGGCAAGACATATATGGACATCAACGTCATGGCCTGGGCGAGCGTCTACAGCAGCGCCGGTGAGAAGATTCATCTGAAAGAGTCTGAACAGCCATACGCGACCCAGCCCGTCGAAGGAGACATCATCATAGGAGGTTACAACCACCAGCCTTCATACGATGGCGGCATAAGCCTGAAGTCGGGCAAAGTATCCGCCTTCTTCAACCGACGTTTTTCCAAGGCGGTTGCTCCTTATTCCCTGAGTTTCTTCTTCGCCCCTTATTCGTACGACAGATACCGCAAGTGGAACAGCAATACCCCGGGATACGCTGTCACATCAGACAATGCCGAGGTGTCCTACGCCTCAAAAGCCGGCAGACTGTCCTGGCAGGCCAAGCTGTTCTACGACCATCAGGTGCAGCAGCGATACCAAGTCAGCGGTGACGTGGTGCCGGAGGTAGGATTCAATGACATCATCCCGAACGGAGTGGAGGATGTAGTGGTGAAGATGTACAACGGAGGCTTCCAGAGCGTGAACTGGAGCGAGAATATGGTCGGCGCGAAATTCCAGGGCGGACTCGACTACAAGTTGGGAGAAAACCATTCCGGCAACATAACTTTCGGTGCTGACGCAGGTTTCTTCAGCCTGCTCGATGCCACCTATATGGAAGGAATCGACTATGACCTGCTCATCAAGACGTACAACGATGAGAAAGTGCTCAATACGGGCAAGGAGAAAAGCGCTGACGCATACGTACAGGTAAAGCACAAGGCAGGCAGTCATTTCATCCTGAACGCCGGCTTGAGATACGACTTCAAGCCCCGCAAGAACGGAATGACCATAAATGACTTCTCACCTCGTCTGGCATTGATCTACATCAATCCGAGATTCGACTTGAAGGTCAGTTACGCAAAATCATTCGTAGATGCACCGTATTTCTACCGCAACAACACCCTTGACATAAACTTCGGCGACGAAAGTATGCGTCCGGAATATATGAAC
>JAGHVK010000049.1 GCA_018064345.1 Candidatus Cacconaster merdequi
GGAACGGACAAATGGGAAATCCACTCGTCAAACCGTATTTTTACGCTGGACAACACCAGTCTGCGCAAAAGCCGTATGATCTGGCTCGGCATCTCCTATAACTTCAACTCATTCAAACAGCAGAAGAATCAGAAGAAACAGGAAGATGACCGCAGCAGGCTGAATCTCGGATTGTAAGCTGTTTCGCAGGACTTAGTCTGTTCATCCGTCTGCGCGGATGGAACAGGTGACTTGAACTGAAAAAAGTCCAGTTTCTGAAAAAATCAGTATCTTCGTATCATGAACAATCGGCAGAACCGTCCAACTCAAATTCTTCTCACCGATTGCGTTTCGTACTTGAACTCAGGTCAAAAGCAAGCCTTCTTTGACAGAAATTGTCAGAAAGGCCGTAGAGTCTATGCCAGACGGGAATGTCTGCCGGGCGGAACTTGATTGAGTGGAAGCCACTGACGCGCGACGTGCCGCACGGTGAGATTTGAGAAGGAGTAGCTCTTCATGATATATTGAGAGCTATGACTGCGAAGAAGAACATTATTCGTCTTCTATATCTTCACCAAAGCGTTCGGATATCATCCGTTCCACGATGGTGTGGAGCACCTTTGCGAACTCTTCGGCACTTTCTCGTTCCACGAGCCATCCACGGTTTTCCTTGCGGACAGCCTTGATTGCTCCCATATTGAGGAGTTTGCGCATTTCTTTTACATCGCAGCCGGTGATGCGGCGTGCTTCTTTGGTTGTAATGTATTCTTCCATTCCGATACTACTTCTTGGTGTACGTGAAGGTGATTGTTCCTGTTTGAGCCTCCGGTCCGTCATAATTGGAGTTGAAGCCAGTCTTCAATGCAGCCTTACGGGCAGCATCGATAACATCTTCATTGGTGATTGTTGATGCTGGATTGACGGACGTTTTTTTGACATTTCCGGATTTATCGATGGTTATATCAATTACAATGGTCCCTGCTTCGTCACCAACTAATTCGGGATCATGTATATTGAAAGAAACATATCTGTCCTCGATTCTGTATGACGAAGAAACTCGAATTTTTGCCGCCTTAGCGGATGCCTTCTTGGATGAATGGTAGTTTTCCTCAATGTCTGAGAATATTTCATCGAGCAGATTTGCAGCCTTGGAGCCAGTCCTGACAACGCTTTGTGCAGCGTCTATTGTCGTAGGAGTAGCTATCAGAGAGTCTGCTGTGGCGAACACCGCCTGACATTCTTCATGGATTTGCTTGGCTTCCTTGTATGTTTCATAGGAGAAATACAATATTCCCGCACAGAGCAGCAGGGTCAAGATTTGCAGAAATTTGTTTCCGTTCATAGATTCTTGATTGTACTATTATATTTTTGTTAGAACACTTGCTTGCTGACTGCGAATTTACGCATTTTATTCGTATTGGCACAACGCCTTTCCTTCCAACATTACATGATTTCACAATACAAAGGTACATCATCGTATTGCCAAGTTTTGTCAAGGAATTCGGCTGACACACCATCTGTCAAAGATTATTTCCATTATCCTGCAAGAATGAGTCGTTTATGCACGAAAAAGACCAGCATCTTCTTGGTTTGATGTCAGTATTTGTGTCAGATTGTTGAGAAATATTCGTTCGGTAATGACCGTCACACCGCTGAACAACGGCTTCACCCCGCTGCACCGGCGATTATCCCTCCATTGGACGCCTCTCTTTGATAAGCCTGTTTGCAAAATCCTGTCCACCCGCACGGTTGGGAAGGTCTTGGCCGGGCAGGAGCAGCTTTCGTCAGAGAATGGTAATAGTTTATCCGCGCAAATAACTGTAGCGTGCCCATAATCGGGCCGAAAACTTTGCATAAAAATAGTTGCGGATTTCATTACCTTTGTACTGTAATTTGAACCGTGGATGAACACTTTTGGTCAAAGCTGTTTTTTGAAAAGAATGAGAGAGGTAACGCCTGTTAGTGACGAGACGGCAGCTTTGCTGGCAGAATATCTGACAGAATGTTGTTTTGAAAAACGAGACATTGTATTGAAGGCTGGATACTTCTGCAAATATGTCTGGCTCATAGAGAGTGGCATGGTCAGACACTATTGGATGGTTGATGGCAACGAAATTGTCACATCGTTCTCTTTGGAGGGTCAGGTTATCTTCAGTATGGATGAACTTTACTTCGGCAAGAAGAGCCAGGAATATGCCCAGGCGGTTGAACCGATTGAAGCTTATCGCATTAGCGTAAAAGATATGAACCGACTGTTGAGCACAAATCTGGAATTGTGCAATTGGGGGCGCCTCATTCACCAGTTCGAATACCGACGAATCCATCAGTCGCACAAAGAGCGCCTGACCTTGGCGGCAAAGGACCGCTACCTGGCGTTTACTCAAGAATTCCCTGAAGTATGCCGTCGCGCCAATCTCTATGACATTGCATCATATCTGGGCATCACACCATCGACCCTAAGTAAAATGAGAATGAAATTAAGGGATGTTTGACATAGGGATGTAGTTCTTGTCATAGAACAATTTTTATTCGGATAATATGCGGTAATTTTGAGGGCAAAAATACAGTGACCATATGCAAAGTAAAAAACATCTTCTCCTGCTGGATGCTCTCCGAGGTGTTGCAGCGCTAATTGTGCTGTACTATCATTGCTTCGAGTGTTTTGGCTATGAGATTGCCGAGGGTTCAGGCCTTTTCACCCAGCACTGCGACCACGGATATCTGGCCGTCGATTTCTTTTTCCTGCTGTCCGGTTTCGTAATTGCCTACGCCTACGATGACAGGAAGTCGATGGGCTTCGGCTCCTTTGCCAAAAGGCGTCTGATCCGTCTGCATCCTATGGTAATTGCCGGGGCCGTCATAGGCCTTGTCACGTTCCTCATAGACGGCGGAACGAGTTGGGAGGGCGTTGTTGCTTCTCCTGCCAATCTTTCTCTGGCCTTCGTCCTGGCCATGCTGATGCTGCCTGTCTATCCCGGATGGGGCGCCGACGTGCGCGGCAATGGAGAAATGTTCCCGCTGAACGGTCCGCAGTGGAGCCTCTTCTTCGAATACATAGGCAACGTCATTTATGCGCTTCTACTGCGCCGCCTGCCCACGAAGATTCTGGCGGTTGTTGTGGCTGCAAGCGGCGTTCTGCTTGGTGCTCACGTCCTACAGGGAGGCTATCTCGGAGAGGGATGGAGCTTTGTTGGCAACGGTTTTTGCTGGGGGCTGCTGCGGATGCTCTTCCCTTACTCGTTGGGAATGCTGCTATGCCGGATTTATATGAAGAAGCGTGCAGCGAAGCCTTTTGACAAAAAATACTTTATTACGGTATTCGTGGCTTGCAGTGCAGTGCTGATTGCTCTCCTGCCTATGCCTTTTGTGGGCAGTCCTGACAAGCCATGGACGAATGGCCTGTACATTCTCTTCTTGATAATGATTGTTTTCCCGGCTATTATCTGGGCAGCGGCAAGCGCAGGCGAGGGAGAAAGCAAATTCTGCTCATTCATAGGTGAACTGAGTTATCCCCTTTACATCGTGCACTATCCGCTGATGTATATGTTCTACCGCTATCACGGTTTCCCGAACGTTACCTGCACGATGGCCGATGTATGGCCGATGGCCGTAGCGACATTCCTGGGAAGTATCGTCCTTGCGGTAATATTCCTATACGCCTACGACAAGCCCGTCCGTCGCTGGCTATCCAGAAAGAAATAGGCCTTTCACGCCAATTATGCATTTAACCCAGCCGTGCTCTTTACAAAAATCAAAAATTTGTTGGTGTACCCTCGCAGCAGAACGGTTGCAGAGGCATTTCACCTCAGAAAGATGGGATTCCAACTGGAGGATGAGTACATGGGAGGGGCCCAAGTGTAACGAAGTGTCTGAAGATGGTCTATGCCACCTGCTGCGAAGCTGACTACACCGCTATACACAAGAAACCGGCCAAAAATTACTTTTTGGTCGGCCTGTTCGTTATATAAGTAGCTCGAACGAGCGACCTCCAAATAGATCATCAATCCATCCGTGAAATGACCTGCCATGCGGAAATGCGTTTGGGTGGCTTCTACAAGGTGTGAGTTTGGAAGGTCTCCGGTTACGGGAGGAGACCTTCCAAGTACATCCTCTCTACAAGTGCTTCCAGCGGGACTGGCATTGGAAGGTCCTTTTCACGGCTCACTATGTTCTACGTTGTCGCATTTTGAGCCACCCACTTTAATGTGGTGCTGGCAGGAGTTGAACCGGCGACACATGGATTTTTCAATTCATCCATCACCTGTCTGAGCGCATAAGAACCTGTTTTGACAATACTGCCTGGATTTCTTTTCGTTTCACGGAATAATCATTAACTTGCATTCCGTCGCAAAAAGATTCATCAATTATGGTTCACTCGATTATTATCCTTGTCCTCTTCCTGATCGGGGCTGTTTATGAGGTTTGCGAGATTATCTACTTCGAAAGGCATATCAAGGTGCAGAAGGATGGAGAATACACTCACCTTTACAGGAAGTGCCATTATACATACCTTGCAATCTTCCTTGCAGTATCTATTGACAAGATAATTGCTCTGCTCTCATAAAAAAGCAAGCCTTCGAATGAAATATTGCTCATCCGAAGGCTGCGATATCGATATGGCTCTTTGTATCACTAACTTATCAAATTAATTGATATGAATGTGCCAATTGTTACCATCAGGACCGGTGGAACCACCACCATTTACGGTGCCTGTGGAGTCATCTGGAGAACCTTGGGCACCGCTATAACCACCCCACGGACTAAAACCGTCAAGGTTAAGGATCTGCAGCATATCCATAAATGACGTGAGGCTCCATTCATCCATACCGTCAAGTGAAACGTCCAAACTGGACAGGAGTTCAGCATCCAGCACTTCGACTGCGGCATCCTTGGACATATCACGATATTTTTCTTTCCAGTAGGCCATATCACTCTCGGACTTGTTGATAGCGGCATCCTGATAGCTGAAAGCCGCCCACTCGGAAACCAAGGCTGCAAGGGAAGTGTTTTCGTTGTCTTTCATATAGTTGCCGGCAGTCTCGACAAAGGACTTGCCGAACCCCATCTGTTTTTCAATCCTGAAGAAACCGGCGATTGCATTGTTATACGCCTGTTCATAATCCGAGACAACTTTGCCATCGGCCATCATATCAAGCCCGTTGCAGACATCTTCGAGTGCCAGTCCCGTATTGCCGGCCTTGGCATTAAGCGATTCAAGAACACTCACCTGACCGCTGAGCTCTTCTATACCGGAACACAGTTCAATGCTCCTTTCAGTCAAATCGGCAAGGCTGTTGACGCGGGAAAGAAGCAGCGAAGACACCTCTTTCGTCTGGTTGAAATATTCCTCGTCATTCTGCAGCCTGCTCTGCAGGATATTCAATTCAACATTGCTTTTGGATTTGATGTACCTGTTGGCTTTTGAAATATCGCTTCCGCTCTGACTGTTTTCAACGAGAACATTTCCGACAAGGAAATGCAGACCAAAACCTGCCACAAAAGCAAGGGCAAGGAAAAATACGAAACTCTTTTTTGGAATATCCATGATTTGAAAGATTAAATCGGAAGTAAATGTATTATATTTTTGACTAATATGCAAATAACGGGTTCCAAAATCAACTACAACAGATTCAGGGATATCATCAGTTCCCCGCTATTGAGTCCGTTGCCCCATATACGGGCATAACCGACGGACAATGTAGTTCCCATATGTGTGAACAATACTATCGGAATGTTCATCTGAGCTCCGACGCTCAGGTAGCTGGCCCTTGATGCCGACTGCACGCCCCACCAATCAGCCATAAGTTCGCTTGCGAAAGCCCTGAACTGAATATAGTTAGGATAGCACTGCAGTGCACCGGAACCGTTGAATCTGATAGGTGTGAAAGAGAGTTCCCCGGTAAACTTTGCATAATTGTGGGCACAAATCTGATTGATCCGAGCTCCCGGCATTGCACTTATGGCCCGATATCTGTTGATGGAACCGCGATCTACGTAGTTGTTGCGGAAACCGCCAAAATAGGAGTTGCCAAAGGATGACTGGGGGGAACAAAACGAATGGCCTGCAGCAGTACTGAGCCAAAAACAGTTGTGGCCGCCAAAAGGAAGGCGGAATCCAAGACGGCCGGAGGCAGCGACCGATGGAAAGAATTTACCATCGGCAAGATAGGTATAACCCTGCGCTGAAAACTGATATCCCTGTTCGGCTTCGATTCCACCGGTTGTTGTCCTGGTTTTACCGCAACTGACATACAGGCTGGCCGTCTGAAACGACCTTATCCAACTATCCACTTCAATATCCTGATACAAAGGCAATTCATCCATTCCAC
The DNA here is from genome assembly GCA_018064345.1 of Candidatus Cacconaster merdequi. GTDB lineage: Bacteria > Bacteroidota > Bacteroidia > Bacteroidales > UBA932 > Cacconaster > Cacconaster merdequi. The sequence continues at coordinate 6,309 of JAGHVK010000049.1, forward strand.
CGTAATGCGCCGCATTAGCGCTCCACCCCCAGGAGAAGGACGACTGTCTGGAATAACTGCGACTGTATCCCAAACTTATCTGATAGCCTTTTCGTGAGCCCCTGCCCGGGCCGAACAAATCATAGAAACTGGCTCTGTTCCAAGCTCCGCTCAATGTCCAGTACTTGTAATTCAAATCCACAGAAAAATGGAATTTGTTTTTCCATTCGTTGTTGCTCCAGGGCGACATTCCCGCAAAAACATTAATCCTGATCTGGGATAACGGGTCAAAGAAAGAGAGGTGACCTCCCAGGACCGGGGTGATATTGTTCCAGGCCTTCGGGTCCGTAAATGCGCTGATATCCGGGTAGAAACTCTGGAGCTTTATCTCCCGCAAAGGATTGTATTCAGTAATGGAATCATAGACGTCACTGAATTCAATTTCCTTCATATCTTTATCGAGGATAGACAGCTCCGCTATTTGAGGATTTGCCTCATAAGCCTTCTGGCCGAGGAATTCTATGCTGTTGGCATCGTGCAGTTCCTTGTACTCAAAAGTCACGGGAATCATACCTTCTACCGCATAGTTGTAAGCATACAGAAGAGAGTCCGAAGCCATATAAGGTGCGAACAATCCTGTCTGAACGTTTGAAAGAAGGTTCATCTCCTTTGAACCGATATCGTAGCACCAGATGTTCGGAACTCCTGAATAATAACTGAAGCCCACCAGTTTACTGTCATCATAGCTGAAACGGAACTGGCTGAGGTTGGAATCCTCTTCCTGACGGAGAACTTCATATTTGAAGATCGATTTCTCAAGGTCCTCCGTGTTGAACATAGCCAGAGTATGTGCCCCACTTGCCTCGTTTATGGCCACGACCAGTTTACTGCCGTCGTGCGAAACATCCAGATCGCTTACACTTACTCCGAACGGAAAACTGTAAAGAACCTCTTTCTCTTCAAGTGTCCTGTCATATCTGACAATGTGGCTTACTCCCCGGTTGGTGAACACTCCCCACAGACAATCGTTACGGTTATCATAGCATATATCCGCAACCCTTTGGAGATTCAGCCGCTTGACCACCTTTCCGGCAATCAGGTCATACACGACCAATCCTCTGTATTTCTGATTTTTGTCTGTCCATATAATTCTCTGTCCCGCTTTGTCATAAGCGATATATGCGGGCATATGCATACCGTTTCCGTCAATGTAGGCGAGACGTTCAATATCATCAATATGCTTATTGCTCTCATCAAGCCTGAACCGGGCAATCTGCGCGAAATCCCCTTTTTTGTTCATCGCCGCGTAAGCCACGTGCCTCTCGCAATCAACAATCATTGGAGACATGGCGCCCAATTCTCCATCGGTCATTCTGTCCATCTCAGTCAAAGGGTACTCCGCAATTCTTTTCAAGTTCTCTTTCTGAAAAGCGTTCTCAAAATCAATCCAATCCTGCCACACGTCACGAATGCTTTTCCTATACACTTTGCGGAACTGGCTCACATAACTTGCCTTGCTTTCCGGAGTCCGGTTGTAGAATGTAATCAACTTGTCGTAGCCATAGGTCAGCACCAGATAATTGACGAATCTGGTGCCGTAAAGATAGCCGGTTCCGCCTAGTCTGTAATCGGAGGTGGAACCTTCCGTTTCCAGCCCGACAACAGAATAGAGTTTCTTCCCTTCAAAGACATTGGAGCGGAAATAGGCTTCATCCAACCCGGAAAGCGAGCGTCCTATGCCGTTATTGAGCCAAGTCTCCATAAAACAGGCTATACCTTCCTGATACCATCTGGGACAGAACATTCTTGGCACATCCAGATAACTCCAGAGAGCACTCAAAGGATATTCAGAATTCTGGGCAATCTTGCCACGAGTGAAACGACGCCATCTCTCATCCCGTACATTAGGTTTGTCCTGCATCACGGCGTGAGTGTATTCGTGCTTGAACGCATAATCGTAGCGCTCGCTTGAAGGAGAGGTGAAATAAGATTTGTTAAGAGGAGAGAGCCCTATCAGTATGTAGTTGTGCGGAATCGAAGAGACTCCGGCATTGCCGTCATCCTCCATATCGGCAAGGACCATATATGGAGGCTGCGTGGGCAAAGAGCCCCACACATTGCCGTGCAAAGCCTTTGCATTCCAGTACGATTTCATAATATGAGGCACATACTGGGACTGCTGCTTGTCGGCGAAGACAAGGAAAGCATCGTCCGCCTCGTATTTATACAACGACTGGCCGCCGGCGAAAAAGGAACTTGTCGTCAGCAAAGCCAACGACAAACAGGCCCTTACTATTTTTTGAAGACGTAGATTCATACAATACAGGGGAATGCTGACGGCCCCGGAACTACACCTTAAGGGCATTACAGCGTAATGGCGGTATCCCGGACGCAGTCAAAATCAAGGAGCTGCAACATATCCGTAAAAGACTTCATACCCCACTCATCCATACCGGACAGAAGTTCCTGACCCTGTCCTTCAGGAGCGGCATCCTGACAGAAGAAAACAATCCACTCCGAAACCAGATCCGCAAGGGATGAGTTTTCGTTGTCTTTCGTATAGCTGCCGGCATTTCCGACAAAGGATTTGACTGAGTTCATCAGGCGTCCAGCCTTGATGAAGCCGGCAATGGCATTGTTATACGCCTGCTCGTATTCCGGCACATTTTCGCCTTGAGCCATCCTTTCGAGCCCGTCACAGATGTCTTCGAGGGCGAGTTCAGTGCTGCTTGCGTTGGCCTTGAGCGAATTGAAAGCAGTCACATAATCATTGAGCCCTTCAATTCCAAAGCATACTGCCCTGCTCCTTTCAGCCAAATCCGCAAGGGCATTGACACGTGAAAGAAGTAGTGACGACACTTCCTTAGTCTGTTTGAAATATTCTTCGTCATTGAGAAGCCTGTTCTGAAAAATATCCAGCTGGACATCGCTTTTGACTTTGTCGTACCGGTCAGCTTCTTCATTGCCACTATCCCCGGCAATGACACCAAAAAGAGAATAAAGACAATAGCCTGCCACTAAAGCAAGGACCAGGAGAAGTGCGTAGTTTCTTTTATTGAGAATCATAATCAAAACAGGTTCTGAATTGCAAAGTTATATTATTTTATCGATAATCAAAGGATTCTCTCAGCCGACTCTTTTGATGCATTCATTGTATGACAAATCGGAATCCAATGCAAATTTACTTATTTTCGGCACTGTAACACTGTTTTGACCTTTCTTTACGGTCAGAACAGGTCCCGATATGTTGTAATGAGATGAAAAATTCGTATCTTCGAGTACTGATAAAGAAAGTCTGGATAATATGATAATAAGGAGCAAGGCACCGTTACGCCTGGGTTTGGCAGGAGGAGGCAGTGATGTTTCGCCATACAGTGACCTTTACGGAGGGCTGATACTGAATGCGACAATCAATCTCTTTGCATATTGCACCATTGAAGAGACTGAAACCGGCAGAATCTGCCTGAGGTCGTATGACAATGATTGTTTCGAATCATATCCATTCTCCGAAAAAATGGAGATCGATGGGAAAGCATCGTTGATAAAAGGTGTGTACAACAGGATAGTACGTGATTTCGGGCTTCCTCCGAAAAGCTTTACCATCACGACATACAATGACGCCCCTGCCGGATCAGGACTGGGGACATCATCGACTATGGTTGTATGCATAATAAAAGCATTTGTCGAATGGATGGATCTCTCTCTGGGCGACTATGAAATATCACGGCTGGCATACGAGATAGAAAGAAAGGACCTTGGCCTGGCCGGAGGCAAGCAGGACCAATATGCCGCCACATTCGGAGGATTCAACTACATGGAGTTTCTGAAGAATGATATGGTAATCGTCAATCCGCTGAAAGTCAAGCAATGGATTATCGATGAACTGGAATCGTCAATCATATTGTATTTTACGGGTGCTTCCCGAAGCAGCGCAAAGATCATTGACGAGCAGAAGAAGAATACCGAAAAAGGAAGCGGAACTGCAATTGAGGCGATGCACAGGATAAAACAGAGCGCCATCGATATGAAACAGGCCCTGCTGAAAGGTGATATGAACTCTTTTGCGGACATTTTGGGAAAGGCTTGGGAGGACAAGAAAAAAATGGCCGGGGCCATTACAAATCCGACGATACAACAGGCATTTGATGCTGCCACTGCTGCCGGAGCAAAAGCAGGAAAGGTATCCGGAGCAGGTGGAGGAGGATTCATAATGTTCTTTGCAGACCCGACGAAACGTACTGAAGTGATAAGGGCTCTTTCCTCTTTGCAGGGGAAGACGGTTCCTTTCCAGTTCTCCACCGGAGGAGTTCACGGATGGAAGATATTTGATTAAACTGTATATATATGGCATACGAAGAGATTATCAGGAAGCAGATTTCAGACAGTATCTCAGCCAAGCAGAGGCTGCTTGACGACAAAGAGATGATCAGACGTATTTCCAAGGCTGCAGAAATCTGCATCAACGCATACAGAGAAGGGCATAAGGTGATGCTTGCCGGCAACGGAGGAAGCGCGGCAGACGCACAGCATCTTGCCGGGGAACTGGTAAACAAGTTCTATTTTGACAGGCCGGGCTTGAGCTGCATAGCTTTGAGCACGGACACTTCAATCCTGACAGCTATCGGGAACGACTACGGTTTTGACAGGATATTCGCAAGACAGGTGGAAGCCAACGGCAATGCCGGAGATGTATTCATCGGCATATCCACCTCCGGAAATTCTGCAAACATTGTAGAAGCCCTCAAGACCTGCAAAGAAAAAGGCGTGCATACCATCGGACTCACTGGCAGTAGAAAATGCAGAATGGACGACCTGTGCGACATAATTATCAAAGTCGAAAGCGAGGAAACACCGAGAATACAGGAATGTCAGACCTTGATCGGTCACATTATTTGCAATCTGATAGAGAAACAGCTGTTCGACGCGGAAAAATAATGGATGCAATCATACTGGCAGGAGGTCTGGGCACAAGACTGAGGAGTGTTGTCAGCGATATTCCCAAATGCATGGCCCCGGTGGCGGGAAAGCCTTTCCTGTCGTACTTGCTTGACTCGTTGAAGAAGCAGAATGTAAGCAGGATTATCCTGTCAGTAGGGTATCTGAAGGAGCATATTTTCAAATGGATTGACGAGAACAGGAACAACTACCCTTTCGAGTTCGCTTTTGCTGAGGAGGACTCCCCTCTCGGGACCGGCGGCGGAATCAAGTTATCTCTTTCAAAAGCGACATCCGACATAGTTGCGGTCATTAACGGAGACACATTCTTCGATATGGACCTTGATGCAATAGCATCCCCGGGAGCCGCCATATCCATTGCGCTGAAGCCGATGGATGACTTCGACAGATACGGTTCAGTGAATCTGGACGAGAAAGGGGTCATCACAAGATTCAATGAGAAGAAGTACCTGAAGAGCGGTCTGATCAACGGAGGTATTTATGTCATCGACACAGCAAGACTGGATCTGAGCAGTTTTCCGGAAAGATTCTCTTTTGAAAAAGAAGTACTCGAACCGCTTGCCGGCAAAGGAATGCTTCACGGAACTGTCTGTGACAGATATTTCATAGATATAGGCATTCCCTCCGACTATGCGAAGGCACAGTTGCACTGGGGCGGGTACGACACCCTCCTGCTGGACAGGGACGGGGTCATAAACGTTCACAGGAGTGGTGATTATGTCAAGTCCTGGGAAGAGTTTGAATTCATCCCGGATTTTCTCAAGACGATTCCGGAATGGTCATCGCACTTCAGAAATATCTTCATCGTGTCCAACCAGCGCGGAATCGGCAGGGGGCTTATGACCCAGACTGACCTTGATACCATCCATAGCAATATGAGGAAGAGCATTGAAAAGGTCGGAGGGAGGATTGACGGCATATACGTATGCACCGCCGTCGATGATATGGATTACAGGAGGAAGCCGAACCCGGGTATGTTCGAGGAAATACTCAAGGACCACCCTGAGGTTTGCAGGGAAAGGACGGTTATGGTGGGAGACAAGGAAACAGATATGGAATTTGCCCGCAGAGTTGGAATCATAGGACTGAAAATCGACTGGCAATGAAAATAACGATACTTGGCACGGCTCATCCGTACAGAGGAGGGCTTGCAGTTTATAATGAGCGTCTTGCACGGGAATGTCAGGCAGAAGGCCACGATGTGGAGATAAAGACCTTCACCCTGCAATATCCTAAATTCCTGTTCCCGGGAAAGACACAGTTCTCCGATGAGATGGCACCGGAAGATTTGAAGATAGAGAGATGCCTCAACTCAATCAATCCATTCAACTGGTTGAAAGTCGGTCGGAAAATTCGCAAAGAGCGGCCCGACATTCTGATTATCAAGTTCTGGCTACCTTATATGGCTCCCTGCCTCGGGACAGTGGCCAGAATTGTGAAGAGAAACGGTGTGACGAAGGTTGTTTCCATACTGGACAACCTGATTCCGCACGAGAAAAGATTCGGGGACAGGCTTCTTGCCGGGTATTTCTGCGGAGGAGCGGACAGATTCGTGGCTATGTCCGAATCGGTACTGGCCGACATAGACCTATTCGATAAGCACAAGCCGAGGAGATTATGCCCTCACCCTCTCTACGACAATTTCGGTGCTCCTGTCAGCAGAAGCGAAGCTTGTGAAAGGCTGGGTCTCGACCCGACAGACAAGATACTGCTCAGTTTCGGACTGATTCGCGACTACAAGGGACTGGACTGGCTGCTGAAAGCATTTGCTTCAATTGAAGAAAGAAAGGGGGTGAAACTGGTTGTTGCAGGTGAATTCTACTCCGACGGGGCCAAGTACCATCAATTGGCCAGAAGCCTCAACATTGATGATGAAGTGATTTGGAAGACCGAATTCGTCCCGGACAGCGACGTAAAATACTATTTCTGCGCCGCAGACCTGATAGTCCAGCCATACAAGACGGCGACCCAGAGCGGTGTTACACAGATTGCATATCATTTCGAGAAGCCGATGCTCGTCACTCGCGTCGGAGGTCTCTCCGAAATAGTTCCTGATGGTAAAGTCGGATACTCCGTCGAGCCATCGCCAGAGGCTGTTGCCGATGCATTGAGGCGTTTCTTAAAGGACACGCCCGACTTCACAGAAGGCATTCGGGAAGAGAAGCGGAAATATTCCTGGAAAAATATGGTGGAAGCGGTGAAGGGATAGAATTGTCCCTTCACCGCTTACCGTACGCCTAAAACGACAGATAATACCCTATTCCCAACAAGTTGCAGGATTTGACGCTTGGAGATGAGTCGTACAGATGATACATATAAAAGATATCTATCATATTGTGCGGGGCAATTCTGATTTCAGCACCCATATAGTGCAGCGACCTCTGCCATCCCGTCCCGGCGCATACGAAATATTCATACATCAGGTATGGGGTGACGGGAGCCTGCTGGAAACTGTATTGGGTGCGGAGTCTTGTCCTGGAGGTATGCGACAGGGCTTTCGATGAAGCGTTGAATGCCAGTTCATACTTTTCGCGGAGAATTACGGCCAGGTTGTCCCTCCTAAGAGTTCCGGTAACGCACAACACTCCTTTGTGAAGTGCCGTGTTGCCGGCTGACGGGAGTTTCCAGAATTCATAGCTCAGGTCCGCATTGATCCAAGGCGCAAACTTGTAACCTCCTCCTGTTGCAATGAACCACGCTTCTGTGGAAGATACATTCTGAAAGGAACGATGCTCTGCCCGCAAGAAAGCATAGCAATCTGAAATGCTTTTGTTTACCTGAATGCTTGACCATGTACCGAAATCCGTTTCGCTCTGGGCGGAAGCGAGAAATCCGAAAGCAAGGAAGAAGAGCGAAAAACCGCATCTGAGACTGAGTGTTCTTTTCATAATCATCGGAACCTTTTGAAATGGTCAGAATAATCTGATAATCAATTTTAGAGAGAGTTGCGGCCAGATGCATATCCCACTGAGAAGATCCGCGGCTGCACCCAGATTGAATGATTCTGCAGAAGGGTCATAGTAGGCCGTGGCATTGTCGCTCTTCAGAGAAGGATGGCCGTGATACCATGCACCAAGGTCAAACTGTACGGCAACGTGTGATTTCGGGATACTGCGCCCGAAACCGATTCCAAAATACGGACGTACTTTTGCAATTGCAATACTGGCGTTGGCAAAAGCACAGCCGTTCTTCTCTTTCACCTCGTATGTCGTTCCATCAACGGTTACCTTGAGTCTGCCAAGCAGGTCATGATCCATTGCTACAACTTCAGGAATCTCTTTATACTTGTCGTATATGGCATTAACTTCTGCCTGCAGGCTGTTGATATTCCTCCAGAACTCCCTGTCAGTCATCAATTCTGCAAAGAGCAAATCATCCGTCCCGAAATAGGCTCCGGCCACGATATGGAAAGAGACATTTTTCCAAGGATAGTATTCGAGAAGAGCCTTCGCGGCTCCGAAGTTCATCCTGGTATTGAGACTCACTTGAATATCCTGCGAAAACGGATCGCTCAATCTGTCGGGGACACTGACTTGCTCAAGAGTATTGTTTACATTTGAGATGACGTCACTTAATTTGCCGGTACCGTATGGAATAGTAGTATTGAACGAGTAGTTCGGAAAATTATAGCCGGCGGTAAGGACAAGGTGGTCCGAAACTATAGGCAAAGCCAGCTGGACACCGGTTCCGACCGTTCCGGCTTCAAGTCCGATGGACAGATGCTTGAAAGCTTCCTGCGCATTTGCACTGAACGCAATGACAAGGACGCACAGAGTGGTCAATAGTCTTTTCATACTCGGTTTCATAGGATTTCCGTACTGTCGCTCTTTCCTTGAGATCTGAGCTACAACTCGTAACAATAGATATTTCCAGCGAAGTCGCTTATGTACATCAGATTACCGTCAATCTGAGGTTTGCAGAGAACAGGAAGTCCTATCTTCAAGCTCCATACGAAGAGTCCGTCGCTGCGTCTTACGCAATATACATATCCGTCGTTCGCACCGAACACAACGTTCTCTCCGAATGCGGCAGGAGAACTTTCAACCGTCTTCTCACGGTTTTTGGTGTATGGAGAGGTATAGATGACGGCCGGCTCGGTGAGGAAATTCCAAGCCTGCGACATATCTTCAAAATTGACCGCAAGCAATCCATTGTTCGAAGAGCCGACGAAAATCTTACCGTCAATTATCAGAGGCTCGGACCTCGTGTTGAAGATGAACGGATAATGATTTGACTTGATTACCTCGCCGGAGCGGGCGCCGACCTGCATTATCGAACTGTAGCCCGTATAGATGAAGGTAGTGTCCAATACAGCAGGAGTGCAGGAGCTGTATCTGTTGTCGTGATCCTTCTTCTCCCAGAGAATATTTCCGGTAGCCGCATCATAGCAGAAGCGTCCCACCCAATAGCCGTTTGTAAGAAGTGCGCCTGCAGCTGTGCGGTTGGTATTGACATTTGTAATCGCTCCGTGGTTGTGCCGGTTCGTCCAGACTGTCTCACCCGTCGTTGCGTCAAGAGCACAGAGCGAATGTGCGCATCCTGCGAATACAAGCCCGTCAGCAGCGTGTATGCCTTCGGTGAATGACGGATAGAATGTCACGTCAACTCTTTTCGACCACTTGACATCACCGTTTGAGGAGTCGATTGCATAAACGTTGTAATCCACGTCGCCGGCATAGAGAATCCCGTCCATAAGAGCCATATCCCCCTTGACCGAATTCTTGACAGGAGTCGCCCATTCAATAGCACCGCTTGCGGCATCGATTGAGAATACAGCACAGTCCTGCCCGTTCTCATTGTCCATTCCGGCAATGAAGAGATGCCCGTCGGAAATAATCGGGTCAGTGAAGAATGTCTTGCAAGGAAGAGTCGTCATCCAGCGGAGCCCCTTCTCCTGTACCTGACGTGAGATGATTCTCTCGCCATCGGTAAATTCAGCGGCAACCTTGTACACTGTGCCTGCCGGAAGAGGCTTCTGAAGGTCAGCTTCCCACATCATGTCGCTCACCTGGTGCATCGCGACTTTCCTGCCGTCAGGCAGAATCACTTCCGCCTTGACAGGCTCTGATGCCGCATCATATACCACGGCTTTCACATTCCCGCCCGTTTCGTGTGAGACAATGTGGTTGCTCAAAGGACAGTAGTGCATCTTCGATGTCATCTCACCCTTCTCATTGAAGATGAACTCACGTAGTGCAGAGGCGGAGTGGTCATTGCTGCCCTTGCTCGGGGACATTGTGCAGTAGAAAGTAACTCCGGAATCAGTCACGGTGCGGAGGTCATCGTGGCGGTGGCCGTATATGAACGCCTTGACATTCGCATTTTCAGGGACAAGCTTTGTTGCGGCGTCGTGGTTGAACATCATCACAGGCGTGCCTGAAGGTATTGTTTCAAGGTCCTTCTGAATCCACGCATTGATATCATCGGCACTGTAGGAAGGCTTCGCATCACCCATAAGCATAGGAGTTACGATGAAATGTACTCCGGCAGCATTGAATGAATACCAGGCAGGGCCGAAGCAGTCCTCGAAGTTCTTCTCCCCATAATCGTTTCCGAGATAGTCCTTGTTGCCCCTGATAAGGTCGTGGTTACCGATGGTATATACCATCCTGCGACCCATATTCAGATCGGTCATAGCCTTGGCGAAGAACTTCAGTCCGTTTTCGTAGCATATATCACCTGTAACTGCGATGAAATCCTGGTCGTGGATGAGGGCATACTCCTTCATCCTGTCAATCCATTCCAGATATATGCGGTCCTCGACGTCGCTCATATGCGCGAAGCTGCCGTACACTTTGCATCTTGCAATTCCGAAATCAAGTCCTTCGTTGGACCTGTTGAGAATCTCACCTGTAAGTTTCACTCCGGATACAGCTTCCCTCACATCGGTGAAGAAGCGGTTGGTGTTGCGCCACCCGTCAGGAGTACTGACCGTTATGAATCTTGCTCTCGGATTCGGGCTTATGCTGTAGTGTCCCTCCTTGTCGGTGAGAGTCACAGTGAAGCCGTCTGATACAGCCACGCCCTGCACTCCCCTCTCGCCTTTGTCAAGGATACCGTTTCCGTTCCGGTCGTTGAAAACTGTTCCATCGAAAGAGTTTGAGACCTGAGCCGAGAGACTCTGCCCGGCAAAGAGCATCAGCAGGGATGCCGCCAAAAATAAAGTGTTATATTTCATACTCTAAAAAAGCTCTAAAAACAAGAACTGACGCAAAGGTAGCACTATTTTCGGTGAAGACAAAGGCTTAACCTTTCCGTTCTCAACGGCAGGATATGTCAGAATCAGCTGTTTTCCGGCAATCCATCATAATCAGGTTCCGGAAGGACCTTCTTTCCGGGAAGAGGGACTCCGAGCTTCACCACCTGATGGGCGCTGACAAGTATGCCCTGCCCGGAATTCTTCAGTTTCCTGTCGGCCGCGTCATATGCTTTCTGCGCCTCTTCCAATTTGCTGCCGAGAGTCTGGAGCGATGAGGAGAAGTCGGCCACACGGCTGATCATATTCTGGGCGGACTCTATGATTCTCTGCTGGTTACGCACCTGCTCCACGTTTCTCCAGGCAAGGAAGATAGTCCTCAGGAATGGCATCAGAGTCTCAGCTGAGGTAATCAGGACCTTCTGGCTGTACGCCCATTGCCACAGTTTAGGATCATCGTTATATGCAAGCTGAAGGGCAGGATAGTTCGGAACGAACATTATCACATAGTCACCATCCGCCTGCCAGGCTTCAGATATTCGTTATACTTCTTTGCAGCCAGTTTTCTGACCTGTTCCCTGAAGGCTTCAAGGTTTCTTGCGGCGGCATCACTGCGGGCAACGTCCGTTTCTGCCTCCGAATAGTCGGCAAATGCCGAGAGCGACACTTTTGAATCCACCACAACATCCTGATTGTCCACAAAGTGAAGGATATAGTCAGGACGCATACGCTTCTCGGTGTCTTCATTCAAAAGGACAATACCAAGTTCGTCACGAAGAGTCTCCTCCTTGTCATAGTCACGGCCTGCTTCCATACCTTCGGCATTGAGCAGATTCTGAAGTATGGTTTCGCCCCAGCAGCCCTGCATCTTCTTCTGTCCGCGCATTGCATCAGCCAGGTGGTCAGCCTTGGCCCCTATGCTCCTCGTCTGCTCTTCAAGATGCTTCACGGCACTTTCGAACTTCTCCTTCATTGTGGCCGAATCCATACTGCTTTTTGTCTTGTTCTCTTCGAAAGCAGTCTTCATATCTTTCAAATCTTTCCCGAGACTGCCCGTTATGTTCTCGAATGTCTCAGCTGCTTTCCTGTCGAGCTCTTCCTGACGTTTCCGGAGTATTTCTTCCGTTTTTGCCATCATTTCATCCCTGAGCGCATCCCTTTGTCTGTCATAGGCTTCGCCCTGCTTTTCGAGGGCTTCCCTATGATTCTTCTTTATCTCTTCCAGGGTTTTCTCATAATTGGACCTCAATTCCTCCTTCGACTCCGCAGAACGTTTCTTTTCTTCAGCTAGAGCGTCTGCAGCCGCAGTTTTCTGTTCAGCAAGCTTCTCTTCAAGCACTCTGATCCTCTCATCAGAAAATGACTGCGCTGCTCTGAGCTTTTCCTCATAAAGAGTCAGCTTGCTCTGCATTTCCTTCTCCGCAGCAATGCATCTGTTCTCGTACTCATTCAACTCACCAGCCTTGTCTTCAGCTTCCTTCTTCCACTTCTTAACGCTGGTGAAATACGTAAGTCCCCAGGTCACGGCTACAGCAGCAATCGTCACGACGACAATAACAAGAGTATCCATTTGCCTGTATATTACTGGTTATCAGTATAGAATAGAATCATCTCCTCAATGGCTCCCTGGCATACAGGGCAGAATCCGCGTGCCTCGTTTGTCCGCATACGGCAGTCCTCTGCAGACCTCCATACACCTTTCGCCTGATAACCGGCACCTTCCACCAGGCCGACTCCCGGAACTTCAGCGTCTATCATATCCTGCCACTTTGAGCGGAAATCGAATTGAGTGGTTATGTTCTTCTCCCACGGCTCTACATCTTTGAAATAGTATGGGTCTTCCTCACCGGCATAGGCATACTCATCGGCAAGAGCGCCGAACGAATGTCCGAACTCGTGGACTACCACCGGAAGGAACTTCGGGTGATGCGCCGTGGTAAGAGTGTAAGAATTGTAGATACCCCCGCCGCCATAGGTATCGGTATTGGCCAGAATTATGATATGCTCATACGGAAGCCCTTCAAGGATATCGTGGAGATTGAATATATCCAGGGTGGTAAGATACCGGTCCATATAGAATGTGTCGAAATGTGAGTTCAAGGCAGTATTTCTCCAGTCGTTTTCACGAGGCACGCTGATGCCGCTTTCCCCGGAGGTTGAAGCGACAGCAAGAAAATTGAACTTTGCCCTGAGTGTTCCGAACGGTTCGTGATTCTGGATAGCCGTGATTGCATCCGCAGCATCACAGTAGAACAAATCCTTCTCCTGCTCTGTGTAGCCCTCGGCTATGATGACAACGTCAATGCAATCCTTCGGATCGCCTCCCTTGTAGAGGTATCTGCACTCAACGTCCGACTTTGCCCGATGTGCAATCAGTATATCGTCGGGATTCACCGGGTGAGTATATCTGCAAGATATGTCACCACGCAGGTTGAAAAGAGTGATTTCCACAGTTGCAGGAGCATCAGGCATCGGAAGCAGGAAAGTGTTCTCGAAAGCCTTCGTCACACTCTTTGCCTCGGGGGTAGCCTGCCATTCCTGGAAGAGAGTTGAAAAAGAATTGGCATAAAGAATCTTTCCGGAAGCAGCATCCACCATCTTTATCTGACCGTTTCCCTTTACAGGCACCTTGTCCATATTGACGCTCCTTCCATACCATCCGTCAGTGGTGGACATTCGGGAAAGGGATATCTGAGCGCTGTTGCTATTTCCGCTGAATATGTAATCGACCCTTAGGGTACGGTCAAACGCCGAAGCCTTAACAAATGAAAGGCATAGCGCAACCAATAATAGTAGATTTCTCATAAGTATCAGTAAATTAAATTATTACAATTGTTTACCTGCAACAGTCCAGACGAATCCCTTTTCGCGCTGTATTACGGAACGCAGGTTGATGGTATCTGTGCCACACCGTGCGGTGCAGATACCGTCCGTCCCGCAGTCAAATCCAGCATCAGCAAGGAGGGATGGCAGGGAGTCCGTCAGTCCGCGGCCGGAATATTTGAGAAGAGATTCCTTGATGGTCCAGTATCTGATGAATTCCGCACACGGGTCAGAAGAACTGCGTACCGACAGGTATTCCTCATCATTGAGGCAGGCGCGGCACAGACTGTCGTCAAGTTTGTCCGCGATACATTCAATGTCACACCCAACAGGGTTGTCATCGACCACACACAGGATACCATCCCGGCAGTGGCTCAAGTTGAAGTGGATTGATGGGTAATCTTTCAGAAAAGGCTTACCACCGGGCCCGTATTCAAATTCAGGACATCCTTCAATCCCATAGTGCAATTTCAGAAGCCCGGTGAGCATCAGATATGATTCAGTGCAGAGAACCCTGTCGGAATGGAAACGGTACGCAAGAGCCTTCTCCCTCCTCCACTGCGGAAGACGGGCGAGGTCTTTTTCCAACTCCTGCGGAGTCACTTTCTGAGGAGCATCGGACAGCGCTGAATACATAATGCGAAGATACAACAAATGTGTCAATCCCTATACCACCGGAGAGGTATTTTTGAAATGGCCACAATAATGACTAAATTTGCACAAAACCATTAAATAATGAAACGCAAATTCATATCATTTTTCATCCTGGCTGCCGCTTTGTCAATCGCCTCAGCCAGCGCACAGTCCGACCCTCGAGAACCGGGTCTCTACGCAGTGAACGGAGAAGAATCGGTGCCAATGACCACCGTCAGTGCCGCAAAGCATTCTACTTCAATAGGTTTTGGAGGAGTTGAAATCCAGAAGAACAAACTGGAGTACAAAGGGGTGACTTCCGGGACAAAGGCCACCGGCAAATTTGTCCTTGTCTGCGATATGGAGAAGAAGGCAATCAAGCAGACTTTCAAGAAGTATGACGTCTTCGTCCAGTCGATGACCCCGGACAACATCATAATCATACCTCTTACCGTTGAAAAGAAGAAGAGAGTGTATGACGTCGGTACTTCGCTCAATGGAATCAATACTGAAAGAAAGGAACGTGTTGATTTCACCTGGGAGCAGATATCCGACAACTCATACCAGATAGAGGCTGAAATGGAGCCGGGCGAATACGCAATAGTCTTCCGTTTCGCAAGGCTCGATACATTCAACTTCAACACTGTGTTCGATTTCACAGTTGAAGCTGCTGACGGCACCCTTGCCGATACTGATACGGCAGAATAACAGGAACCTGTCTCAATGGCTCCAATTTCTGCAACCATTGAGACAGGTTCTGGAAAAAATTCTTACTTTTGCAGCGCAGATGGGGAATTAGCTTAGCTGGTAGAGCGTCAGGTTCGCAATCTGAAGGTCGGGAGTTCGAATCTCCTATTCTCCACAAAAATCATCCGCCTGTATGAACGATTTTGACGTACTGCGAAGTTTTGGCGGCTCAGAATATTGAATCGCACAGCTTTACAAAAAAACATTGACACATATTGTCAAGAAAATGCACTAATGTGGGCCGAATTCCAATAGCAGTAAAGAAATGTGTATATTAAGTCCACTATGAACGCATGCACGTGGAAGGGATTACGGAGT
>JAGHVK010000047.1 GCA_018064345.1 Candidatus Cacconaster merdequi
ATATTTAATATACTCGAAATTGTAATACAATAAAACATTTTAATAATAACCAAACTTCATCAATCAAATTGCAGTATGAGAGTGTTTCTTAAAACAGCTGTTTCTGCGTGTTTCTTCTTCCTGCTTGCTGCTTTGGCACCGGCGATGCCTGCCCCACAGCAGCCGAAGGGTGAAGAAATGAAGACGGTGAAGGGAATTGTCCTTGACGAGAATTCCCAGCCGTTGCCCGGTGCGACAGTTATGGTAGAAGGTACAACCAGAGGCACGCAAACCGACCTGGATGGCGCTTTCTCCATCAAGGTCAAGCCGTCTGAAAAACTCGTATTCTCGTTTATCGGATACGTGGAAGTCATCGAATCCGTGGGCGACAGGCCGTTTATTGCTGTGGAGATGAATCTGGACAGCAACCAGCTCGGAGATGCCGTGGTCGTTGCATTCGGAAAGCAGAAGAAAGAGAGTATCACCAGTGCCATCACCACTATCGATACCAAGCTGCTGAAGGTGCCTTCCAGCGATCTCACCTCTTCTCTTGCAGGTAATATGGCCGGTATGATAGCCTTCTCGCGAAGCGGCGACCCCGGTGAGGACAACACTAACTTCTTCATCCGTGGCGTCACTACATTTGAAGGCAATGCCAATCCTCTCATCCTTATTGACAATATCGAACTTACTCCTACGGACCTGGCGCGTCTGCAGCCTGATGACATTGAGTCCTTCTCCATCCTCAAGGATGCCACGGCTACCGCCCTCTACGGCACCAGGGCCGCCAACGGTGTTATCTTGGTCACTACCAAGAGGGGTGCCGAGAGTCCCCTCAAGGTGTTCGCCAGAATCGAGACTTCCATCTCCGCTCCGACGCAGCTCCCTGAACTCGCCGACAACGTAACCTATATGAAACTGGCAAATGAGGCCGTCCTCACCCGCGACCCTCTTGCTGCACTTCCTTATAGCCAGGACAAGATTGAGAATACCGGCAAGCCGGGCTCAAACCAATATATCTATCCGAATAACGACTGGTATAATATGCTGTTCAGGAAGTATTCGAGCAGTCAGAGAGCCAATCTCAACGTTTCCGGCGGCGGAAAGGTTGCAACATATTTCGTTTCAGTCGGAGCATCCAGGGACACTGGTCTGCTGAACGTCGATAAGAGGAATTCCTTCAACAACAATATCGATTCACGGAAATACTCCGTTCGCGCCAACGTTGACATGAACCTGACCAAGACCACGAAGCTCGGCGTCCGCGTGACGGGCAACTTCGACGATTATTCCGGACCTCTGAATGGTGGTGATGACGTATTCAACCAGGTAATGAATTCCAGTGCCGTGCTTTTCCCCGCCACATTTGAGCCGGACAAGGAGCACGAATATGCCAAGCATATTCTCTTTGGAAATGCCGGTTCGGGTAACTATATCAACCCATACGCTCAGATGGTCCGCGGTTATAAGGATAAGAATCGCTCTCAGGTGCTCGCTGTGCTTGACCTCAGGCAGGACCTCGGCTTCATCACCAAAGGACTTGATTTCTCCGCGATGGTGAACATCTCCCGTCTGTCGGAGTTTTCCGTGCAACGTTTCTACAATCCCTTCTACTATAGCATCTACTCTTACGATTCATTCCTGGACACTTACAAACTTACCTGTTTGAATGAAGCCAGCGGAACAGAGTATCTGCAATATTCGGAAAGCGGCAAGACGGTGACCAATACCCTCTATACAGAAATGAGGCTCAACTACAACCGTGAGTTCGGCAACCACGGTGTCAGTGGCCTGCTGGTATTTACTACCAACGAGCAGTTGACCGCCAACACCGGTTCCCTGATGCTTTCCCTTCCTTACCGCAACGCCGGTCTGGCCGGACGCTTCACTTATAACTTCAAATCCCGTTATTTCGCCGAATTCAACTTCGGCTATAATGGTTCGGAACGTTTTGCTCGGAACCATCGGTGGGGCTTCTTCCCTTCAGTGGGCTTTGCCTGGGTTATCTCCAACGAGCCTTTTTTCAAGGATGCCAAGAAGGTTGTTTCAAACCTCAAGCTCCGTTATTCGAACGGTGTGGTGGGCAATGACAACATCGGCGCTTCTTCCGACAGGTTCTACTATCTGTCAAACGTCAGCTTTACCGATGGAAATGCCATATTTGGAGACAAGAGCCAGACCAAAATCCCCGGAGTGTCAGTTGACCGTTATGCCAATGAAGACATCGGCTGGGAGACCTCCTACAAACAGAATCTTGCCCTCGAGCTCGGTCTGTTCGGCAAGCTCGACATCATCACAGACCTTTATAAAGAGCACCGTACAAATATCCTGATGACTCGCGCAGACATTCCCGTCACGATGGGACTCACATCCAACATCAAGGCCAATATCGGCGAAGCAAAGGCGATGGGTATCGACGTGCAGGGAGACTACAAGCAGTCCTGGAACAGTAACTTGTGGACTTCCGCCCGTCTGAACTTCACCTATGCCCGCTCCGAATATCTGGTGTATGAGGAACCTCAATATGCTGAATCTTACCGCTCACACGTCGGCAAGTCCATCAAACAGCAGTGGGGTTATCTGGCGCAGAGTCTTTTCTATGACAATGCGGAAGCCCAGAACTCTCCTTCCCAGGAATTCGGCAGCGTTTATGGAGGCGGAGACATCAAGTATCTTGATGTCAATGGAGACGGAAAGATAACCGAAGCAGACCGTGTCCCGATAGGAAATCCGACTTATCCTGAAATAATATACGGTTTCGGCCTTTCGATGGGATACAAGGGCTTCGATTTCTCGGTTTTCTTCCAGGGACTTGCAAACGAAAGCTTTTTCATCAACGCGGCATCGACCTCTCCGTTCGGAAACGAGACCCAACTTCTCAAAGCATATGCCGACAGCCACTGGTCCGAAGAGAATCCCGACATTTATGCTCTCTGGCCACGCTTGAGTCCCAGTGCCAACAAAAACAACGTCCAGCAGAGTACATGGTGGATGAGGGATGGCTCTTTCTTGAGGCTCAAGCAGATGGAAATAGGATATTCGCTGCCGTCAAGACTTACCAAGAAGGCTCATATGAACAATCTCAGATTTTATGTCAGTGGGACCAACCTTCTCACTTGGAGCGCCTTCAAGCTCTGGGATCCGGAACTTGCCGGTAATGGAATGAATTATCCTCTTTCCCGAGTTGTCAATTTCGGCTTGAATGTAACATTTGAATAGAGTATCGGTTATGAAAAGAATCATTATAAAATATTCTCTCGCAATTGCTGCCCTGCTTTCTGCAGTATCCTGCGACAAATATTTGGACATAGTGCCCAATGACGGCATCGCTACGCTTGAAATGGCATTCAATATGCGTTCCCAGGCCATCAAGTATCTTGGCTCTTGTTATCAGTATATGAAAGGCATTACTGCCGGAAGTCCGGACTATGAGGGTTTCTCGGCAGGAGACGAAGTCTATGTCAGACAGACTCAGATAGGAAACAAATATTGGAGCCCCAAATGCGCCCAGATTCAGATGGGGCTTCAGAACGTGTCATCTGTGTACGCCAATGATTTCCAGGCAATGTTTCAGGCCATCCGCTACTGTAATACTCTTGTAGATGAAATAGACAAAGTCCCTGATATGGACACTTGGGAAAAGGAGCAGTGGAAAGCGGAAGCCAAGGTGCTCAAAGCTCTGTATATGTTTCACCTGTGCCGCAAATGGGGGCCTGTTCCCATCGTCAAGGAAAACCTGCCTGTCAGTGCCGATATGCAGACTTCACGTGTATATCGCGACGACATCGACAGTTGTTTTGACTATATGCTGGCACTCATTGACGAGGCTTTGCCGTCTCTTTATGACAAAACGTTCTCCCTTGATGAATATGGACGCATCACAAGGCCGATTGCTGCCACTCTCAAAGCTAAAATAGCCGTGACTGCGGCAAGCCCTCTGTTCAATGGAAACGATGAACTTAACGGATTGGTGGACAACAAAGGCAATCAGTTGTTCCCCCAAAAAACTGAACAGCAGAAAGCTGACAGGTGGATAGCCGCTATGAAGGCTTGCGAGGATGCGTTGGCAATCTGCAAAAATGCCGGCCTAAAGCTGTTTAAGTACTCCGGGGGTTTTAGAGGAGATGAACATCTCATGAGGGAACTCACTCTCAGGGGAGTTGTCTGCGAAGATTTCAACGATGAGGTTATCTGGGCAAACACCCAGTTGTCATCCAACAAAGACCTCCAGCGTTTTACTGGCATCAATACAGGCGCGGACAGATTCCCGGACTTGCAGTATTTCTACCCTGGTTTCTGCTCTGTCCCTATGAAAATAGCGGATATGTTCTATACAAGCCGTGGTATTCCAGTAGAAAATGATATTTTGAGAAAAGATGTCAATCCGGAGGAACGCCGAGCCGGAAGCGATGACGATTCCGAGAAGTGGTATATTCAGTCAGGCTATACAACGGCTGAATTCAATTTTGACCGTGAACCGCGTTATTATGCTGACGTAGCATTCGATGGAGCTTATTGGCTGAATTCCCTCGACAATGATCCGGCTCCTTCAGACCTGACGAAGGTGCAGAGAGGTCTCCAGTTCGGTAGCGGTATCCCTACTGGTTTTGGTATCAAGAAGTT
>JAGHVK010000045.1 GCA_018064345.1 Candidatus Cacconaster merdequi
CTCTTACAAAGATTGATGCCATCAGCGTAGATCAGTTCAAAGGTCAGCTTGATGCTCTCAAGTCAGAAATGGAAGTTTCTCGCGCAACTCTGCTGAAATAAGTCCAAATAAAAGATTGTATAAACGAGGGTGACAAGGTTGCCCTCGTTTTTTTGTGCGACTGCTCTGTGCTGCCTGCTCAGTTTCTCCTCGTCATAAAAGGGTATAAGGTATAATAGAAATACAAAAAAGAGCCGCAGTGATTGCGACTCTTCATTTTATTGGTGGGAGCAGAGGGATTCGAACCCCCGACCCTCTGCTTGTAAGGCAGATGCTCTGAACCAGCTGCGCTATGCTCCCGTTTGTTTCAGCGGTGCAAATGTAGATACTTTTTTTGAATCTGCAAAAAATAATTCAAAAAAATCGAGCCTGCTTTTGAAATGGTTGCTCCATTCATCAGCAGGCTCGATTATTTGTGGCATTGGAACCACTTCAATACAGGTCAGAATTACTTTATCAACTCTTCGCTTCTCTTTATGAAGTCGCTGAGAGCCTTCCCCTTGAGCATTCCGTTAGCAAGCAGGGCAAGGTCGGTCACCTGTTTCAGGAGTTCGTTGTCTGCAGTTACCGATGCGATTCCTGCATCTCCCGCAATCTTCTTTATCACAGGATTCTCTGCGTTGATTGTGATGTTGTACGATTCAGGAATCTCTCCGTAGAAGTTCATTCCTCCTCCAAGAGCTGCCATCTCACGGTAGCGACGCATAAATTCGCTCTGTGTTATGAGGATAGGAGCCGCATCGCTTCCAAGATTCTCGACCTTCACGTCGTATTTGTTCTCTTTCGGAAGGATTTCTTCAAAGAGTGCTGTCACTTTTTTTTGGTCATCTTCCGAGATTTCGTACTTGGACGCTTCGCTCTTCTCAACAAGACGGTCGATAGCATCGGAATCCACTCTCTTGAATACTGAATCCTTGATCTTGCTCTCAAGCAGGTTCACGAAGTGTGCATCAAGAGGAGAGTCGAACACAAGCACATCATAGCCCTTGTTCTTTGCGGCCTCAACATACTGGTACTGCTCCACGGCGTTCGTGCAGTAGAGGTATACAACTTTCTTGTCCTTGTCGGTCTGCTCTGCGGCAATTGCCTTGCCGTAATCTTCATACTTGAAGTACTTGCCGTCCGTATTCTTCAAAAGGGCGAATTTGAGCGCCTTCTCGCAGAATTTCTCATCTGTGATCATTCCGTACTCTATGAAGAGCTTAAGGTTGTCCCATTTGCTTTCGAACTCTTCCTTGCTGTTCTTTGCAATCTCATCCAGACGGTCAGCCACCTTCTTGGTGATATAGGTGGAAATCTTCTTCACATTTGCATCTTCCTGGAGGTAGCTTCTCGATACGTTGAGAGGAATGTCAGGAGAGTCGATGACTCCGTGAAGCAGGGTGAGGAATTCAGGGACGATGTTCTCCACTGAATCGGTGACGAACATCTGGTTGCAGAAGAGCTGGATTTTGTTCTTTGAAACCTCCATCTGGTTCTTGATCTTCGGGAAGTAGAGTATTCCTGTAAGATTGAACGGATAGTCCACATTGAGGTGGATATGGAACAGAGGCTCATCCTGCATAGGATAGAGCTTGGTATAGAAGGTCTTGTAGTCCTCGTCCTTGAGCTCGGAAGGCTTGCGGGTCCAAAGCGGCTCAGTATCATTGATGACATTATCCTTGTCGGTGTCGATATATTTGCCATCTTTCCACTCTTTCTGTTTCCCGAGAACTACCGGAACAGGCATGAATTTGCAATATTTGTTGAGCAGCGCGCCGATTTTTGCCTCTTCTGCGAACTCCTCGGAGTCCTTGTCAAGGTGGAGGGTGATTGTGGTGCCTCGCTCAGCCTTCTTGCTGTCCGTCATTGTATATTCAGGGTCGCCCTTGCACTCCCACTTCACCGCTTCAGCACCTTCCTTGTATGAAAGCGATTCGATTGTGACCTTTTCAGAAACCATGAACGCC
This sequence comes from Candidatus Cacconaster merdequi, assembly GCA_018064345.1. Taxonomy (GTDB): domain Bacteria; phylum Bacteroidota; class Bacteroidia; order Bacteroidales; family UBA932; genus Cacconaster; species Cacconaster merdequi. The sequence continues at coordinate 1,989 of JAGHVK010000045.1, forward strand.
GAGTAGAATCCGAGTCCGAAGTGACCGATTATTCCGTCAATCTTGTCCTTGTATTTCTCAAGGAACTCACCGGCTGATGAGAATGCTATCTGGTTGATGTACTTGTCCACCTCTTCTTCGGTCATACCGATTCCACGGTCGGTGATCTTGATTGTCCTGGCCTTCTTGTCCACATCGATGTCAATGTTCAGGGAACCGAGTTCGCCTTTGAAGTCGCCTGTCCCTTCGAGAGCTTTCAGTTTCTGTGTCGCATCGACTGCATTGGCCACAAGTTCACGGATGAAGATGTCGTGGTCTGAATACAAGAATTTCTTGATAACCGGAAAGATGTTTTCCGTTGTTACTCCAATTGTACCTTTTGCCATATCTTAATAGTGTTTGTTGTCTTTCGGGAGCCTGCACATAAAGAGAGGCTCTTCGGGAGGGAATCAATCAAAAAGAATACCACCCGGCTCAGTACGCCATTTTGTCAGTGCTCCGCAGTCTGAAGGTGCGCTGCCTCAAAACCGGTTCAAGAATCAAATGAAAATTCATATATTTGCAGATATGTTTGGAAACGTGAAAGACAGGGCTGCGTCGCGGGTGTTCGGCTTCTTGAAGATGCTTCAGCACATCCCTTTCGTGCCCCAGATAATAAAATTGGCCTACAGGGTGAAAGATACCCCGGAGGTTTCCTGTTTCGGTTTGAAATTCAGGAATCCTGTGGGAATCGCCGCCGGCGTGGACAAGAATGGCGAGTATTACGACATTCTTTCCAATTACGGGGCGAGCTTCGTGGAGATAGGGCCGATGCGCGATGTCCTTCCTGCAATCCGCAACCTTCAGGAAAATGAGCCCGATACAATTGTTTTTGCCAATCTTGTGAATACCGATATAGAGCGCTCATTCTCTCTTGTGTATGACTTTGTGGATGCAATCGTGCTTAACGTATCGAACCACAGCACTGTTTCGACCGTCATCGACAGACTCGTGACGCTGCGCCGGTACAGCGACGAATACCGTCCGATACTTTTCAAGGTTGCCGTGGATATGGGAGACGAGCAGTTGAAGGAGGGGATAGGATATGTGCTTGGCAGCGGACTTGACGGGATGATGGTGCCTTCATCAAGGGTCCGTCAGGTAGTGGAGCTCTCGCAAGGCCTTTTCCCGGTCATTGCAGTGGGTGAGTTCAACAATCCCGTGGAGGTGCGTCAGGCGCTTGATGACGGAGCAAGGCTGGTTGCGGTAAGGGACACATTTGCACATTTCCATTTGTCATACGTAAGGAGAATATTGAAATATTTATCGAAATGAATACTGCGTCAATTTGTACGATAGGCGATGAGATACTCATAGGACAGATAGTTGATACCAACTCTTCCCATATCGCCCGTGAACTTGAGAGCATCGGTGTCAAGGTACGTTATATGACATCGATTGGCGATGTGCGCGAAAATATACTCTCGGAACTTGGCAGATGCTTGGATGAGACCGATATAGTGATTGTGACAGGAGGTCTTGGCCCCACAAAGGACGACATCACCAAGGACGCTCTGCTCCAGTTGTCCGGTTCCTCCGGATACCGTGAATCAAAGCAGCAGATGGCTCACGTAGAAAGAATACTCACTGCGAGAGGAATACCTATGTTGGATACCAACCGTGCGCAGGCTCTTGTCCCTGACAAATGCACTGTCCTCGAAAACAAGCTCGGCACTGCGCCCGGTATGGCCTTCCATGGCCTGGGCCGCAAAGGGACGTCGGCCCTGTATTCTCTGCCTGGTGTTCCTTTCGAAGCTGAAGGGTTGCTTCCGTCCGTTATTGACGATATACGCGCGCATTTCTCGCTGGAAAAAATAACTCACAGAACGATAGTGACTTTCGGAATACCCGAATCGACCCTTGCCAAGAGGATTGAGGCGTGGGAAGATGCCCTTCCTTCAAACATAAAACTGGCATACCTGCCTAATCCAACGATTGGAGTGCGGCTTCGTCTTTCGCAGAATGGAGGCGATGCCGATTTCGAACCATACGTCCAACAGCTTCGCTCCCTTATCGGAGACGCGATATACGGGGAAGGGGATGATACTCTTCAGAAAGTGATTGGAGATAAACTCCGTGCTGCCGGGAAAACTCTTTCTCTTGCAGAATCATGCACCGGAGGCCATCTTTCTCAGCTGATAACTTCGGTTTCAGGATGCAGCGACTACTACAAAGGTTCCGTGACCTCTTACGCCAATGAAGTGAAAACAGGTGTGCTGGGGGTTCCTTCTGAGATAATTGCCGAACACGGAGCGGTCAGCGAGGAATGCGTGAGGGAAATGGCCAAAGGCGTCATGAAACTGATGGGAACGGATTATTCCGCTGCCACCTCCGGCATTGCAGGCCCTTTGGGCGCAACACCTGGCAAACCTGTCGGAACGGCCTGGCTTGCCGCAGCCCGAAGGAATGCTGACGGTAGCGTGGATGTGGCAACCGAATGTGTCCACTTCGCCTCTTCACGCGCAATCAATATCGAGCGTTTCGCATCGCACGCTCTTGACCTCCTTAGAAAACAAATATAATAAGTAATAGATATGAAAAGATTTTTTCTGCTGACAGTTTCTGTCGTGCTCTCAATTATGTCTGCTTCCGGGCAGACGAATCCGGTTTCCTGGCAGGTTCGGACAGAGAAGGCCGCCGGGGATACGGTAAATGTGATTTTCGAAGCATCCATTCAATCAGGCTGGCATCTCTACGATCTCGGCCCGTACAAGGGTGGCCCGAACGAAACGGTGTTTACATTCGAGGTTTCTGAAGGCGCATCGCTTGCCGGTGGCGTGGAATATACGAGCGAACCTATACGTCAGAACGACCCTGTTTTCAATATGGAGATCGGCTTTTTCGAGAACCAGGGCGGATTCTGTCAGAAAGTCGTCACAAAAGACGGCAAAGGTATTTTGAAGGCCAACATCGAGTGGATGAGCTGCAACTCTTCCAATTGCGTTCCACCCGATGACATTGATTTCGAAGTGGACCTTTCACAGGCAGGCGCTCCGGCATCGAGCCAGTTGTCCCAGGCTCCGGAGGATGAACCATCTGCTACTGCTGAAGAGGAGACCTCTGCCCGGTCAAAGCGCAAGGGAGCCCTTATTGCCCTCATCCTGGAGGCAGTGGCGTGGGGTCTGGCGGCACTCGTCACTCCGTGTGTCTTCCCGATGATACCTATGACAGTGTCATATTTCATCAAAGGTTCTGATAACAAAGCGGCCGGACGTTTCCGCGCCTTTATGTACGGACTTTTCATAGTACTTCTGTATACGGTGCCGATAGCGCTGATAATCTTCATAACCTGGATTGCGGGAGGCGCATCTGTGACTGCCGACATTTTCAACTGGCTGGCGACGCACTGGCTTCCTAATATCCTGTTCTTTATCGTGTTCATGGTATTCGCAGCATCTTTCTTCGGCGCTTTCGAGATAGTGATGCCGAGCAGTATCGTGAACAAGAGCGACAAGAATTCCGACAAGAAAGGCCTGGGAGGCGTATTCTTCATGGCCCTCACCCTCGTGCTCGTGTCATTCTCCTGCACAGGACCTATCGTCGGAACAGTGCTTATCAAATCCACATCTGGAGAGTTCTGGGAGCCGATGGTGACAATGCTTGCCTTTTCGGTAGCATTCGCTCTTCCTTTCACTCTTTTCGCACTATTCCCTGCCTGGCTCAAGAAACTTCCTAAGAGCGGCGGCTGGCTCAATTCGGTGAAGGTGGTGCTCGGATTCATTGAAGTAGCACTCGGATTCAAGTTCCTCAGCACAGCTGACCAGACCTATCAGTGGGGCCTTCTCGACCGTGAGGTTTACCTTGCAATATGGATTGTGTGCTTCACGATGCTTGGCTTCTATCTCCTCGGAAAGCTCCGCTTCAAATACGACGAACCAGTCGAGCGCATTTCAGTCCTCAGGCTGACACTGTCGATAATCACTTTCTCATTCGTGGTATATATGATTCCTGGAATGTGGGGGGCTCCTCTGAAGGCTATCTCAGGTTATCTTCCTCCTATGCAGACTCAGGATTTTGTACTCGGACAGCAGACTCCGGGCAGGACTGTATATGTGAATGCTCCTTCCGGTTCTTCCGAGGCCTTCCCTTCAAAAATCAAATATGGAGACAGCGGCCTTGAACTTCCGAACGGGCTTCAGGGATTCCTTGACCTCAAGGAAGCCGAAGAGTATGCCGAAAAGGTTGGCAAGCCTCTCTTCATAGACTTCACCGGTCTCGGTTGTATGAACTGCCGCGAGATGGAAGCACGCGTGTTGAGCGATCCAGAGATACTTGAGATGCTCCGGGAGGATTATGTGGTGGTCTCTCTTTTCGGTGACGACAAGAAGACTGAAGTCGCTCCTGAAGATTGGGTGGTGAACGATGCCGGCAAGACTCTCAAGACCCTCGGAAAGATAAATTCCTACTATGTGCTCAAGGAGTTCGGCATCAACGCACAGCCTTACTACATACTGAAAGGCCACGGGAAACTGCTTGCCGAACCACGCAGCTATAATCTTGATGTAGCAGCGTTCCGCAGCTTCTTACGCGACGGCATCAAAACTTATGAATCCGGCGAATAAGCGCCTCTTCCTGCCAAATTGTCGGTTTTTCCCTTATGGCAGGCATTTTGATTGACCAGACTACAAACAATAAACAGTAACAATGGCAGAAACAGATAAGAAAGTAGAGGAGCAGCAGGCTCAGCAGCAGCGCAACGAAGAATCACCTCAGAATGATGAGCAGCAGTCCGGCAGACCGGAAAGTGAGGAACAGGTGAAGGAAGAAGAGAAGTGCGGGCGTGACCGCAAGTCAAAGAAGAACAGGATTCAGGAACTTGAGACTCAGCTCGCTGAAGAGAAGGACAAGTACCTGCGTCTTGCAGCCGAATTTGACAATTACCGCCGCAGGACTGCGAAGGAACGTCTTGATCTGATAGGCAGTGCTTCAAAGGAAGTTCTTCTCGGGATACTCCCTGTGGTTGATGACTGCGAAAGGGCTCTGCAGGTGCTGAAGGAGTCTGATGCATCCGAAGCTGCCGTCGAAGGAACGGAACTGATTTGTAACAAACTTCTCAATTTCCTCAAATCCAGGGGAATGACGAAGATTGAGGCCAGAGGCGAAGAGTTCAATACTGACCTTCACGAAGCGGTGGCACAGTTCCCTGTCCAGGACGAGTCGCAGAAGAACAAGGTGATAGACGTAACCCAGGAAGGCTATATGCTCAATGGAACTGTCGCCCGTTTTGCCAAAGTTGTAGTAGGAATTTAGAACCTGTAAGAAATGGCTGAGAAAAGAGATTACTATGAGGTCCTTGGCGTTGATAGGAACGCATCGGCCGACGAGATAAAGAAGGCTTACCGCAAGAAAGCCATACAGTACCACCCTGACAAGAATCCTGGTGACAAGGAAGCAGAAGAGAAGTTCAAGGAGGCGGCGGAAGCGTACGACGTTTTGAGCGATCCGCAGAAGAAGGCCCGCTACGATCAGTTCGGCCACGCCGGGATGGGCGGAGCCGGTGGATTCAGTGGAGGCGGTTTCTCAATGGATGATATCTTCTCACAGTTCGGAGATATCTTTTCAGGAGCTTTTGGAGGCGGTTTCGGTAATTTTGGTGGGTTTGGCGGCGGCCAGAGCCGGAAAAGAGTCGCACGCGGCACAGATATCCGTATAAGAGTGAAGCTTTCTCTTGGCGATATTGTAAACGGCGTCGAGAAAAAAGTCAAGATAAGTAAGCTTGTGCAGTGTCCCGATTGTCAAGGAAAGGGTGCTGTAAGCGAAGCGGACATCAAGACTTGCGACCACTGCCACGGTACAGGTATGGTTACCAAGATAGCCCATACAATCCTCGGCCAGATGCAGACATCTTCTCCGTGCCCATACTGCGGAGGAGAAGGAAAGAAGGTTACAAATCCTTGCCGCAAGTGCAGCGGAAGCGGACTTACCAAGAGTTCGGAGGAAATCACGTTCAAGATTCCCGCTGGAGTTCAGGATGGAATGCAGCTTACCATCCAGGGAAAGGGCAATGCAGCCAAGGCCGGAGGTGTTCCCGGAAACCTGCTTGTGGTTATTGAAGAAGAGAACAACACTCCGTTCCAGCGTGAAGGGGATGACCTTATCTACAATCTTGAAATATCAGTCCCGGATGCAATTCTCGGCTGTACTGCAGAAATCCCGTCAGTCAGCGGTGACGGCAGCAAACTGAAGATAACGATAGATGCCGGAACTCAGCCCGGCAAGGTCCTCCGTTTGCGTGGAAAGGGAATACGCTCATTGAACGGTTATGGAACGGGAGATCTGCTCATATATGTCCAGGTGTTCATTCCTAAGAAACTCGACAGAAAAGAGAAAGAGATAATGGAACAGTGGCGGGAATCATCTTCATTTGCTCCAAAGAAATGAAGAGGTCCCTCATTGTGGCATCGGTTGTTGCAGCGCTTTTCACGGGCGTTGCGAGTGTTTCGGCACAGGAGCGTGCGATAAAGCCGCTTGACGTGCCGATGTCGTTTTCAGGCACTTACGGAGAGCTTCGCCGCAACCATTTCCACGGAGGTGTCGATTGGCGTGTAGGCGGCAAGGTAGGGGACCCCATACACGTGATAAAGAGCGGGTATATCAGTCGTGTGAGTGTTTCTACCGGAGGATACGGAAACGGAGTATATGTGCAGCATCCGGACGGCACAATGACGGTTTATGGCCATCTTCTTGAGTTCACCCCACAGGTTGCCGCTCGTGTCAAAAAGGAACAGTACCGGAAAGAGAACTTCAGTGTGTCGCTCGATTTCTCACCGGATGAATTTCCTGTACGGCAGGGCGATGTTATCGGCAAAGTCGGAAGCACAGGCGCTTCCGCAGGCCCACATCTCCATATGGAAGTGCGCGACAGCCGCAATACTCCTTTGAACTATCTTGCTATGGGCTACTATGCTCCGGTCGATGGAATGAAGCCGGAGATTGCACGCATAGCCTTCTATGCTTTTGACGACTGCAAACCGGTGCCGAACCGCTGGCGGGTCAGGAATATCTTCCAGCCACAACAGTGCAGCGAAGTTGTCCGTCTGCCGGAGGAGAGCTATGTCGCGATAGATTCTTACGACCTTCAGGATGGTACGACCGGCAAGCTTGCAGTGGAACAATACCGCGTACTGCTCGACTGCAAGTGCATCTTCCATCTTGGTATAGGCAATGTAGGATTTGAGGAAGGTTCTGATATAAAGAGTCTTATAGAGTACGGGGAAAGTTACCGCGGCGGACGTGACCTGATAAAGAGCTATGTGGAGCCCGGAAATTCTTTAGCATACAAGACCCGGTCCCTGGACGGAGGACTTATCCGGCTGACGGACAATTCCGTACATCTTCTTACAATAGAAACATCCGATATATCCGGGAACACACGTACCGTGAAACTGAAAGTGCAGAGGGACGACAGCCTCAAGGCTCCCGAGCGCAACGGGCTTGAAAACAGCTCTCCGCTGCTCTGGTATGCTCCGAATATGGTTTCCAACGGTGATTTCATCTATCTGCTGACACCCGGCTCACTATATGATTCGTGCAATCTCACCTGGAAGAAGGTCAGCGGCCCTGCACCGGAAGAGGGTCGATATTCCGCAACCTTGAAAGTGGGGGATGAGAGGATTCCACTCAAGAAAAACGGAATGCTGATTATCAATTGCGACAGGATACCTTCGCTTCTGCTCGACAAGGCATATATCGCCACAGTCCCGGGCCTCAGTTATGCCGGCCCTCTCAAAGGAGCTAAGGTTGGATTCGGAACATATTGTATAGCAGTTGATTCCGAAGGCCCCGACATTACTGTGGACAAGAACGATGTCATTCACATACGGGACGAATATTCGGGCACTGCATCGGTAAGGTTGGAAATCGACGGCAAATGGCACCTCTTCCGTATGAAAGGAGGAAGGGTGATGATTCTCGACCGCTCCTCTATCTCCAAAGGCCGCCACAGAGTCACTGTCACGGCAAAGGATTATCTCGGCAATACCTCTGTTCTGGAAGAGGTGATGAGCTTCTGAACCGCAGCACTTCTCAGTTTCTGTGAATAAGAAGCATAAGAGTTTAAGTTAATTATTTCAAAACAGGTTCTTACTAACATATTTCGATGCGAAACTGCATCAGGAGGGCAAATTATGTTTATATTTGCCGTATGTTAGAGAAGAAAGTATATTGTGCTCCGGAAATATCGGTTACGGACTGTAACCCCGGTGAGCCGTTTCTGCAGATGAGCTCTCTGTTCATCACGGTCGAATTCGACCCGGACCTGCAGGATTATGTTTATTCAGAACTTCAAGTTGACTTGTAGGAGGCTGCGTATGAGAAGATATATTTTATTGTGTGCAGCTGCCCTGTCCCTTGTGTTGATAGTCGCAGGGTGTGAGAAAGAATTGAACGGTCACGCCCGTCAAGTGAATGTACCGGAGAATGCCCTTACTGTCTCCGCTACCATAACGGGTGATTCCAAAGTGGATTACACTGATGATGGGGAAATGTATGTAAAACTCACCTGGCATCTTGACAGCAGTGATGACACTAAGACGGACCGTATTTTCGGTTATTATTACGATAAGCAGGGACAACCTGTATCTTTCGTGTACAAGGTTCTGGAACTCACTGATGCCAACAAAAAGAAGGCAGTGTTCGAGTTTGAATCAGGGACACCTCTTGTCGATAAGGACAAGGGCCGCCAGGTCTATTTCCTGTCGTGTGACAACCGTGTGCCGGAACAGTTCAAAGGTGATGGCAATTTCAAAGTTGGCGAAAATCAGGACCCGGACCCATACAAAGGGGCTGACGTAGTGGTGGACTTGAGTATGCAGTCTGGAAACCTCTCTTCATTGAACGAGACGACTTTCATTTGCGCCACAGCCGTCGTTGAGAATCATAAACTTGAGTTGAAGTTCGAGAATCAGTTCTCAATATTGAAATTCAGCAAGATCAGCAATGTCAGCGAAAGTTTGAAATACTTGTGCCTTTCTGGTGACGGGTTGCGGAACAGGGGAGTGATAAAACCATATGGCGAAGAAACGGTGAAATCTTTCGGGCTGGTTTCTGATGAGAATGACGAAGGTTACATCTATGTCGAACCAGAAGCAACCTCTGTTGTAAATGGTGCCATTGAAAATCAGTACATCATAGTTCCTGCCGGAAACAACATATCTTCGCTCACGATGACCGCATTCGATGAGTCTGGCCGGTATGCCAGAAAGTTCATCAACCATCTTTTCCTTTTGGAAAGAAGCAAGTGTTATACAGTTTCAACTGAAATACCTCTTCAGCCACAGAGCAACCCCGCTGTTCTGCCAGGTATCTTTTCCGTCGGGGATGGAATGTCGGTTCAGTTCTCGAGAGGCAATTTGTATGCTTACTGGAACAACACAAGCGCACAATGGTTCTTTGAAAACAATCAGTACGATTTCCGTAACCAGAATTATGAAGAACAACCAGGAGTGTCGACTCAGTTTCAAAGTTGTATTGACGGGGTTACGAAGTCCCTCATAACGAAAGGTACTTTCGGACTTGTAGGCTGGCGTTGGAAAGAAAGTACCGGTAAATCGCCCACAAATGCGGAAGCTTTGCATATTATTGCTAATAATCCTGTTCCACAAATAGATATGGGCGGAACGTTCTACGATTGGGGAATAAGTGTTTCCGATAGTAAGAAATATGGCGACATCAAATGGTTCACTTTGTCTGAAGCTCAGTGGAAATATCTGTTTACAAGAGAATTGTACAATGGGAAGAAAGCCTTCAGGAAGATAACGATAACAGGTATGCCAACCGGCCTTGCAGGCGGCAGAACTACTTTTGTAAGAGGCGTGGTTCTTTTCCCTGACGACTACAGGAACGATCCGGATGTAGTATTCCCTGATCGGATGATATCTGTTGAGGACTGGAAAGCTCAGGAGGAACTCGGCTGTGTATTCCTTCCTGCCGCGGGGTGCGTGAGGTATCATAATTTGTGGGCCTTTTTCTCAAACGATTATGTCAATGCGGTGCAGCCTGATGGAGCTCAGGGCAGCTGTTTCTATTGGACTTCAAGCATGGTTTCAAAGGAAACTCAAACTACAACGTCACCTGCCGTATCTCCATTGAGGTGGTCTACAAAAGAATGGAGTGGGGGAGATTCAGATACTTTTCGTGAGCCGGATAAGGATTCCATTTTCTTCTATGGTGGATTCAATACCAGTACAACCCCGGACACTGACTATGATTGGATTATCAATTCGAAGTTTACGGAAGGGGAGGGCACTTCAAGGGAATCCTGCGCGGTGCGCCTTGTTACAGAGGCCGCTCCTGATGAGAATCCAACCATCGAACCTATAGGCCACCTAGATTTGTAATTATTAGTAATGCTGAAAATGAAGAAACATTCAATAATAACGATAATCCTCTTCTCTTTGCTCCTGATGGTTGCATCTTGTCAGAAGGCGGAGCCTAAGGCTGCAGATTCTGAAATGGAGGAGGCGATAACAGTCATCGCATCTTTCGAGAAGCCTGATTCAAAAGTTGCTCCCAGTGAAGGGGACATCAATACCAAACTCGGCTGGAATAAAAATGATTTGATATATGGCTATTGGCAGGAGGAAGGGAGCGAGGAGAAAAATGTCGTGGCATACAAAGCCAAGATTGATGGGGCTGCGGGAGGTTCGGTTGAATTCGAACCAGTCGGAACAGTACCGGTACCGGCTTCCGGGCAAAAAGCTCAATACTATATGGTCTACAATCCGACAGTGACGGTAAATAACTATTCTCCTTCCGATGTTCTTGGCAACGGCTTCAGGATTGATGGCCTTTCCGTTCAGAACGGTGACTACAAGAATTATTTGCATCTTTGCGCAACAGCCTCCCTGTCAGGTAACAAACTCTCCCTACTTTTCGGGAATCAGTTCTCAATCATCAAAATATCGAAGATAGAGGATTGCAAAGCGGGCTCGTACGATATATCTTTCGAAGCTCCGGGCTTTCCATCTTCCGGCAACATTGAAATCACTGACAGCGGTTTCCATTTCGTTCCTGACGAGAATTCCGGTATCACCTATACCATAGAGAATTGTTCCCCTGAGAGTGGCGAAATGGGGCCTTTCTACATAGTTTTTCCTATGGGGAAAGAACTTCAGAATGTTGCAGACAATGAAAGGCTTGCTGTAATAGTATCCGATCATTCGAACGGCAGTAAAGTCTTGCTTGACAAGAAGTTTGATGCCGCTTTTCTCTACCGCAGCATGCAATATGAAATAAAGAGAATCACTTTGAAACCACGCGTCCTTGATGGTGTATTCTCTGTTTCAGATACTAAGAAGGTGAGATTTTCGCGGGGGAACCTGTATTGCGACGGTTCAAGCTGGGACTTCGAACGTCAGCAGCACGAGTTTCATACTGCTGTAGGTTATGACTGCTATGTCGATGGCGCATTCGGTGTGACTCGTCAGAATGAATGGGGCCTCTTCGCCTGGTCTACCCCGGGAACCAATTACGGAAGAATACAAACGGACAGTTCTAATATTGATCCTACCGGTTTTGAGGACTGGGCCCACAGAGTGGGAGGACAGTGGAGGACTCTTACAGCTGCAGAATGGACTTATCTTACCGAACACGATAATCAAAATTCAGTCCGCTATAGAAAGAGTGTCAAGGTCAGATTGAAGTATCCTGATTCCGGTAAACCTGATAATTATGACCGATATGGTCTGCTTCTCTTTCCTGACGACATCACTTCCGGTCCGAACATTGGAAACAGTGGAATAACGGAATTTGATATACTAACTTCCATTACTTCTACTTCACAAGATGTCCCTGATAATTGTGTGATAGATCAGGCCCGTCTGCTCTATTTGGAAGAGAAGTATGGTGCGGTTTTCCTTCCTTCCTGCGGTTTCTTCCATGCTGGAACCACATTCAACGGCAACCGGGATTCGGAAAAGGACAGGTTTTATGCAAAATATTGGCTGACGAGATCGCCGGGCAATACAGGTGGTTATCCTTGTGCAGATTTCTGTACGGCAACCAGATGGGGATTCGATGCCACCAATAATAGCACTGGCCCTGGGCATCTCTTTGGCGTCCGTCCTGTGGTTGATGTAGTAATGTATTATTTGCCGGGTCTTCCGTTTGAGAATTTGTAAATAATGAAGGTTATGAGAAGAATAATATATCTGTTTTCGATTGTGGCTGCGATGTGCTTTGCCTGCGGC
>JAGHVK010000055.1 GCA_018064345.1 Candidatus Cacconaster merdequi
CTGGATTTCACTCTTACACTTGTAAAGATTCTCTAGCAAAAGAAAGCCACCCCGAAGGATGGCTTTCTTGCGTATAAGAGAGATTTTATCTCTTACTTTGAAGCTTCAATAGAAACTTTACGGAACTCCTTGAGTGCTTTCTCCAGTTCGAGGGAAGCCTTGCGGGCGCGGGCACCGGCAGCCTTGTTTCCTTTGACAACCTGTGCGTCAGCATCAGCTTTGAATGCAGCGCAGAGTTCGTTGATCTTTGATACCAGTTCTTTCATGATAATAGTAGATTTAGTTTGACAAAAATAATGAAAATTACTTGTTGACTGAATTGATTCTGTCATTGAGCGACCTGTACTCCGCTTTGGTAAACTTGTCTTTACTCAAGCGTAACAGCGTCCTGAGATTATCCTTTTTCATACAAAGGGACAGCAGCTTTCCGTTGGACTCGCTTGGAACCTCTCCTTTTTCGTACTGTGAGAGCTGATTTGTTCCAAACCCGAGAATGGATGTCAATTCCTGGAGAGACAGACCGATCTGTGACCGAAGTTCATGTATCTGGTCAGGAGAGGGAATACCGTGCTTCTGGCGGTACTGAGAATACAGAACAGTAGACCACTCTTCATCCTGGTCGCCGGTAGTGAATTCTTCTCCGGAATCCACGCACTTGTAGAAGCGAACAGGAACCTCATATGACTCCTTCCTGAATTCCATGGTCTGAATCCCGGTGATTTCAGTCACTGGCCCTCCGGTAATAGGACTCTTAATGTCCGTCATTCTTTCCGATATTTTCTTTGTAAGCATACTGTATGGGGTATTCTGCCTCGTGGAATGAAATGCAGATGGTCTTTGAGTCCGGTTGTCCCATCGCTATTTTGATGTATAGCTCGGTGCCTTTGTAGTCCTTTCCGAAAACCCACATATCCCCGAAGGATACCTCTTGAATGATTGTCTGGACATAGTCATCGACCTCGATGCTTTTAATAACCTCTTCACGAATCTTGTTTGAGATTCCAAGAGCTTTGAGAGCTTCATTGTTCTTCTCCCTGTCGAGGAAGATCACACCCCAGATTTCAAACTTTGGTAAGAATCGAGAGATAAAGTTCTGAACTTCATTTCTGCTAGCCAATATTTTCATACAAATATATCTATTTTAATTTATTGCACAAAATTTCATACACTTTAAAGTGTGCTAAAGGAAACTTTCAATTGTATCGAATCCTCTTCTGAAGCTTTCGAAAGTGACCAATTCCCCGGGAAGGCCCGCACAAGACACCCACTCACGAAGACGGTTCCTGGCATAGACGTACGACATCTTCTTGAAGATTCGACCGCTTTTCTTCGGCCTTCCAAGATATTTCATAGCTTCGCCCGATATGTACAGTCGGATCTTATCCTTTTTCCCTGTCAGTTTCTTCATGATAAAGGGCCTTTCGTCGGGGAATCTTATTACATCCGACCAGTCAAGATCCCAGATTTCTCCGATACGGAAACGGGTCAGTAGGAGGAAGAAACACATGTTCTTTATATCTGGAATCGAGCATTCCACTTCATTCAAGGCATGAATATGGCTTCTTTGAATGTAGTACATCTCCTTGTGAGGGGCCTCGTGGATTATCTCATCGCAATCGGAGTAGTCAGCCTTCACAAGCCCCTGCATGAAAGCCATTCTGAGAATCATCCTGAATTGGTTGAAGTATCCTTTTGCCGTATTGACATTCAAGGCCCCGACTTCCTCCTGTGTCTTGGAAATCAGGAAATCTCTGTATCCGATGAACAGATTCCTGTTTACGGCATTAAACGGGCAGAAGTCCTTTGTATAATCTCTGAAGTACTTTAGTCCGGCAGTATAATTCGATGAACTTGCCATTTCGCGGGCAGAACGTTTATAGAAGTCGACGAATCCCAACTCGGACATATTCCTATACAGAGATATCTTTCCGCTTTCAATACTCTCCATCCTGTACTGCCGGATCTTCTCGGCCCTATCGAGAATCATCTTGTTGAACAGTTCCTCCCGCTCCGTGCGAGGCTTTTCATAGATTTCAAAATCAAGCCTTTCCCTGTCAACCATATGTCCGTCGATAGTGCTGGCAAGTGGCGGTTCGTATTCGAGAACGAGCTTAACCTTTCCTTGTCCGATTCTTTGTTTTAGTAGTCTTATTTCCATTGTTCAACAGAGTTAGAGCGTTAGCCGACGCACGACGTTTCTCATCTACCAGGTCGGCATAAATTTGGGTCGTTGATACAAACCGGTGTGTGAGCTGATGAGATACCGTGAAGATATCAGTTCCACCGGCCAACTGAAGTGTAGCATACGTGTGGCGGAAACAGTGGAATGTGAAATCCTTTGTGATTCCGGCACGTTTAAGCCACCGTTTCAAGGGTTTGTCCGTCATTATCTTGGTGAGTCCCGGGAAGACCTGCCCCTTGTCATATCTTTTCCCGCAGTAGGACAAAGCCTCGTCACTGATGTATATGATTTCATCTCGATCCCCCTTCACGATCCTCTTGATGATACAAGGTCCGCCATCAGGAGCTTCCACGATATCCTCCCATTTCAGCGTTATTATGTCGCTGCGTCTTAGCCCAGTTAGAATTGCGAACATTGAGGCATTCTTCAGCACATCGTAATCACAAGGCGTGTTCTTCAAAGCCTTCACCTCTTCAATGGTCAGGAATGGCCTTCTGGTCTGCTTTGTCGGTATCTTATCCAGGTAGTCGTTGGGGTTAAACTTCAGCTTCTTCGCCTTATAGGCATCCCTCATAGCACACTTAAGCATACAATAGTACGCTGAAGCCGAGTTGACGTTGATTATTTCGCCTGTCCTGCGGTTCGTTGCCTCATTGAGCAGATAGTCCTTGAACCCTTCACACAGTTCTATGCTGATATTCCCAAAGGTGCACTTGCCGTGAGTGTACTTTGTAAAATGCTCACAGGCCGCATGCCATTTCGAATGTTTGGTCTCCGCTTCATTCCTGAAGAATTCAAGAAAGTCATCTTTCAGAACTCTGGAGTCGAACAGACCATATTCCATGTTGATTATCTCAATTTCCCTCTGGCTTCTGATAGCCTCTGCCTTAAGGTCGACCTGATGGTTGTGGTCCCTTTCAATCTGATTCTCCGGCTCGTTGTATCTTGATATTTGCAGATACTCGTGCCGCCGTGTCTGCCTGGTGGCAGGATTGAACACAGGGGGATAGAAGTCAAGGTAGTAATATGACATCTTCGGATTTCTAGCTTGCCTTAGTCTCAGTGATACTTT
>JAGHVK010000110.1 GCA_018064345.1 Candidatus Cacconaster merdequi
TCATATATGGTCCGCCCCGGGCAGTCTGTAGTTTTCAACCGTAAGGACGGTACACTGAAAAGTTACATGTTCGACGTAGACACATATCGCACCATCCGCGAAGAAGGACAGATAGAATTTGACAATATGACAATCCTCGATATCGCTGCTGAACTTGAACGGATGTTCGGGAACAGAATAGTGGTCGCAGACAAGAAGCTGGCCGCAAGGCGAATGACAGCATTCTTCCAGAATGACGAATCCCTGGATGAAATCCTCTCATCTCTGAATATGGATGGGAAGATGGACATCGACGCTGACGGAGGAACGTTCTTCCTGTCATCACACAAATAGATTTTTCACATAATAGTATAATCAGTGCTGGCCCGATAAAAAGAGTCGGCACTGATTACGTAATGGGCCCCATTTGTGTGTACTACCATATAACACATACTAATAATTAACGTAAAACATTACTTTGCGAATGAAAAAATTGTTTTTGTCAGGCTTGTTTTTCTTCTCGGCATTGATTGCTTTTGCAGCCTCCATCGACCTGCAATTGAATAATGTTACAGTTGAAAAGGCCATCGTAGCTCTCAAGCAGAAGGCGAACTATTCGATAGTTCTGAATTCTGATGAAGTGGATCTGACAAAGATCATATCAGTCAATGCGAAGAACGCTTCGATAGATGATGTGATGAAACAGATCCTCTCCGGACAGAATGTATCTTATTCTGTCAAGGGGAACAAGATTACAGTTGCAAAGGCTGCACCACAGTCCAGGGCAATTGTAAAAAACTATTCCGGTGTTGTTGTGGATCAGAACGGAGACCCAGTGGTAGGTGCCGGCATAGTCTCCGCAGAAGACAGGAATATTGGAACAATCACAGACATTGATGGAAAATGGAGCCTCAGACTGGCGTCTGGAACTAAACTTATCATTTCTTCCATCGGTTATGAGACCAAAGAGGTTACCGTTGGTGAGAACACTGTCATCGATATCGTCCTTGACACAGACTTCAGCAAACTTGAAGAATCAGTTGTTGTGGGATTCGCCTCAATGAAAAAAGTGAATTTGACAGGTTCGGTAGCTGCAATCAGTGGAGATGAACTTCAGGAACGTCCGGTTCTGAGCGCAAAAGACGCATTGCAGGGACTTGTACCAGGCTTGAATATCACCCAGACCAGCGGTCTCCTCGATGCAAGCGCAACTATCGACATCCGTGGTACCGGTACTATAGGATCCGGATCGACAGCAAAGCCTCTCGTACTCATCGACGGTGCTGAAGGCGACCTCGATCTGATCAACCCACAGGATATTGAAAGCATATCCGTACTGAAGGATGCAGCCGCTTCTTCCATCTATGGTTCGCGAGCACCTTTCGGAGTCATTCTCGTTACCACAAAGAAGGGCCAGAGCGGTCGGTCTATTGTAAACTATAACAACAATATCAGGCTTTCTTCCCCAACAATTGTTCCTGATGTAATGAGTTCATACGACTTCTGTACTTTCGTCAATGATGCAATGGCCAATTCCAACCAAGGAAGATGGGCGAAGGAAGAGGCGATGCAGAGAATGAAAGACTACATCAACGGAAAGATCAAGACTGTTTCTGTCCCTGACCCTAGCAACCCTCAATATTGGGCCAGTGGCTGGAATATGGGTAACGCCAATGTCGATATGTACCAGGAATACTATAAGAGGCATTCTTTCTCCCAGGAGCATAATGTGAGTGCAAGCGGCGGAAATGAAAGTGTCTCATATTATATCGGATTCGGTTACATAGGCGAGAACGGCTTGTTGAAAGTGGCGGATGATAAGATGGACAAATTCACTCCGACCGCCAGACTCGATGCCAAGCTGACAAACTGGCTTACTCTGAATTACTCAGTCAGGTATGTACGCACAAAATATGACAGGCCGTTGAAACTGCACAGCGGTCTTTATAACGACTGGGCCCGCCAGAGCTGGCCAACTATGCCGGCTTATGACGACAACGGCTATATCTATCAGAACAACGGTATCCTCCGCGGCCTTGTTGAGGGCGGTGATGCCACGACTATCACTCAGAAACTTACCAACCACGCCAACCTCAGCATCACTCCGATAAAGAACTGGGTTACAAATGTGGATTTCAACTACAATGTGGAGTCCATTGGCCAGAATGATGCAAGGTATATGGAATACTCTCACGATGTACAGGGCAACCCATACATAAGAAGCCAGGAGTCATATATCCAGGAGCAGAATACAAAGATGGACTATTTGAATGTCAACGCATATTCTACATATGACTTCAACCTCGGACTGAACAATTTCAGAGTTATGGGCGGTTTCCAGTATGAAGACCAGATGTACCGTTACAGCAGCCTGCGCAGAGACGGACTTATCGTTCCTGAGCTTACAGAGGTAGATCTGACCAGCGGAACCAACTATGACGGAACTCCAGCCACACCACAGGTCTCAGGCAACAGCAAGGAATGGAGTACAGCCGGATTCTTCGGCCGTCTCAACTACGACTATGACGGACGCTACCTGATAGAGGCGAACTTGAGATACGATGGTAGTTCCCGATTCCGTGCAGAAAACCGCTGGCATTGGTTCCCATCTGTTTCAGTAGGATGGAACATCACAAAGGAAGCTTTTATGGCAGGCATCAGCAACACTGTAAATCTTTTGAAGATCAGAGCATCTTACGGTTCGCTGGGCAACCAGAACACTGACAGCTGGTATCCTACATATCAGGTAATCAATGTCAAGACAAATTCTGGTAACTGGATACAGGGCGGCAACAAGACTAATGTAGCAGAGTCTCCGGCACTTATCTCAAGTTCCATGACCTGGGAAACAGTCAATTCCTGGAACGTCGGTTTTGATTTCGCTTTCTTCAACAACAGGCTCTCTGGAACCTTCGACTGGTATTCCCGTAAGACTTTGAATATGGTGGGTCCGGCAATGGAGCTTCCTGCAACTCTCGGAACAGCAGTGCCTAAGAGCAACAACACCGACTTGAAGACCGATGGTTTTGAATTTGAAATCGGCTGGCGCGACCAGTTGTCAAACGGACTGGCATATAGCGCAAAATTCGTTCTTTCAGATTCAAAGACCGTTATTACACGCTATCCTAACGAAAACAAGCTCCTTTCAACATATTATGAAGGAGGAATGCTCGGAGATATCTGGGGATATGAGTCTCTTGGTATTGCTAGGTCAAATGAAATCATGGAGAAGCATCTCGCTTCCATGCCAAACGGAGCACAGAACTCTTTGGGTTCCAACTGGGCAGCCGGTGATATAATGTACAAAGACCTTAATGGTGATGGAAGAATCACCTCAGGAGCTAATACACTTAAAGACCACGGCGACATGAAGCTTCTTGGAAACAGCACACCTCGTTTCATGTTCGGACTTGACCTCGGCGCTCAGTGGAAGGGATTCGACCTCCGCATGTTCTTCCAGGGTGTGGCAAAGAGAGACTACTGGCCAGGCAGCTATGCATTCTGGGGTTGTGATGGAACCAATATGTGGTACATAGTACCGTTTGAGAACCATCTGGATTACTTCAGAGAAAAAGCATCCAATGACCTTCCAGCCAATCTTGACGCCTTATATCCTAGACCTGTCCTGAATTCAAAGAACCATCAGAAGCAGGATCTCTATATGCAGAATGCGGCCTATATCCGCCTGAAGAACCTCACCTTTGGCTATACTCTCCCACAGGCATGGACCAGAAAAGCTAATATCGAGAAACTCCGTGTATTCTATTCCGGAGAGAATCTTTGGACAGGAACGAAACTGTCTTCAATATTCGATCCTGAAAACATCAACGGCAATGCTTCCAGCGGTGTTGGCTATCCTATCATGAAGACATCTTCTTTCGGTTTGAGTATAACATTCTAACAGACTTGCAATATGAAAAAGACCTATATACTGATTATCTGTCTTGCGTGCATATTCAGTTCCTGCAACAAATCGCTGGACCTGATTCCAACTTCGCAGGTTTCACCGGAAAAGTATCTGATCGATGAAGCACATCTGCAGACATATGCCAACAACCTGTATCCGAATATCATTACCTTCACACCGACACCAGAACTGCTGCGTGACAGGGATACCGATGTGCAGGCATACATGAGTTATTCAAACAAATATGTTCCCGGGGAGCAGAAAGTCGCCCAGACTAACGGTGACTGGAAATTCAAGAACATATATGACTGCAACTATTTCTTAGAGACAGTGATGCCTCGATATGAAGCTGGAACTCTGACCGGAGATGCAAACAATGTAAAGCATTTTATCGGAGAAGTATATTTCCTCCGTGCTTATGAATATTTCACCAAGTACCAGAAATTCGGTGACTTCCCTATCATCACAGAGGTCCTTCCGGATGAGCAGGAGGCTTTGGTGGAAGCCAGCAAGAGGGCTCCTCGCAATGAAGTCGCAAGATTCATCATTTCCGACCTTGATAAGGCAATTGAACTAATGGCCACAAATCCTGACAGCAGGCACACTCGCATCAGCAAGGAGGCCGCCCTGCTGCTGAAATCACGCGTTGCACTCTATGAAGGCACTTTCCTGAAATACTTCAAGGGTACTGCATTCGTTCCGAAGGGAAACGGATGGCCAGGAGACACTAAGGAGTACAGCAAGTCATATGCATACCCTGGCGGAAGCATTGACAATGAAATAAACTGGTTCCTCGACCAGGCTATTGCAGCAGCTGGAGAACTTGCAGAAAAAATAGAACTCACCGAGAATACCGGAACTCTGCAGCAGACCGCGAGCGATCCTGCAAATCCTTACTACGACCTGTTCGCTTCTGTAGATCTTTCTTCTTTCCCTGAAGCTGTTCTTTGGAGAGAATATTCCCGTGCACTCAGCGTTACTCACGATATGGGCGTTTTCGGCCAGAGAGGTAACTGCGGAGTTGGCGTCACCAGAGGAATGGTCAATTCCTTCCTCATGAGCAACGGACTGCCTATCTATGCGGCAGGCAGTGGCTACAAGGGAGATGATTATATCTCAACCGTAAAAGAGGGACGAGATAACCGTATGGTCATATTCCTGAAAGAGCCTGGACAGAGGAATTTCATATATGCAAATCCTATCGGAAACCAGGCTGTTGAGATTGAGCCGCGTCCTGCGATTTTCGGTTCAGATTACTCAGTCGTTTATCCTACAGGTTATGCCATAAGAAAAGGCAATCCTCTGGATCAGGAACAGGACGTAACACAGAAAGCCTATACAGGACTCATAGTGTTCCGCGGTGTTGAAGCCATGCTGAATTACATCGAGGCATATTACGAGCGTTTTGGCAATCTCGACTCCAATGCTGACAAATACTGGAAGAAAATACGTAGCAGAGCCGGAGTGGATACTGACTACGAAAAGACCATTGCCGCAACGGAGATGGAGAAAGAAGCCCTCGACAGCTGGGGTGCGTACTCTGCCGGGGCTCTTGTTGACCCTACTCTTTACAATATCCGTCGCGAGAGGGCCTGTGAATTACTGGGAGAGGGACTCCGTCCTATGGACCTCCAAAGATGGCGTTCTTATGATCAGATGAAGACCACCCCTTACCATATCGAAGGCTTCAAGGTATGGGGCCCTATGAAAGAATGGTATGGCGACAATCTCGTTTATGGTCTTGACAATGATAAGGCCACCGTCTCTTCTCCTGAGCTGAGCCTGTATATCAGACCTTATGAACGAGTCGGCACCAGCTTGGTTCTCGAAGGATACAAGTGGGCTATGGCTCATTATCTGACACCAATCCCTGTCCAGGAGGTTATCCTGACCTCAGATGGCAGTGACCTCGCATCTTCGCCACTTTACCAGAACCCATACTGGTCATTGAACGTAGGTGATGGAGCTATCGAATAGAATTGTTATTTTTAGAGCGGTCGAAAGGCCGCTCTAAAAAATCAGTTAGTATGAAGAATTATTGTTATGTGATTCTGCTTGCCGCATTCCTGCTGTGTGGCTTCGCTTCAAGTTGCACCAGTCACTCAGCAGTGGCAAAGCAGAATGAATTATGTGACTCGCTTGACATCCTTAAGCTGTATCCTGCAGAAAAGGTTGTGCCTCTGCTGAAAAATTATAAGTGGCATGGGCACGTAATTGGTAATGAAAACAGTCCTGAGCCATTGACCCTCCTTTATTTTTCTGACGTGCATGGAGACAAGAGGCGCTTGGGAAGAATAATGAAGTTCTATAACTTCTACGAGCAATATTTTGACGGTATTATCCATACCGGGGATGCCGTCCTGGCCCGTTACGAAGAGGACTGGAGCTGGTGGGAAGAATGTGGAGCATCTAAAGTTATGAATCTCTGCGGGAATCACGATACCTGGACCGGTGATTCGGAAGCCAGTAAAGGAGCCAAGGCATGGAAAACCGGTTATTCTGCAAAGGTCGGATTTGAAAGATACATCAAGCCATATATGGAAGAGTGGGGCGTAAGCGGATATCTTGACAACTCTATGTGCTGGTATAAGGACTATGAGCCACAGCAGATAAGGATTATCGCTGTCGATAACTTCCACTTTAAGGAGCAGGTAGAACTGGCAGACGGGACATTCTCTGACACTTATCCTTATGACGGATGGAAGGTTGATACCGGAGAACAGCAGAAATGGTTTGAGTCAGTCCTGAGCGACGCACGTGAAAAGCATCTTGCAGTAATATGCGCCTCTCACGTACCTGCTATCATCGATCCTATCGAATCATCCTTTATGTCCCTGTTTCCACTACAGGCAACCGGTATGCAGAAAGAATTCATCGAGGCTGTCCAGAACTTCATAGACAAGGGCGGAGATTTCATTACCTGGATTCAAGGACATAACCATCAGGACTGGTTCGGAACGATAAAAGGCTATCCTCAACAGCTGACCATCACAATTGACACGGCAAGGGATTACAGAGAAGACGGGACCACATGGTCAAACAACACCAAACCGGACAATACAATCGCTATGGATTGTTTTAATATTCTCAATATCGACCCTTTCCGTAAGTGCATCAGCTTGCATAGAATTGGCTCTGAATATGACAAATATGGCCGCCACATAGAAGGATTGGTCTATAATTATAAAGATAGACAATTACTTTGGAATTGATGGTTGATTAAACGTTTTATTTGCTTTGGCGTCCAAATCCCCGGTTATGTTATGCACAATTGATAAAACCGGGGATTATTGTTTAACTTGCAACACCAATTAATGTATTATGGATAGACGCGATTTCTTAGGTAAGGCCGGACTGTCAGGCTGTGCCCTTCTTTCATTAGAATCATTCTGCCCCGCTGAACGGAATGCAGACAGAGGAAGAACAATAGACGTGACTTCATTCGGAGCGAAGGGCGACGGGAAGGCATCTGACACCGAAGCTATCCAACGGGCCCTGAACGAAGCTGGAAACTATGGAGGAGCCATCTATTTCCCTGCCGGAGTGTATTGCTGCCACGACTTGAAGGTCCCTGCCAATGTTATGCTTAAGGGAGAACCCGTATGGCACTACAAACGGGAAGCAGTAGGCGCTGTGCTCCAGCTGGATGACCCAAGGGCAGAATGTCTGTTAAACATCACTGATGCATTTGGCGTTCATATCTACGGCTTGGTCTTGAATGGCCTTGGCAGACAGGATAGACAGATTCACGGGATATTCCTGAACAATCCCAAGGAATGGAGTGCAAAAGAAGACTCCATCGTGATTGATGACATAAAAGTGATGAATTTTTCCGGGCATGGTGTCTATCTGAACCGGATTTGGCTTTTCATAATACGTCACAGCCATTTTATCGGAAATTTCTGTGATGGTGTGCGTATCAAGGGATGGGATGGTTTCGTGACTGACAACCAATTCTCCGGCAACTGGGGCAATGGCTTTGGTTGCGAGGAAGTGGGCGCGACAGTCATGTTCACCGCCAATAGAGTTGAATGGAACCACGAATATGGTTTGAGGCTTTGCAATGGTGATGATTGGAATATTACCGGCAATTCCTTTGACCGCAACTATGGTGCAGGATTATTCGCTGAGAATATGAAAGCTGTCACCATTACTGGAAACGTATTCCGCAGATGCGGAAAAGATTCCGCCCTGCTGTCAGAAGGCGAAAAATCCTGCCAGGTCCGGTTGGACGGATGCAATGGATTGTGTATGTCAGGAAATACCTGCCTCGCCGGCAAAGATGATGGTGGTAAAGGTCTGTTTACTCCTCAAGTAGGGTTTATCATCAGCAAGCTTTCATACTGCGTGATATCGTCCAATACTTTGTGGCAGGGCTATATGCAAGACATGATTGTTGACTTTGGCGGACACGGCCCTGAGCTGATCATAAAAGACAACGTGGGCTGCCCCAAGACAGTCTGACAAGAAGTTCAAGTTCCTCAAGTCATCCTTTCCTGAAGATGGCTGACTCAAGTTTACCCGGGCCATTGCCGAGAGCTGGTCATTTCTTCTTGAAGACCATAGTCGTTATGGACCAAATGCCATTGGGCATAGCAAGTTCTTTGCATTCGCCGGCATAATCAATATACAGGCGGGGGCGAGGCTCGTTCCACTGACGTCCCGACGCTCCCTTGCCTGTCGTGACTGCGACAAGAACATACTCATCTCCAGGATTACGGAACAGCATAACTGCCATATCATCCATATCTCCCTTGGCTCTGAGCACTTCTGCGCCAGGTTTTACAAACGGACCGATATGTCGGAAAAGATTGTATTGGGAACTTGTCGTGAAATCTCCCGTTTCAATATCAACCGTAACGAGCCCCATACAAAGATGAGGCCCCACCAGTGGCTCACCATATTTGTCAAGGCAAAGGTTCCAGCCTGAGAACATCTCGCAGCCATTTTCAAAAGCGTCGCGAAGCTTGTCTCCCCACCATCTTTCAGTTCTGTTGGGATCGTGCAGGGCAGGACCTTGTTCGGTATGGAAGAACCGCATTTCCGGGTACATACGGTGCAGTTCAGGCAAATTCTCCACACCTCCCGAATACGAATGCCAAGCTACACCTTCAACTGATTTTCGTACTTGAGGGTCAGCAAGTTCACTTGCAACTCTATCCAGAGCTCTGTCGTAATTGTGGTCATAAAGCCATATCGAGGTGGCGAGCTTTTTCTTAGTAAAATTCCTGTGGAGAAGTTTCACTGTCTTCATTTCCTGCTCGGCTGAAAAGATGCAAGACGGATAGGTCCCGTGAGTGGAAAGAGTGGATTCGTTGTTGATGGTTATCGATCGTATGTCCAAGCCGCGGTCCTTGCAGCCTTGCACATAGGCCGTGAGATAATTGGCAAGGGCCTGCTCCATCCCGTCCTTGAAATGGCCGTCGATGAAATCTCCGCTGTCCTTCATCCAGCTTGGGCAGCTCCAGGGCGCCGCGAACAGGAAGATGTCCGGATTGACTGCGATAGCCTCTCTGACCATAGGGAACAGCCAGTGGTCATCCCTGGACATATCGAAGTGCTTCATATCCACATCCCCTGAAGTTTCGTTGTAGTTATATATGGCTGTAGAATAGTCGCTGGCGCCGATATTCAGGCGTAGTCCGCGCAGACCGGCACCTTTCTCTGGGGAGAAGACCGCCTCCAGTATATCTTTCCTCTTATCTGCCGGCAGCTGAGACAGAATCCAAGCCGATGCGTCCGTCATGGAAATGCCAAGACCCTCGAAGCGGCCGCGCACTTCCGCACTGTCAACCTGAATGTTCTCTCGTACCGAATAATGGTGCACCGTGAACGGAGTCGTAGGAACCTGGTGGAAGGGCTCGTCCGCCGTTGTCCTATATACGGATACGGCTATGTCTCCCTCATCAGGAAGATATGTCTGGGCTGAGGATGCAATGCATACCACTGAAAGGAATACTGCTATGGCGATAATCTTATTCATACTACAATTTAAAGTGTCCTTATACAAAGATAATAATAATATAACCGTCAATCAGTCATAATACGTAATGTCGCCCAATACTTTGTGACAAGTATATATGCAGGATATGATTGCCGACTTTGGCGGACACGGCCCTGAACTGATCATATAAGACGACGTGGGCGACCCCAAAACAGTTTAATTGTCAGTAATTATTGCTATCTTGTCGGAATACAAGTAAACAAGTATCGGCAATGAGACGCATTATCCTGACCTTGGCGGCAGCGCTCTGCTGCATTGCATCACCAGCCTCTGACTGGCACGGGGACAAATATTCCATGTTCATCCATTTCGGTGTGTACTCCAGCCTCGGTGGAGTATGGAAGGGGAAGCCGGTCACCTTCGGCTACAGCGAACAGATTCAGGCCTGCGGAGGCATCTATGCCGACCAGTACGCTGATGTGGCCGAGGCATTCAATCCTGTCAATTTCAACGCCGACGAGATCGTGGCGCTGGCCAAGGCGGCCGGCATGCGTTCCATTGTCATCACCTCTAAGCACCATGACGGATTCTGCATGTGGAACACTGCCACCACCGACTACGACAGCGTAGACATGTCCGCATCGGGACGGGATTTCATAAAGGAGCTCTCCGAGGCGTGTGAAAGAGGCGGTGTGAACATGGGGCTGTACTTCTCCCTGATCGACTGGCATCTGCCGTACGGCTATCCCATGACCACCCACAACAGCGATTACATATTGCCCCAGCACCACAAATACAATATGGACCAGGTGCGCGAGCTCTGCAGCAACTATGGCAAGATCAGCGAGCTCTGGTTCGACATGGGCTCTCTCACCCCTCAGCAGAGCCGTGAGATTTACGAACTGGTGCACAGCCTCCAGCCGGAGTGCATGGTGGGAGGACGTCTGGGCAATGATATGTACGACTTCTCTGTCATGGGTGACAACAGCTACCCTGACGGCACGCTTCAGATAGCATGGCAGAGCCCTGCATCCATGTTCAATGAGACCTGGGGCTACCGCAGCTGGCAGAAGCGCTGCCCAGTCGAGGAGAAGGTCGCCGAGAAGCTCCGCAATCTTGTCAATGTCGTATCCCAGGGAGGCAACTTCCTGCTCAACATCGGCCCTGACGACAAGGGCGGGATTGTCCCTTATGAGAAAGAAGTATTGACCAGAATGGGCTCCTGGCTGAAGGAGAACGGGGATGCCATTTATGGCACAGAGTGCTCTCCTTTCCGCAGCAAGTTCGACTGGGGTGTTGTGACCCGCAAGGGGAAGATGCTCTACCTCATCCTCTCCGGCAAATGCCCTGAGAACGGCATCATCAGCGTCCCTGACCCCGACAATGAGGGAAAGGTCCTGAATTTCAATGTCAGCCCTTCAGACTATGCTGACGCCTGTGACATAAAAGTGATACGGCACGAGTGCGTTTCAACAGTGGAGCCTCAGACTCCTGCGCCACTGCCGGCCACAACCCGGCAGCTCCGTCCGGAGAATGCCGAGAAGGACTACAGTTATACCTGCCAGGACTACTATACCAACATCCGCAGCACAATCGCGTACAACTGGTTCCTCAAGGGACGCATCCCGAAGCAGCTCACACTCCTGTACACCCAGAGCGAAATGGGCAGGAAGGTAGCATTGAGCGTGGACGGGGAGACTTCCAGCTTCTCCCTTGCCGGCAATGCGGAAGCGTCGAGAACTGTGGCAATGGCTCCGGCAGATACGACCGTGACGCGCGCTCACGTGCTCAGGTCCTACTCTATCTCGCGCGTTGTCAACGCTCCGGAGGATGGTGACTACCTCTTTGAAGTGGGTGCCGGCAACTATCTGAAAGTGTTTGTCAACAGGGAACGCGTTATCAGCAAACTGAACGCCTACAGAGTGCCATACACTAAGGAATATGCCCTCCTGCATCTCCAGAAAGGCGAAAACACCATCAAGGTCGAGTGTTTCAACCGCCACGAGAAGAGCGTGCGCATCACTCTGTCTTCATCCGAAGCACCGCTTTACAAGATGACTGTGCCGGTGCAGGCCGGGAGCGGCAGCCACCGCATCAGGCTCGAAGCTGAGGACCGCAGCTCCATCCATCAGGACTGCAAACTGCACAATGTCAGAATAGAATTGAAATAAATAATATGCTTAAGAGATTTATCTGGTTATACACATTGGTTCTGGCCGCTTCCTGCGCCAGACCAGATACTGTCAAATTCCATTTGGAAGGAAGTGTGGAAGGTGCGGGGGATTCCATCATAGCAGTCGCACCTTATGGAGCAGACATACGCTTTGATGACTATATTCAAGTCAAGATTGCTGACAACAAAATAGATACAGTACTTAATCTGAACCCGGACACTGTCTATCAATTATATGTGCCTTTGGTAGAAGGATTCGCAGCGTGCATGGTAAAGCCCCTGTTCGCTGATGCTGACGGAGCTGTCGTCAGGTTCAACTACACATCTTCCGAAGACGGATCAATCAGTGCCGATGGAAAACTGGAGATTGATACGTCTTCCAAAGAAGCTAAGACATATGAGCAGCTTACCGGAGACATCCGCGAAATTTTCAAAAGCCGTATGGACCCGCTTATGGAAAGACAGGACAGCTTGTTCATGACGGGAGCTATGATGACTCCACATTATAATGATCTCATCCACAGAAGTTCGGACAATAGCCTGTCACAAGAAGAACGTGATGCCATAAGACTGGAAATCAACAAGTTGTCACTTAGTGGCGAATCCCGTACAGAGGAAGGTAAAGCCTGGTATCAGGAATTTGAGGCTTTGATGGCAGAGAGGTCTGACAGTACCCTGACCCATCTGAAAGCACAAAAGCCATCGCTTGCAGCATTCCTTTACCTCGCCCGGGAAATCAAGTCTTCCAAAGC
>JAGHVK010000034.1 GCA_018064345.1 Candidatus Cacconaster merdequi
CGTTGTTGTCATGTCAAATAATCTTATAGCCGCAAATATATGTACATTATTCCGTACATACAAATATCGGACTATTTTTTCTTTAAGCAGGTCACTCGGACCGTTCTTTATTCATTCGTCCAGACGGCTGAGCGGATGTTGTGAATTTTCAGGATTATTCATAAATTTGGAGATTCAGTGTTTTAGAATGAATATGAACAGGACAATAAGGACTCTTATTCTGCTTTTTCTGACATTCACCGCCTATGTGGCAGAGGCCGGAAGCAACCAGGACATCAACTTGACGGTCAACGGATTAAGTATGGAGATAAACGTACATCCGAACCGGTCGGCATCGTTGACATCACTTTATCAATGGCATTTTACTGATGCCAGCTTATTCGAGATTGTCGTCAGAAACAGTCATAGCGACCGGGCTGACACGCTTGTCTCGAACAAGGGATGGACAGAGTTGAAGGTTAAGAAACACGGGCTATCCTATATGCTGACTTTTTCCAAACCGAAGGATCTGAAGGATGCTGACGATCTTACCGTGAGCCTGAGAATCCAGTTGCCAAATACACATTGCGACCATTGGTACGAGAAGGATGCCCTGCGATTCACTTGGGAAGACTGCCACCTGCCGGAGACATACACACTGGAATCGGCCACCCTGCTCCCCTTGGAGATAGAAAAACTGACCGCTGAGAGTCATTTCTTCTATCCATACGCTTCGGGTATTGCCGGTACGTCCGAGGAGGGACACGATGCCGTGTATATGCAATATCCGGCCGGTTTCGGTGCCTCCATGCCTTGGTTTGCCTTCTGGGACAAACAGGGTGGGGGACTCTACATCGGTGCTCACGACAGGAATGCCACACACAAGGAACTCTATTTCGAGGCTGAGCCCAACGGCATTACACGACTCGGTATGACATATCCCGGTACCGACAACCGGAAATTTGCACCGTGTGAAATCGTCTTGGCGCCCTTCAGTGGCGACTGGTTCGATGCAGCCATGATGTACAAGGAGTGGATGAAGAACGAATCGGCCTGGTATCCCGGTGAACTGCTGGGCGCTGATGGCAGGAAAGACACGCCGATGTGGATGAAGGAACTGTGCATCTGGTTGAGCGGGAACGGTTTCGACAAGAGGGTGGAGGATTTCCAACAGGAAATGGGCGTACCCGTGGGCCTGCACTGGTATAATTGGCATCAGATTCCGTTCGACAACGACTATCCCCACTATCTGCCCGCCAAAGAGGGCTTCCGGGAAAGAACCAAGGAATTGAAAGAGAAACATATCTATGTCATGCCATATATCAACGGCCGTCTGTGGGACACGCGCGATCATATTATGTCCGATTCCCTCTTTACTGCTCAGGCACTCCCCGCTGTTTCCAAGCAGAAAGACGGTAAGCCGAACACAGAAAGCTACGGCAGCAAGGAGGTGGACGGAAGCGATGTGGTGCTTGGCGTAATGTGCCCTGCCACAAAGGTATGGCGCGACAAGATGGCCGAGGTCGTTCTTATACTGACAGAAGAGGAACAGGTGAACGGTGTCTATATGGATCAGATAGCAGCCGCTCCTCCCAGGCTCTGTTTCGAT
>JAGHVK010000003.1 GCA_018064345.1 Candidatus Cacconaster merdequi
ATGAATTGGCCGACCTCAGCAAGAGGAAGCGCAGTCTGATGGAGATTCGAGACGAGAAGAAACTGATGCTGAAGATGGATGAGATAATGGCTGACCAGAACAGGGTCAAGGAGTACATTCACGAATATGTTACCCAGATTGTGCTGTACAAACCAGATCCTTCCTGGGTGCTTGTCGTGGTGAACTTCCTTGACGGCAGCGAGCGCTGGGGTACCATCAAGAGCGACCGGTACAAGAAATCCGAACTCAAGAACGATGACCTGTTCGCAGAAAAGAAATACGGTTGCTGGCTGGTCAACAATGATTCGCATCGATTCGTGTTCAACCGAGAATCCAGAATGTTTTCGGAAATCAGAAGTGGACGAGTTATCGGCAAATACACCTTCGAGGAATTCAACCAGCTCACCCAAGAACGAGGAATGGTCGGCGAGTTCTCACCATACGAATTCAACATCGACAAACAGTAAAACAAAACGGCCCTGGGATACGATCAGAATCACATTCCGGGGCCATCTTATCTCCCAAAAATTTATGGGCACGTTAATTACAATTGTCCATACGGATGAATGAAGATGCCAATAAACAATGCTCGCAGGTACGGGCTGGCTTCCACTCGGCCTTGATGTGTGCGTTCAATATCGGTTCTTCCAAATTCAATCAATCCATCAAAAAGCCATTTCAAGGAACACCAGGGTCACGAAACCCAGAATAAGCGCGTAGGTGGCAGTCTTCTGGAATCCGTGAGCATGGGTCTCGGGAATCATCTCGTCGCTGACGACATAGAGCATTGCACCTCCCGCCATTGCAAGCATCACCGGAAGCAGGACCTCCGAGATGGAGCCTATACCGTATCCCATCCATACTCCCACCACTTCCAGCAGGGCGATGATGAGGGAGATGGCAAAGGTTCTCAGCTTGCTCACTCCTGCGATGAGAAGCGGCGCTATTACTACCATTCCCTCCGGGATGTTCTGCAGGGCGATTCCCAAAGTCACGGCCCATGCATCGGATGTCTCGGCAGCATTGAAGCCCACACCGGCGGCTATACCCTCAGGCAGCTTGTGCAGCGCGATGGCCATGACAAACAGAAGGACGTGGTTGAGCGAAGCATTGTTCTTGTGCTCCTCGGCATCAAGTCCCGTTATCTTATGGAGGTGAGGAGTGACGAGGTCCAGAAGATTAAGGAACAGCATACCGCATACAACGCCTGTCAGGATCAGCCACCACCTGCCGAGCCCGGCCGACTCAGCCGCGGGAACGATAAGACCGATGGTGGACGCTGCCAGCATGATGCCCGCACAATAACCCAGTACGGCATCGTTCCATTTGTGAGGAAGCGCCTTTATGATGAAGCCCAGCAGGGCTCCGATGATTGTAGCGAGGCTCAGGCCCGCCGCACTTATCCATACCTGACTCATATCACGACTCCAACTTGCTCGCAATGACTAAAGCACCATAAGCAGTGTGCCGGCAGCTATCAGAAGACACCCTATCGCGCTCTTTACGGTGATGGTCTCATGAAGGAAGACCACTGCAAGGATTATGGTTATGACGATGCTCATCTTGTCGACCGGCACGACCTTCGAGGCGTCCCCGATCTGCAGCGCCTTGAAATAGCAGAGCCAAGACGCGCCGGTAGCGAGTCCGGACAGAATCAGGAACACCCAGCTTTTGGTGCTGATGGCATCGATTCCGCCCTGCGACTTGGTGATGAACACCATCCCCCACGCCATGATCAGCACCACGATGGTGCGGAGCGCAGTTGCCAGATTCGAATTGACCCCCTCGATTCCCACCTTGGCAAAGATGGACGTCAGGGCAGCGAACAGCGCTGAGAGCAGCGCGAAGACCAGCCAAAGGTTGCTTGCCATAGTATTCTTCATGTTTACGAAATATCTTATTTTCAATCAAAGGTAGCAAATCATTGCAAATTCCGGTAGGCAAAATGCGGACCACAACATAGGCTGTTTTCCTCCTTTCTCCCTAATCCGCGTGTCCGATTCGTATGGCAAAAGCAAACCGGTCAGAACCGGTATCTGATTGCATCCTTCCGGTTGTTGATAACTTTTTGTAAAAAAATGTAAGAAAATGTAACTGAATGGAAAATTATACTTAATTTTGCTTCAAATAGTTCGGAAGAACCGCATCAAAGCGCTGAATATGACAAGTTTCATAGGTGAATACAAGGCCAGGATGGACGACAGGGGAAGACTAGTTTTCCCTGCCGCCTTCAAGGCTGTCCTCGGCGAGGGTGCGGACTACCGTTTCGTTGTGAAGAAATCGCTCTTCGCAAACTGTCTTGAGATGTATACCTACGAGCAGTGGGTGAAGGATTCGGAGGCGGTCAAGTCGAGATTGAATTTCTTCAACAGGGAACACGCGGCACTGTGGAGGGAGTATATGCGTGGGACAGCGCTCGTCGAAGCCGACGGCAAACTTGGCCGTATCACTATCCCGAAAGAACTTCTCGCTTCCGCCGGCATAGGGAAAGAGGTACTCTTTTCAGGCAGCAGCCACATAATCGAGATATGGGACAAGGAAGCATACGGACAGTGTTCTCTCTCAAGTGACGAATACACTTCTCTGGCAGAGAAGATACTTGGATAGGAGGAACGCGGAATGTCTGCCTATCACACACCGGTACTCTTGAATGAAAGTGTATCCGCTCTGGATATAAAAACAGACGGGGTTTATGTCGATGCCACATTCGGAGGAGGCGGGCACAGCAGGGAAATCCTCAGCAGGCTTTCGTCCAAGGGCAGGCTGCTGGCTTTCGACCAGGATGAAGAGGCAATCGCCAATGCACCTGACGACGAAAGGCTGATAATGGTACATTCCAACTTCCGTTTCATACACAATTTCGTGAGATATCACGGCTTTTACGGAGTGGACGGAATACTGGCCGACCTCGGGGTCTCTTCCCACCAGTTCGACACATCTGAAAGAGGCTTCTCCTTCAGGTTCGATGAGGCTCCGCTTGATATGAGAATGAATCGCAGCGTAAAAAGAACCGCTGAAGATATAGTTAATAGTTATAGTGAGGGAGATTTGGAAGGAATTTTCAGGCTTTATGGGGAGATTGACGGCAGCAGGAAACTTGCACAGCTGATTGTTGCCGGCAGAAGTATCTCACCCATAAGGACCGCCGGTGATTTAGGCAGAGCCATTGAGAGTGTTCTGCCTAAATTCGCCCGGCACAAGTATCTTGCTAAGGTGTATCAGGCTTTGAGAATGGAGGTGAACGGTGAGATGGACGCTCTCGGCAACTTTCTGGCGGGAGCCACAAAAGCCCTCAAAAGCGGAGGCAGATTCGCTGTCATAACCTACCATTCGCTGGAAGACAGGATGGTGAAGAATTATTTCAAAGCCGGCAACATCACAGGTGAGAGCGGTCACGACCTTATGGGTACACTGCCATCGCCCTATCTGCCGGTCATAAAGAAGCCAATCCTGCCGAGCGAAGAAGAGATTTCCTCAAACACGAGGGCGAGGAGCGCCAAATTGAGAGTCGCGGAAAAGAGATAGAGGAGGTACCGGCAGATGAAGGGGAATATCAAAGGAGCAATCAGGAATCTGATAGAGAAGGTCATACTGTTTCTCGACGGCAATATCATCGAGAAAAGATTCGGACGGCATCTCGGATTCTTCTTCTACATATTCCTGTTGTGTTCTCTCTTCATAACCTGGAACCTGTATGTGGAGAGCAGACTGGTCAAGGTAAGGGAGCAGGACAAAAAGATCAGTGAACTTACCATAGAATGCCAGCAGCTTGAGTTGGACCTTGTAGGTATGGACAACCTCAGCCGTATCGACAGGATGCTCAGCAACTGGGATTCCCCGGTAAAAACACCGGAAACACCTCCGGAACGGATAATTGTGGAATAGACAATGAAAGACGGCATGAAGATCAACCTTGACAGAGTAGGCTGGGCATATGTTATCCTGGTCGGCATCTCCCTTGTCATAATCTGGAAGTTGATCGACCTGCAATTCATCCACAAACCGCAGCCGACCCGCAGCGTGGAGGATTCCATTAAACTGGATTGCAGCCGTGGCAGCATCATTTCAGACGATGGAAGGTATCTTGCTTTCTCCATCCCCGAATACGTGCTTGCAATGGACCCTACACAGCCGGCTGATACTCTTTTCGACAAATACATCGACACTCTTTCTGAGTGCCTTTGCGATTTTTTCAAGGAAAAGACACCTCAGGAGTACAAGGACTACATCTGCGAACGCAGGGCAAATTCCAAGCACTACGCCGCCTTCAGCCGTAAAAGACTTCTCTCCTATCAGGAAAAGGAAGAAGTATCCAAGTTTCCGATATTCTGCAAGGGCAGGCTGGAAGGTGGTTTCACGCCCGAAAAGATTGACCGCCGTCAATATCCATACGGCAGGCTCGGTTACAGGACATTGGGGTACATCAAGCACCAGGACAGCATTCCGGCTGTGGGGTTGGAGCGCAGCTGCGACTCCATTCTCAGGGGAAAGCCGGGGAGTGAGCCAATCCGTCTGACAGAAGGCAAGAAATGGATTGACGACACCGACAGGGAGACAATACCGCCAGTGGACGGCAAGGACATACAGACAACCATCAACATTGATATGCAGGATATCGCAAACAACGCGCTCCTGCATACTCTCGCGAAAAGCGACGAACTGACTGCCGGAACTGTGGTCCTGATGGACGTCCATACCGGGGAGATAAAGGCGATGGTCAATCTGGAGAAAGATTCAAAAGGGAGATTCGACGAGACATACAACTACGCTGTAAGAAGAGTCGGAGAGCCGGGCTCCGTGTTCAAGGCGGCAACATTGACCATGCTTCTGGACGACGGGCTGATAAGCCTCGACACGGATATGGAAGCCGTGGTTTCCTGGCAGTACGGAAAAGGCAAGCCTTTCGAAGACAATTATCTTAAGAAATACAAGAGGATCAGCGTAAGAAGAGGATTCGAGATATCTTCCAACAATGTATTCAGGATGCTCGCTGCAAAACACTATGGCAACAGACCGCAGGAATTCATCGACAACCTGAACAACAGGTTGATGATAACAAGGGACTTTCCGTTTGAGCTCAATGGAACTGCCCGGGCGAAGCTCAAGAACACGGACAGCAAGTCCTGGAATATGGCAGACCTTCCTCAGATAGCTATGGGATACACGGTGGAGGTGACTCCTCTCCATACGCTCAATTTTTACAACGCAATCGCGAATGACGGGGTGATGGTAAGGCCGCACCTGATAAGGAACATACAGCAGAAGGGCGAGATTCTTGAGGAGTTCGGCACGGACACCCTCGGCATAGTATGCAGAAGTGAGACCGCCGCGAAGGTCAGGGAAGCTATGCGATGCGTAGTGTCGGAGGAAGGAGCCACGGGCTACACTCTTTTCAAAGATTGCCCTGTCGCCGTAGCCGGCAAGACCGGCACCGCAAGGGTTGTCATTCCTTCAATCGGAAGATACGAAACCGCAAACGGGTACAAGATGCACCAGGCAACCTTCGCAGGCTTTTTCCCTTACGAAAAACCACGCTATTCGATGATAGTTGTGGTTTATTCCGCACTCACACAAAAGAATTACTACGGAGCCACCTGGGCCGGACCGGCATTCAGGGAAATTGTAGAGAAGATATACGCTTCATCGGCTGACTGGAACGAGCCTATGACCTGCAAGAGCCCGCTTCCTGTGGCGGAAGACAACAGGACTCTTGACATAAAGGACGCTCAGAAGAAGGGCATCGTCCCGAATATGAAAGGCTACGGGCTGAAGAATGCCGTGGCAGGACTGGAGGAGGCCGGATACGAAGTGACTTTCGAAGGCCGCGGAAAGGTTATAGAACAGATACCCGCAGCGGGTGACACCGTAAAGGAGAAGAAAATAAAATTGATATTGGGCAACAGTACGATATGACTTTAACCGAATTGTTGAAAGACGTCAGTGTGGTTTCCGCCACCGGAAACTGTGACGTCAATGTCAGTAGCGTTACTTTCGATTCTCGGGAGTGCAGCGGAGGGTCTCTCTTCATAGCAGTCAGCGGTACGGAAGCGGACGGCCACCGTTTCATAGGCAAGGCTGTCGAAGCGGGAGCAGTGGCCGTGGTATATCAGAACGGCGAATGCGAAGACGACGGTAAGGCCGTGTACGTCAAGGTAGATGACAGCAGAAAGGCTCTTGCAACTATTGCCGGCAATTTCTACGGACATCCTTCCAGGGAGCTGAATCTTGTCGGAATCACCGGGACGAACGGCAAGACAACGACTGTCACCCTTCTGTACAATCTTTTCAAGTCACTTGGATACTGCTGTGGATTGATATCCACCATAGCCAACTATATCGACGGCAGAAGGCTGAACACCGAGCATACCACTCCCGACCCTCTTGAGCTCAATTCCCTGCTGCGGCAGATGGTGGACTGCGGCTGCGAATACTGCTTCATGGAGGTCAGTTCACACTCGATTGACCAGGATAGAATCGGTGCATTGAAATTCAAGGTTGCAATTTTCTCCAACCTCACTCACGACCATCTGGACTACCACAAGACATTCGCCGCATACCGCGACTGCAAAAAGAGATTCTTCGACAATCTTGAGCCGGATTCCTATGCTCTTACCAATACAGACGACCGTAACGGGGAGGTCATGGTCCAGAACACGAAAGCCATTGTAAGGAGCTATGCCTGCCGCACAATGGCTGACTTCAAGTGCAGGATAATAGAACAGAGCATGGACGGAATGCTGGTGAATATGGACGGAACACAGATGTGGAGCCGTTTCATCGGTGCGCATAATGCATACAACCTGCTTGCGGTGTTTGCCACGGCAATGCTGCTGGGGGCTCAGCGGGAAGAGGTTCTCGTAAAGATGAGCGCACTGACTCCCGTGTCGGGCCGTCTGGAATATGTAAAGGGAGGCAAGGACATCACCGCCGTAGTGGATTATTCGCACACTCCCGATGCTCTTGAGAACGCTCTCAAGACCTTGAGGGCAGCTGCCTGCGACAGGCAGCTGATATGCGTATTCGGATGCGGCGGCAACCGTGACAAGAGCAAGCGTCCGGAGATGGGGGCAATTGCGGCACGCCTGTCCGACAAGGTGATAGTCACTTCCGACAACCCGCGCAAAGAAGACCCTCAGACCATCATCGAAGAGATCCGCGCAGGTATGGACATACCGGCAAGGGCGAAGTCGCTCTTCATTGCTGACCGCAGGGAAGCCATCCGGACTGCGGTGATGACGGCACAGGAGGGTGCTGTCATTCTGGTGGCAGGTAAAGGACACGAAGACTATCAGGTGATAGGAGAAGTCAAATATCATTTCGATGACAAGGAGGTCATCGCTGAATCTTTCAAGGAATTGGAATATGTTGTACCATCTGTTTGAATACCTTAAATCCTTAGGATACGATTTCCCGGGACTCGGCCTGATGAGGTATATCTCATTCAGGGCACTGTGCTGTAGTGTCGTAGCCATACTCACCTCTCTGTTCATAGGCAACAGAATCATCAAATGGTTGCAGAAGAAACAGATCGGGGAGACAATCCGTGACCTCGGCCTGGAAGGACAGATGCAGAAGAAGGGAACCCCTACTATGGGTGGTCTGATAATCCTGATATCCATTCTCGTTCCCGTGCTTCTATTCGGTAATCTTTCAAACGTGAACATTCAGCTTCTGCTGCTCACAACCGTGTGGCTCGGTGCGCTCGGCTTCCTCGACGACTACATCAAAGTGTTCAGGCACAACAAAGAAGGTCTTCCCGGAAAATACAAGATTGCAGCCCAGGTAGCCCTGGGAATAACAGTAGGTCTCGTCCTGTACTTCACATACAGCGGTTCCGAAATGAGCTACAGCCAGACCACGATTCCTTTCGTGAAGAACAACGAATTCGACTACAAATGGCTCATTCCATTCAACGGACCTGTTGTCAGGGCGTTGCAGGGAGGCCTTTATGTGCTTGTCATAACTTTCATAATCACCGCCTGCTCGAACGGAACAAACCTGACGGACGGTATGGACGGGCTTGCAACAGGTACGTCAGCAATTGTGGGAGCCACACTCGGCCTTCTTGCATACGTTTCGGGACACGCGGTATTCGCTGATTACCTCAACATCATGTTCCTGCCTGATGCCGGAGAGATAACTGTCTATGCCACTGCCTTCGTAGGAGCATTGCTCGGATTCCTCTGGTACAATGCCTTCCCTGCCCAGGTATTCATGGGAGACACGGGAAGCCTTGCTCTTGGAGGAATCATAGGCGTGACGGCAATCCTCATCAGAAAGGAACTCCTGCTTCCGATTCTTTGCGGAATCTTCCTTGTGGAGAGCATATCTGTGATATTGCAAACATCTTACTTCAAATATACCAGAAAGAAGAAAGGCGAAGGGGTGAGACTTTTCAGGATGGCTCCCCTGCACCATCACTTCCAGAAAGAGAACCCTGACGCGGTTATGCAATATCCGGGCAGGATACATCCTGAAAACAAGATTACCGTAAGATTCTGGATAATATCCATAATACTCGCGGCATTGACATTGGCAACATTGAAAATCAGATAATGATGAAAAGAGTCGTAGTACTTGGTGGCGGAGAGAGCGGCGTAGGAGCAGCCGTTCTTGCAAAAGTCAAGGAGTTTGACGTGTTCCTTTCCGACAGCGGCACGCTCAAGGACAACTACAAGAGTGAGCTGTCGAAGTGGGGCATCCCATACGAAGAGGGAGGCCATACTAAAGAAAAAGTCCTCAACGCCGATATCGTGATAAAGAGTCCCGGAATACCTGAGAACGCTCCTTTGGTAGAAGCCTTGTACGCACAGGGGACATCAGTCATTTCCGAGATAGAGTTTGCCGGATGGTTCGACACTGCCAAGAAAATCTGTATCACAGGCAGCAACGGGAAGACCACCACGACATCCCTGATATACTATCTGCTCCAGAACGCCGGACTGAACGTCGGACTCGGCGGCAATATCGGCAGGAGCTACGCTTATCAGGTCGCGACAGAGAATCACGACATATATGTACTGGAACTCAGCAGTTTCCAACTGGACGGAATGTACGATTTCAAAGCAGACATAGCCGTTCTGCTTAACATCACACCTGACCATCTAGACCGGTACGACCACAAGATGCAGAACTACATCAATGCCAAATTCCGAATAACCCGGAACATGAAGGAGGAGGACTGCTTCATATTCTGCTCTGACGACCAGATCACTATGGGTGAACTCAACAGGATAGTGGTTCAGGCCAAGAAACTTCCATTCAGCCAGAATGCACCTGTTGAAGAAGGAGCATTCGTGGAAGATGGCAGGATGAAGGTGCAATACAACGGCAACAACTTTGAGATGATGGTGAATGAACTCTCTCTGGAAGGGCGCCACAATGTTTACAACTCGATGGTAGCGGCCATCACCGGAAAGATAATGAACATCACCAACGAAACGATACGCAAGGCTCTCTCTTCTTTCAAGGGCGTAGAGCATCGTCTGGAGAAGGTTCTTTCCGTCGGAGGTGTGCTCTACATCAACGACTCCAAGGCAACGAACGTCAATTCCACCTGGTATGCGCTTGAGAGCATGACCGCACCTACGATTCTGATACTCGGCGGGAAGGACAAGGGAAATGATTACTCCGAAATTGCCGGACTCGTGGAAAGCAAGGTCAAGGCGATTGTCTGCCTCGGAGTGGACAATGCAAAGATTCACAGTGCATTCGGTGACAAGGTTGTGGCGGATACACTAAGTGCGGAAGAGTGTGTCAGAAAGTGCGCCCAACTGGCTGAGCCGGGAGATACGGTGCTTCTGAGCCCTTGCTGTGCAAGTTTTGACCTGTTCAAGAGTTATGAAGACCGCGGCCGGCAGTTCAAGGAGGCGGTGAGAAACCTGTAACAAATCTGTACGGAAGGAGATAGTGATATGAAACTTGCCTGGAAGTTGAGAGGAGACAAAGTCATTTGGATCATCGTGGTTCTGCTCGCGATGGTATCCGTCCTCGCCGTATTCTCTTCCAGCACTTATCTTGCAAACACACGTCACGTCCACAAGACCGTGATATTCCTGGAGCAGACAAGGTCCGTCCTGTTTGGATTCCTTGCACTTGCAATATGTTACATAATTCCGCTCAGCATCTACAGGAATTTGTCGTTCGTGGCCTATGGAGCGGCTGTCGCAATGCTTGTGATGCTTTTCATTCCCGGGTTTGCCGAAATCAAGAATGAGGCTGTCCGAGGGCTGAAGGTAGGCGGCATAACTTTTCAAGTATTTGAGTTCGTTAAAGTTGCCATTGTCCTGTACATAGCGAGAGCTATGGAGAAGTGGGAGGATTGCCGCCACAGCTTCAAACAGTTCGCCCTGAAGCTCCTGCTGCCGATAGCAGTCATCTGCATCCTTATCCTGCCAAACAGTTTCTCTTCCACGTTCCTTGTCGGAGGAATATCATTCCTGGTGCTGATATTCATGGATACGGATTGGAAGAATATACTCTTGACAGCCTTGATAGCCTTGGTATTGGCCGGTGCCGCCTTCGGAATCTACGACAATTTCGTAAAGGGCAAGCCAAAGGAAGAACTCAACAAGGTTGAAAAGATATTCAACCGTTTCGGAGTCTTCGAGAACAGAATCGAAGAGTGGAAGGCTGCAAGGAAGGCAAAGGAGGCCGCAAAATCCGGCATTGCGGTTGCGGAGAGCAATGAGACTTTGAAAGTAAAAATTGAGGAAGACCTTCAAAGCAAGAATGCGAAGGTTGCCATATCACAGGGTGGTCTGTTCGGGAAAGGTCCGGGCAAGAGCACACAAAGATTCTCACTCTCGATGGCATTCTCCGATTTCATATACGCGTTCATCGTGGAGGAATACGGGCTGCTGCTCGGAGGCATAGGAGTACTGCTGCTCTACCTGATCTTTCAATTCAGGTGTATCAGGCTGTGTACCAGATGTTCCCAGACTTTCTCAAGCGCAGTTGTGGTTGGACTTTCGTTCCTGATAACCTGTCAGGCTTTCCTTCACATCCTCGTGAACGTCAGACTGCTGCCGGTTACCGGTCAGACACTGCCGCTTGTGAGCCACGGAGGAACGGCTTACCTGATATTGAGCGGGGCTTTCGGAATAATTCTTTCGGTAAGCAAACAATTGGAGAAACAAAGGGAGAGAGATGAGGCGAAGGACAAGGAAATAGAATCAGCACAAAATATCATCAATGGAAAGGATACGTTTGATAATTAGCGGGGGCGGCACGGGGGGACATATCTTCCCTGCCATTTCAATTGCGAACGCAATCAAGGAGTTACGTCCTGACGCAGATATACTCTTCGTGGGCGCACAAGGGAAGATGGAGATGGAGAAGGTTCCCGCTGCAGGATACAGGATAATCGGACTGCCGGTTGCCGGCCTTCAGAGGAAACTTTCGGCAAAGAATTTCCTTCTTCCTTTCAAGGTTATCGGAAGCCTTTGCAAGGCACGCAGGATAATAAAGGAATTCAAGCCTCAGGTGGCGGTGGGTGTCGGCGGTTATGCCAGCGCACCTCTGCTGTGGAGTGCTTCAAGAAGAGGC
This sequence comes from Candidatus Cacconaster merdequi, assembly GCA_018064345.1. Classification (GTDB taxonomy): domain Bacteria; phylum Bacteroidota; class Bacteroidia; order Bacteroidales; family UBA932; genus Cacconaster; species Cacconaster merdequi. The sequence continues at coordinate 11,548 of JAGHVK010000003.1, forward strand.
ATTCCGTGCGTGATACAGGAACAGAACTCATTCGCCGGGCTTACAAACAGGATACTGGCAAAGAGAGCGCGTCGTATCTGTACGGCATACGAAGGTATGGAGAAGTTCTTCCCTGCCGACAAGATTCTGCTTACGGGCAATCCTATCAGGAAAGAGATAGACCGTGTGACTCTTCAGCAGAAAGAGGAGGGGTACGCTTACTACGGGCTTGATCCGAAGAAGAAGACAGTGTTCATCGTAGGCGGCAGTCTCGGCTGCGGGACTCTCAACCGGACGATGCGCAAGTGGGTTGAAGAAGGAGGTTCTGAAAAGGATTACCAGGTAATCTGGCAGTGCGGCAGGTTCTACAAAGCCTCCACCGATGCCTTCCTCTCCGGAAAGAATATCCCTAACCTTGTCTGCACGGATTTCATACAGAGGATTGACCTTGCTTACGCTGTAGCTGACGTTATCGTGTCACGGGCAGGTGCAGGAACGATTTCCGAACTGTGTGTGGCCGGGAAAGCCACCATCTTCGTTCCGTCTCCGAACGTTGCAGAAGACCATCAGACTCACAACGCAATGGCGCTCGTGAACAAGGGTGCGGCAAGAATCGTCAGGGATGACCGTGCGCAGGAGAGTCTCATCGGTGAAATGGAAAGCCTGCTCGCTGACCCTCAGGCCATCCTTTCCCTTGAATCGAACATACTTGAACTCGGAAGGAAGGATGCCGCGCTCAGGATTGCACAGGAAGTCCTTTCTCAAATTGAATGATTATGGAATATACCGACTATTACTTCATAGGAATCGGCGGCATCGGAATGAGCGCCATCGCAAGATATTTCAAGCACCAGGGCAGGAATGTGTCGGGCTATGACCGCACTCTATCCCCTCTCACAAGACAGTTGGAGAGCGAAGGCATCGCCATTCACTACGAGAACGACATCACCGCGATTCCCCGGGACATTGACAAGACTTTCGTGATATACACTCCTGCAATACCGTCAGACTTCGGTGAACTGGAATATGTCCGCGAAAAAGGATATGCACTGGTGAAACGCTCGAAGGCTCTTGGTGAAATTTCCAACGGCCAGAAGTGTCTTGCAATTTCAGGCACGCACGGAAAGACGACCACAAGCACTCTCCTCGCCCATATCCTTACGGCATCAGGTGAGGGTTGCAACGCATTTCTGGGCGGAATATCGAAGAACTACGGCACAAACCTGCTGCTCAGCAAAAACAAGGTGCTCGTGGCGGAGGCCGATGAATTCGACCGCTCTTTCCTCCAGCTCCACCCAAGCATAGCAGTCATAACGGCAACCGATGCCGACCATCTCGACATATATGAAAACCGGGAGAATATGCTCGAAGCCTTCGGTACTTTCGCCTCACAGGTTGAGCCGTCAGGCACAATATTGATAAAGAAGGGGGTCGAAGTGCCGGAAAAGGACATCCGGGCACGCATAATGCGTTATTCCTACAATGAGCCGTGCGACTTCTATGCATCCGACATAAAGGCTGTCGCAGACGGATTGTTCGACTTCACACTGAACCATCCGTCAGGCGCGATACCTCACTGTACGTTAGGGATACCGGGATGGGTGAATGTTGAGAACGCAGTTGCAGCATCGGCAGTTGCATTGCTTCACGGAGTTGAGGAAGAGAAGGTCCGCCAGGCACTGGGCAGTTTCAGCGGAGTGAAGAGGCGTTTCGACATACATTTCAAGTCAGAGGAATGCGCGTACATAGATGATTACGCACACCACCCCAACGAGATAAAGGCAGCAATCTCTTCCATCAGGAATATCTTCCCGGAGCGCAGGTTGTGCGGGATATTCCAGCCGCACCTCTACACCAGGACAAGGGACTTCGCTGATGACTTCGCTGAAGCACTCAGCGGCCTTGACTCTTTGATAATGCTGCCGATATACCCTGCCCGCGAAGAGCCTTTGCCAGGAGTTACGGCATCGCTCATCTTCGATAAGGTAAGCATCGAGGACAAAATCCTTACGGACAAAGAGCATCTGATGGAAGTGCTCGCTGAGAAGGCGGAAGGCTGCATCGTGACTCTTGGCGCCGGAGACATAGACAGATTCATAGACCCGATAGAGCAATGGTTAAGAGAACGTTATTGACGCTTACGGTATGCCTTGCGGCAACGGCCCTCTTCTGGGCCTACTTCCACTATGTCGGAGAGTTGAGCCTCACCGGCAGAAAGGGGTGCGTATGCAATGGCGTCAATATCATACTGACCGGTTCAGAATCAGACCGGTCGGTGAATCTCAACGAGTTGGAAGGAATCCTGCGCAGCCGGGCCGTCGGCCGGAACACTGACAGCATCGACCTACTGTCGATAGAGATGGAGCTTCAGCAGATGGGGGAAGTGCTTGCGGCTGAAGCCTTCGCATCTTCTCCCGACAGCATTTCCGTGTGCATCACACAGCGGAAACCCGTTGTAAGGTTCGTGATGGAGGACGGCAGCTATTACAGCGACGAGAACTGTTTCCTCTTTCCGGCAAGGAATCCTGCAAGGATACCGGTGGTCACCGGAAAGATTCCTATAAAACTTGAACCGGGATACAAAGGGCATCCTTCGTATGAATCATACATTTGGACAAAAAGAATGATTGGTCTCGCACAGTCCATAGAGAACGACAGTTTCCTGCGGAACAACATACAGCAGATTGACGTGGAAGGAAACGGCAGTCTGGTGATGTATCCTGACCTTGGAGACTGCCGCTTCATCTTCGGACAGTGTGAGGGTATCCCTGAAAAGTTGGAGAAGATCAAGGTTTACTACAAGGGTATCGCTCCTGTCAAGGATGCAGGATATTACAGGACAGTGGACATAGAATATAAGAATCAGATAATATGCAGACAGAAATGAACGAGTACGCAGCGGCACTGGACTTCGGCTCCTCCAAGATAGCACTGGCGGTAGGAGAGAAGTGTGAAAACGGCATCCGGATCATCAGTTACAACGATGTCAGGACCGACGGGATTGACAAAGGAGAAATCGTCAAGGACAAACAGACCGTGGACGCCATCCGGGAACTTGTCAGGAAAGCCGAGGAGCAAACCGGAAAGCACATCGGCAAGGTATCCGTCAGCCTTTCAGGCAAGGCTCTTTTCAGTAAGACAGAGTTTAACAGCAGGATCAGGAGCAACCCGGACGAATACATTTCCACCGATGAACTCGCAGGAATGGCAGAAAGCCTATACAAGTCCAGGATGGACGAGGGTATGACCGTGTTCGAAGTGATTCCTCAGAGTTATAATGTAGATGAGTACCAAGGACTTGACCACAAGGACCTTATCGGCAGGAAAGGAAGCACGGTCGAGGCCAGGTACAACCTTGTATATGGCAAATCAAGCATTCTGGAACGCCGTAAGGCAATCCTTTCTGAATGTGGCCTTTCAATCGACAAGGCGATACTTGCTCCTGTCGCTGCCGCAAGAGCCGTGTTCAAGGGCCCGGAGAAGGAGAATGGTGCTGTCCTTGTTGATATGGGCAAGGGCACTACCGAAATTGCTGTAGTGAAGGACGATGTCGTAAGGATGGTAAGTTCCATCCCGTTCGCCGGAGAATCCATCACGAGGGACATCAAGACCGTCGCCAACGTCACTGCAAAATGGGCTGAGGAGGCCAAGGTCCTGCACGGATGCAGTTGCGCTGATTTCACTCCGGAGAACAAGAAACTCATACTTCGCAACGCCGACGGTGTGAAGGAAGGCGAGATTGAACTGGCGCTTCTTTCGGAAATCACAGAGGCACGCCTGAGCGAAATATTTGAGGCAATCAGATACTTGATTGACAATTCAGGATATGGAGATGCCCTGCCTTCCGGAATAGTGCTCACCGGAGGCACTGCATATATGGAATTCATACAGCAGCTCGGACAGGCGATTACCGGAAGGAGCATAAGGCTTGCTTCCCCGAGCGGTTCAATCACCAGCGACAGCGACGAAAAGGCATTTGATGCCTACTCTTCAGTGGCAGTGGGCCTTGTAATTGAAACCCTTTCACCGGAAATGTCCTATGCCATCAGCAATGCAACCGCAACAGCACCTGTCAGACCTGTGTCACCTCGACCTGTCGGAGGCATCTTCGACAATAATGAAGGGGAGCCTCAGTGGGCGGAAGATGAAGAGATGCGGAAAGACGAGCGCGCCAGAAAGGAAGAAGAAAAGAGGAGAAGGAAAGAGGAGGAAAAGAGGAGGAAAGAGGAAGAGAGAAAGAGAAAGGAAGAAGAGAAGAAGAGAAAGGAACAGGAAAGGAACAGTAACAACAATGACAATAAGAACGGAAAAGACGGCAAGGAAGGTGGCTTTTTCGGGTCACTTTTCGGAGATATATTTTCAGGAAACAACGAAGCATAACTGATATGGAGAAAGATAGCTTTATACCAAAGAACTGGGCCAAGAGAGGCAACCTTATCACTGTCATAGGAGTCGGAGGCGGAGGAAGCAATGCTGTTTCCTATATGTTCTCCCAGGGGATAAAGGATGTTGATTTCATTGTCTGCAATACCGACTGCCAGGCCCTTGAAAGCAGCCCCGTACCAAAGAAACTGCAGCTTGGGGTACTGACCACCAAAGGTCTCGGCGCCGGAACGGACTATCTCGTCGGACGGAAGGCAGCACAGGAGTCTATCGAGGACATTGAGAAGATATTCAACCCTGATACCGAGATGGCGTTCGTTACCTGCGGAATGGGTGGCGGAACAGGTACCGGTGCAGCACCTGTTGTGGCTAAAGTCGCAAAAGAGAAGGGTCTGCTTACTGTAGGAGTCGTAACTATACCTTTCCGTGACGAAGGGATAGAGGCGCTCTACCGTGCGACAGAAGGTATCAAGGAGTTAAGCAAGTTCGTGGACAGCCTGCTTGTCATCGACAACCAGAAACTCTACAGTCTTTACTCCGACCTCGATGCATTCTCCGCTTTTCCTAAGGCAGATGACGTGCTTGCAACCGCAGTCAAGAGCATAGCGGAAATCATTACAAGCCGTGGTTTCATCAACGTGGATTTCGCTGACGTAAAGAAGATTATGCAGAACAGCGGAATGGCGATAATGGGAATAGGCTCCGCCAGCGGGGAAGACAGGGCCACGAAGGCAGTGGAAGCAGCATTCAACTCTCCTCTGCTGAATGACTTGAACTTGAGCAATGTAAAGAACGCTCTGGTGAACATCACTTCAAGCAGTGAGCCCGGGAAAGCTGCAAAGATGAGTGAAGTCTCTACAATAATGGACTATGTAAAGACTTATACAGGTGAGATGGCCAATTTCAAGAGGGGTATCGTCAAGAACGATGCTCTTGGCGACAGTGTGAGCGTAACGATAGTGGCAACCGGTTTCAACCTCACGGAACTTCCTGTAATAGACCAGGAATCAGTCTCACGCGGAAACCGGATTGAAATCAGGTCGTCAGATACTTTCAAAAATCGTCGCCGTGGATTACCTTTGCAGTCGAATGGCGAACTGACTCTCACCAAGGCAAGAGTACCGGGGATTCCTGTGATGCTCACTGCGGATCCGGAAACACTCTCCACACTTGAAAAAGAGCCGGCATACGTTCGCAGGGACAGAATGTTGAATACACCTAAAGAAACTGAATAACTATGAACCGAAAAAGAAGGGTACGTTTCGCTCCAAGTCCTACCGGTCCTCTTCATATGGGAGGCGTCAGGACGGCATTGTATAACTATCTTTATGCAAAACAAGCCGGAGGAGATTTCATTCTAAGAATTGAAGATACTGACTCCCAGAGGTTTGTTCCGGGTGCGGAAGAGTATATCATAGAATCGCTGCGCTGGTGCGGCATAATGCCGGACGAGGGTGTGGATGAGAACGGCAAGGTTGTGGAAGTGGCATCTGAAAAGCATCCGCACGCACCCTACAGGCAGAGCCAGAGGAAGAATATCTACCGCAAATATGCTGAGGAACTTGTTGATAAAGGCTACGCATATTACGCATTCGACACGGCAGAGGAACTTTCAGCACTGAGAAGTGCCGCAGAGGCAGAGAAAAAGACCTTCACATACAACTGGGAGACACGTACCCGTCTCAAGAACTCTCTGACACTTCCCGCTGAAGAGGTGAGGAGCCGGATTGAGAACGAGACAAACTGGACCATCCGCTTCAAGATTCCGCAGGACAGGACAGTGGTGATGGACGACCTCATCAGGGGACATATAGAAGTCAACAGCAATACTCTGGACGACAAGGTTCTCTGGAAGCGCGCCGATGAACTTCCGACATACCACCTTGCAAACATCGTGGACGACCATCTGATGGAAATCACCGACGTAATCAGAGGCGAGGAATGGCTGCCTTCCCTCCCCCTGCACTACCTGCTATATGAGGCATTCGAGTGGCAGGACACCCAGCCTGCCTTCGCTCATCTTTCTCTTCTGCTCAAGCCTGACGGGAAAGGCAAGCTTTCGAAGCGAGACGGTGACAGACTTGGGTTCCCTGTTTTCCCACTGAAGTGGGTGAATGCTGAAGGAGAAGTTTCCAGAGGTTACCGCGAAGACGGATACTACCCTGAAGCATTCGTGAATATCCTTGCCCTGCTCGGCTGGAATCCGGGAACAGAACAGGAGATATTCTCACTCGAACAGCTCGTAGAAGCGTTCTCTCTTGACAGAATAGTCAAGTCAGGGGCAAAGTTCAATCCGGACAAGTCGAAGTGGTTCAATCAGGAATATCTTCGTATGAAGCCTGACAGAGAACTTGTTTCACAGTTCAGAGAAACAGTTGGAGAAAGAATCGCATCTTTCAGCGACGAATACGTCGGGAAGGTTGTCTCTCTTATGAAGGAGAGAGTCCACTTTATGAATGAGATGTGGGACCTCACATCGTACTTCTTCGAAGCACCGGCTGAATACGATGCGGCTTCTGTTGCGAAATTTTGGAAAGATGAGACCAGGCAGATCATCCCGCAGGTCCGTTCATTCATTGCAGGAATTGACCCGTTCGACAAGGATACTATCGAAAACAGTCTCCACGAATTGATCACCTCAAATGAGTGGCCTATGGGCAAAGTGATGAACACACTCCGTCTTTTCCTCGTCGGAATCTCAAAAGGACCTGGTATTGCAGATATGATGGAGCTCTTCGGCAAGGAAGAAGTTGATAGAAGAATCGATAACGCAATCAAAAAACTAGCATAGGTAGATGGAAAAGACAATAGGAATGGCGTCCGACCACGCCGGATATTCAATGAAAGAGGCGTTAAAGCCTTTTGTTGAGTCCTTGGGCTACGAAATAATTGATTTCGGAACATCTTCTGAGGACAGTGTGGACTATCCCGACTTCGCCCACCCTCTTGCCGAGGCCGTGGAGAATGGGAAAGTCTGCTGTGGAATCGCTCTCTGCGGATCAGGCAACGGCATATCGATGACTCTCAACAAGCATCAGGGAATCCGTGCCGCCCTGTGCTGGACTCCGGAACTTGCATCTCTTGCCAGACAGCACAACGATGCCAACGTTCTCTCGCTTCCGGCGCGTTTCATCTCTCAAGGAACGGCAGAATCCATCGTAAAGGCATATTTTGAGGCATCCTTCGAGGGAGGAAGACACGAAAGGAGAGTTGCCAAGATAGCCTGCAAACAACTCTGAAATGAGCTGTTTCGTGCTTGAGAACTGTCCTGTGGAAGCAATTCAGGATTACCTTGAATCGCATCTTTCACACGACATTGCCGATTATCCGGAGGGCATCGTCATACCTATGGACAAACCTTACCGATGGACTTCGGCCGACCTTGTACGCAAATGCAAATTCCAGCTTCAGAAGCACTTCTCGCAACGCAACCTCAAAGTGGGACACGCAGGGACTCTTGACCCTCTTGCCACAGGGATGCTCATAATCTGTGCAGGCAAAGCCACGAAGATTGCCCAAGAGCTCCAATCACACACCAAAGAGTATGTCGCTACCATAGAATTCGGCGCCACAACACCGTCATACGACCTTGAACAGCCCATTGACAACTACTACCCATTCGAACATATCGACGAAGCAGCGGTAAGGGAAGCGCTCAAAGGATTCGAAGGGCCACAGGAACAGGTTCCACCGGTTTTCTCTGCAAAAATCATCAACGGACTGAGGGCATACGAGTACGCACGGGCCGGAGAGGAGGTGGAACTGAGGAAGAGCGCTATCGAGATATTCGAGCTGGAGCTTCTCAACTTCGTCGAAAGGAACGTGATGGTGGACGACAATTTCGAAGTGGCTGGTACTGTCAGGAACATCCGCAACTACCATACATCGCACATAAGCGACGGAAAGCGTCCTGCAGCAACAATACGTATAAAGTGTTCGAAAGGAACCTATATCCGTTCCCTGGCAAGGGATCTCGGCCTTGCTCTCGGCTCCGGAGGCTATCTTACAGCACTGCGGCGCACATCTTCCGGAGAGTTCAGGCTTACTGAGCGATAAAACGGTAAACTATCTCCCCTTTCTGGGATGAAGGGGCTGTGTCTGATGCGCTGAACCTTGAACGGCGCGCAGCCTCAAGTGCAAATTCATGAAGTGATTTGTCGGTTGTACTTGATTCGGCTATTACCGAAGCGGATGTTACCTTGCCTCGGTTGTTGACGACTATCCTGACATATACGTCACCTGCCCCGAATCCTTTATATGCCGGCACTGGAAGAAACCTGGCCTTCCTTCCCTCAAGATTCCACGATATTACTGAAGGGCCGCTGTACTGATGTTCCTGACGCTGCTCGACCTGGTTGTCGGTACGGCTCATATCCACAGCCTCCTCGGAAGCCTGTTCGGCCATAGCATCCCTTCTGGAGGCATCCATCTTCTTCTGGAGTTCCTTTGCCTCTTCATACAGCTCATCGGGATTCTTGAAACGGTCATCCTTCAGGCTGCTGCCCGCATCTACCGCAACATTCCGGACGTTGGTTGAAGAGCCGAACATATCGTCCAGGTCCTTTGAAACCTGCTCTTTCAGTTCTATTTCGCGCTGTTCCTTCTCAAGTTCCTCCTGCTTTGTGAAATCGAGCACGAAAGAAGTCTCGCTCTTCCAGACGGCATTGATTGAGAAGCACAAAAGGATAATCAGCACTACAAGATGAAAAGAGATGGTAGCATAGAGCCCCATCCTTTTCTCCTCGTTTCGATTATCGAACAGATTACGCATAAATAACTGCAGTGCAGCAAACCGGATTACTGCTTGTCAGCATTGGTTGCAAGCCTCCTGATTCCGGAAAGCAGGACATTTATCGCTATGCGGTTGTGACCTCCCTGAGGCACAATGATGTCAGCATAGCGTTTGCTAGGCGCAATGAACTGCAGGAACATCGGCTTTACGGTCTTCGTATAGCGGTCCATTACAGACTGTACGTTCTTTCCACGCTCGACAATGTCGCGGGTTATGATACGCATAAGCCTGTCATCATCGTCCGCATCCACGAATACTTTGATATCCATCTGATTCCTCAATTCATCACAGGTAAATACAAGAATCCCTTCAATGATGATAATGTCAGCCGGCTCAACGTGGACAGCCTCTTCCTGCCGCGTACAGGTCAAGTAGGAATAAGTCGGCTGCTCGATAGAATGTCCGGCCTTGAGCTCCTTGAGCTGCTCTACGAGCAATTCCCAGTCTATTGCATCAGGATGGTCGAAATTCAAGGCCTGACGCTCTTCCATAGGAAGGTGTCCCTGATCCTTGTAATACGAATCCTGAGGAATGACAACGACTCTCTCGTTGATCTGCTCCTTCATCTTTTTCTTTATCTCGTTCACGACAGTGGTCTTGCCCGAGCCGGAGCCGCCTGCGATACCGATGACAATCATAACAGCAATGTTAAAATTCCGCTGTCTTCGGAGTACGAGGGAACGGTATTACGTCCCTGATATTCGACATTCCTGTCACAAAGAGAAGCAATCTCTCGAAACCAAGCCCGAAACCGCTGTGAGGGCAGGTACCGTACTTGCGAGTATCGATGTACCACCAGAGATTCCTGGTGTCCATATTGAGTTCCTCTATCCTCCTGTTGAGTTTCTCAAGGCTTGACTCACGCTCCGAGCCACCGATGATTTCTCCAATCTTCGGGAAGAGCACGTCCGTTCCACGGACTGTCTTTCCATCATCGTTCTGCTTCATATAGAAGGCCTTGATGTCCTTCGGATAGTCAGTCAGTATGACCGGCTTGCGGAAATGCTTTTCAACAAGATAGCGTTCGTGCTCACTCTGAAGATCAACTCCCCAGCTGACAGGGAACTCGAACTTCTGCCCGCTCTTCATAAGGATGTCAACGCCTTCTGTGTATGTCAGACGGACAAAATCAGTGGACACAACGCTCTTGAGACGGTCAATCAGTTCAGAGTCAATCATCTTGTTAAGGAAAGCAAGGTCATCCTGACAGTTGTCGAGTGCATACTGTACAAGATACTTGATGAATTCCTCCTCAAGATCCATCAGGTCATTCACGTCATAGAATGCCATCTCCGGCTCAATCATCCAGAATTCTGCAAGATGTCGCGGAGTATTGGAGTTCTCAGCCCTGAACGTTGGGCCGAAAGTGTAGATGTTTCCAAGTGCGGTAGCACCAAGCTCACCTTCAAGCTGTCCGCTTACGGTAAGGGATGTGTGCCTGCCGAAAAAGTCCTCGGAATAGTCAATCTGACCTGCCTCGTTACGAGGAAGGTTGTCAAGGTCAAGCGTGGTGACCTGGAACATTTCACCTGCACCCTCGCAGTCAGAAGCGGTGACAAGCGGGGTGTGCAGGTAAACGAAACCTTTGTCATTAAAGAATTTGTGGATTGCGAACGCCATCGCGTGACGGATTCGCAGCACTGCTCCGAAAGTATTTGTACGGGGACGGAGATGTGCTATCTCGCGCAGGAACTCCATACTGTGGCCCTTCTTCTGCAAAGGATAGGTCTCAGGATCCGCTACTCCGAGAATCTCTATCTCCTTTGCCTGAACTTCAACTGCCTGACCGCTGCCTTGTGAAGGCACGAGATCACCGGTCACACTCAGGCAAGCACCTGTGGTAACCTGCTTGAGCGTCTGCTCGCTGAAATTGGCCACATCGCAGACTACTTGAATGTTATTGATGGTAGAACCATCATTCAACGCTATGAAAGCGACATTCTTGTTTCCTCTTTTTGTCCTCACCCAGCCCTTTACTACAATATCCTTCTCGGGTTGGCCTGCGAGATAATCTACAATTCTTTTTTTCATATTTGTTTTACCAGGTTATTGCTTTTGAAGCAGTACTTTCATTCCAGCACTTGTCCACTACGGTTACGACATATTTGTATTTGCCGTCACGCTTTCCTTCCGGCTTGAATGAATTATCACGAGTAATCTTTACGATTTTGCCGCTGTTCGCAATGTCAATTTTCTCTTTTGCTGCGAAGCGGTAAACTACAAAGAAATGAGGCTGTTGCATCACATCATCAGTAGGAGTTACAGTCCAGGCGATTGCACCATTGCTGCGTTTAATGCTCTTTACAGGGGCAGGCTCGACGCTGTCGAGATCAGTGTATGCAGGAATCAATGCAATGTTCTTCTGATAATTTGTTTGGAGGGAATCCTTGAGGCGGAACTTGTCTCCTTCACGTGCCGGATTATTGAATGTCCAGCCCGGCCACCATACATTTCCGTCAACGTTAGGCAGATCCCTTTCAAGCTGCATCTTGCGCTCAGTCTGAGTGATTTCAGGATTATCAAGGTCAGGTGCATTGAACGAGCCGATGTTCTGGCCGATATAAAGATGACCCTTGAAGTTGCTGTCGTTCCACCAGTTGATGAGGACTTCGTAGTCCGCAACGGCGTGCCCTATCTTCCAGTAGAGCTGAGGAACGATGTAATCGATATAACCCTTGTCTGCCCAACCAGGAACGTCGGCAAAGAGTTGTTCATAATTTGACAAACCGTTGGTCTTGCTGCCTTTAGGATCATCAGATACGTTGCGATGGATTCCGAAAGGTGAGATACCGAAGCGGATCCAAGGCTTGATAGCCTTGATGGTGTCGTTGATCTGGTGAATGAGCAGTTCTACGTTGTTCCTGCGCCAATCGTTCTTCTGCCAATACTCGAAGCCCTGCGATGCGCCATATTTTATGAATGACGCGTCATCGTGAAATTCTTCGTACTTGACAGGATATGGGTAGAAATAGTCATCAAAATGAATGGCATCCACATCGTATCTCGTTACGATGTCGGCTATTACCTTAACGACGAAATCCCTTGCCTCCGGCTCGCCCGGATCAAAGAAAAGCTGCTTTCCATAGCGCTTGAAGATTTCAGGCTTGCGGAAATAAAGGTGGTCCGGATGAAGCTGTTCCTTGTCGTTAGTAGTCACACGGTATGGATTGAGCCAGGCGTGAAGTTCCATACCACGGGCATGGCTTTCGTCAATCATGAACTGGAGAGGGTCCCAATATGGATCCGGTGCCTTTCCCTGCTCGCCGGTGAGGAACCTTGTCCAAGGTTCGAGGGATGATTCATAGAAGGCATCAGCTTCAGGACGTACCTGGAAGATGATTGCATTGCATCCGCAATCTTTGAGAGTGTCAAGCGTGCTTGTGAACCACTGCTGGATCTCTTCCCGGGACATATCCTTGATTTTCTGGTTTCCCACTATATGAAGCCAGGCACCGCGGAACTCTCTTTTAGGAGGTTCCTGAGCAAATACAGTAGCTGAAACGACAAGCGTCAGCAGAATTGCAGAAAGAATTTTTTTCATAATCTTTTATTTTGTTGGTTAGAACTCAATGCCCATAGCATCACATATCTTGCGCGGAATATCCGTATTGTCTTGTCTTGCGGCAAATTTCTCACTGCCTGCTCCTATGGCCCATACTGGCACCGGACAGCCGGTATGGCTGAACGAAGTCCATCCCAGATTTGCCTTTTCATTGATGTCAGCCAATGATGTCTTGTCACTCATATATTCATTGACATTGTCGGTTGTCGTCGCCACGGTGACAGAATCGATATAGTCAAGGTTATAGTCACCACGGCCGCCTCCAAGAGCGAATCCTCCAGTCTCGTGATCTGCAGTAACTATGATGAGGGTCTCATCCGGATGCTTCTCATAAAAAGCGTATGCGACCTTCACGGCCTCATCCATATCCAGAATCTCCATTATTGTCCCGGCAGCATCCTTCCCGTGGGCAGTCCAGTCAATCAGGCCACCTTCGGCCATCACGAAGAACCCTTTCTTGTTGCGTTCAAGAACCTCGACTGCTGCAGTCATCATTTGAGGCAGTGTCAAAGCACCTTCCTTGCGTCCTAAAGCATAAGAGCATATTGCATCGGAATCCTCGTGCTGGACAAGGACAATCCGGTCAGCAGACTTCTTGCCTTGAAAATCATCATAACCGTACGCAACAGTATATCCCCCTTCCTGAGCTTTCTGGTAAAGAGATACAGTGGCAGTGTCACCCTTTCCACGCGGGTCAATGAAACCGCCACCGGCGAAGAACTCGAAACCGGTCTGCGGCAACTCGCTTCCGATGCCGTAGTAGTCGGAGCGCTTGACGGAATGGCCGTAGAAGCAGGCCGGGGTAGCGTGGTTGATCTGCACCGTACTCAATATGCCTACGCCATATCCGGCATTGTGTATCTTGTATGAAATACTGGTCAATTCAGTAGAATCAGGCGCTACACACAACATACCGTTGTTGGTCTTGAAGCCTGTAGAAAGAGCTGTGCCTGCAGCGGAGGAGCAGGTTATGGCTCTGTTGGCTGAATAGTTCGTAGCCTCTCCCATAACAGGGAATCCTGAAAAACAGACAGGCTCCATCCCTACATATCCCTTCTGATGTGCTTGATAAGCCTCAGTCAGGGCAACGTGCGAAGCACCCATCCCATCACCGATGAAAAGGAAAACATATCTGGCCTTTTTCTGGCCACAGGAAACTGCCGAAATCACTACAGCAACGAAGAGAATCAGCAGAGCACTTCTTTTTATAAAACCCATACTCAAAAATAACAATAATTACTATAAATAACAAAAGAAAGGGTGACTTTTCGGGCCACCCTTATCTTTAATCGCAAATCGAATTACTTCACAGAAGAATCCTTGCGAGCACCGTACATAATCTTCAATGCTGAACAACGACGAAGCTCTTGCTTAATGTCGGTCACGATACCCATACGGGTGTCCTGGTCAGCTTTGATGTTCACTGTCATGAACGGACGGTCAGCCTCGCTGAGGTTTTCACGCTCTGCAGCAATGAAGTCTCTGATGTCATCGGTTGTTCTGAAAGAGTCGTTCAACTGGATGCGGGACTCAGTACCATACTGCGATACGTACTGCTGGGTAGGAGTACCTACGTAGATGTATGAAGAGAGGTCCTTTCTTTCAAGTTTAGCTATTTCAGTAGCCTGTGGAATAGTAACTTTAACCTTACGTTCTGTCTGACGCATATTGGTTGTCACCATGAAGAACATCAGAATCATGAAGACGATATCAGGAAGGGACGCAGTGCCGATGGCAGGAATGTCGCCCTTGTCTTTCTTAATGAATTTAGCCATACTGATTCCTCCTATCTTTTCTTGACATCCTTAGGTTCAGCCTCAGAAATCTGCTGAGGAACAGCGTCACGTACGAGTTTCTGACGATCCTCATCAAGCCTTTCGTACTTCTTTCCGAAGCGTGCCATAGCAAACTCGTCACGAAGTTCGTTCACAGCCTTGATAAGCTCATTCTGAACTGCAATGTACTTGCTGTATGTTGTTCCACGGTCATTCTGGAGTGAAATAACACCCTTTGAAACCGGAACCTGACCGAGCCCGGCGATCTCCTTCATCTCCTTTTCAGGAAGGTTAGGGTCGTTGTTAGGGTTTGTCAAGAACTCTTTGATTTTGTCTTTCAGCAGGCTGACATCCATCGCCTGGTTGCCCGCGAAAAGTCGGTCATTGGAGTTGATCTTCACCTGGATGATGTTACGACGATTGACCTTCTGGTCCTCAACCTTCTGATCTTCGGTCGGGATAGGAGGAAGACGACGGGCGATACCCATCTCCTTGTCCATCGTAGTTACCATCAAGAAGAAAATCAATGCAATGAAGGAAATATCCGCCATTGAGCCACCATTAATTTCAGGAGTCTTTTTTGATGCCATACCAAACGATTATTTTATTGCTTTGTGCGCTGCACTCCAAATCAGAGCCACTACAGAAGCACCTACGAAGAGGTAGCAGATGTAAAGCGCTGCATCAGCAAATTTGAAGGTACCTTCCGATACCACTGTATTAACGTCAATTGCCTTGCCCGGGGCAATAAGATAGATACCGCCGAATACCACAATCGCTGCTACCACAAGGATAATCAGCTTCTTGAGGCTCTTCTTGTCACTGAAGGCCTTAACCAACGGAAATCCTATGGTAAAGATCAACGCGGCAGCTACCAGGATATACGTCCAAACGAGATAGATGTTCAGAGCAGGTGACGATTCCGTTGAGATAGTCGTCAAACCGATCACGAACACTATCAACGATATGATAAGGAGCGCATATTCGATATATTTCAATAATTTCATGATCTTTTACCTAATGATTATTTTGTGTTCTTTACAAGAGTGTCAACCAAGTCGATAGAAGCAGTTTCCATATCGACAACGACTGAATCGATTCTTGAAATGAGGTAGTTGTAGAACAACTGGAGAATGATGGCGACAACAAGACCGCCGACGGTTGTGATCAAAGCGACCTTCATACCACCTGCAACCAATGCCGGGCTGATATCACCTGCCACCTCGATAGCGTCGAATGCCTGGATAAGACCGATTACAGTACCCATGAATCCCAACATAGGAGCGATACCGATGAAGAGTGAAATCCAAGAAAGACCATTCTCAAGCTGACCCATCTGAACTGAGCCGTAAGAGATAACTGATTTTTCGATGTTCTCGATGTCCTGACCTTCCTTAACGCGGAGGAGACCCTGATAATAGATGCTTGCTACCGGACCACGTGTGTTGCGGCAGATGTCAAGAGCACCTTCGATATCCTTGGCAGCGAGTTTTTCTTCAATCTTCTCACCGAAAGCTTTGATGTCAGTCTTCGCCATTCCGAGGGTGATGATTCTCTCGATTGCGATTGCAAGACCGAATACAAGGCACAACAGGATGACAGCCATGAAGCCGGCACCACCTTCGATGAAGAGTTTCTTCAACTGCTGGTGCAGAGGCTTGTCGCTTGCGCCTGCTGCGAATGGATCAACAACCTCAGGAGCTTCTTCTTCAGCAGCGGCTGCAACTTCTTCTGTAGCAGCTGGAGCCTGTTCCTCTTCCTGAGCAGAAGCCGGTTGGAAATTAGCAGAGATTGTCAGAAGGCCAATAACTGCCAAAAACATGAAAATTTTTTTCATAAGTTTTTTGATTAATTATTAAACAATGTATGTAAATAGTTATAGTTGTTTCTACTCATTTCGCATACCCATACGAAATATCGTGCAATTTAGTAATTATTTTGGAATACGCCACTTTTTTATTTGAATTTTTCCTTTTTGTAAGCGGATTCCCGATGAATCATATCAGATGCCGAACAGTATGCGGGCATTACGGGAGGTGGCCAGGGCGACTTCCTCGTACGTCAAACCTTTGATCTGCGCGACTTTCTGAGCTGTATTGGTCATATAGGCAGGCTCGTTCCGCTTCCCCCTGAAAGGAACAGGGGTGAGCCACGGGCAATCGGTTTCAAGTACGATATCCTGCAAGGACATTCTTTCCAGCGAAGCCCCTATGCCTGCGTTGCGGTAAGTGGCGACTCCTCCTATCCCGAACTTGAAGTCAGCATATTTGAGAAGACGGCAATATGTTTCGTAGCTTCCTGAGAAAGCGTGCATCACGCCCTTGAAATCAACTCCTTTCAAATCGGAAAGAACCTTGAAGAAATCATCGGTAGCCTCTCTGAGATGGATTATTACAGGAAGATTCTCCTTTGCCGCGAGTTCAATCTGACGTTCGCACACGAGTATCTGCTCCTTGACGAAATCCCTGGACCAATATTCATCCAGCCCTATCTCACCCACAGCGTAAAACCGTCTGTCGCCTATATGGTCGAGAACAAACTGAATCTCGTCACGCCAGTTCTCCCCTACCGAAGTAGGGTGCAGACCGATGCACGGGAAAGCCATGCCTGGCAGCCTGTCGGCGACTTCAATCACCCTGCCGTGGGTCGAAGAGTCTATCCCGGGCATAACGAATGAGGTCACGGAAGCCTCGCCGGCCCGCATAAGCATCTCATCGAAATCGGCATCGAAAGCCTCATCATATATGTGTGAGTGGGTATCTATCAGTTCCATCATCGCGTTCCATCTGAAAGTTTTGAAATGCAAATATACGAAACAATAGGACTCGAAACCTTTTCTGGAATGATATGTTCAAGACAGGTTCTCAACCGGCAAGAGCGAACTTGCCACCCGGGACAGCAACCACGATTCCTGACATTTCGAGGGCAGTCAGTTCTGCCGCAGCAGCAGATGGCGCAAGACCTGTCATATTCACAAGTTCCTCCACAGAAGCCGGAGACCGTTTCCGGAGAGAGGAAAGGAGAAGATCTGCATCGGATCCATCCTCCACGGAAGAAAACAGAGAACGGAATCCCCCACCTTTGCTTCGCCGGGACCAGCCAAGACTCGTCCCAAGAGAATCCGGCGATGCCACTATCCTGGCCATATCACTCTCTATTAACCTGTTACAGCCCACAAAGGATTCATCCTCAAGACGTCCCGGCACTGCAAACACTTCTCTGGAATAAGAGTTTGCAAGAGAGGCGGTCATCAAGCTCCCGCCTTTGCTGAAGGACTCCACCACCAGAACTGCATCAGCCATACCGGCTATGATTCTGTTCCTCCGGAGGAAATTCGTACGTACCGGGGCGGACTGGCGGCAGAAGTCTGTCACAAGGACCCCATTCTCAACTATTCTCTCTGCAAGTTCACGGTGCCTGGCAGGGTAGATTTCATCAAGTCCGCAAGGAAGCACCGCTGCAGTGGGAAGTCCGTTCTCCAGTGCAGACCGGTGTGCCACGCCGTCTATTCCCAACGCCAGGCCACTCACAACCAAAGTGTCAGGCACAGTTTGAGCAAGTGCTCCGACTATCTTCCTGCAGTTTCCGGTACCGGAATACGTAGCCTTCCTCGTTCCTACCACCGCAAGCGAATGAACAGGGTTAAGGTCTGCACTGCCTGAGCAATACAGGACAATTGGAGCATCCGGGCACTCCTTCAGCCGGTAAGGATATGCCGGGTCATCCATTCCGATAATGCGTACACCCTTTGACAGGGCCCATTTCACTTCTGATTCGGCCCACCGGAGAGTACCCGGATCGAGAAGCATATCTGCATAGGACTCCCCGCCTCCCATAATACCGGCTACATCCTTTACGGAGAGGGAGAATAACATCCGCACGTCCCCTACAGCCGCAAGAAGCCTGCGGCCAGCCGCGCAATCATAGGCGAACACTTTGGCGAGCGCAGCAAGGCAAACATAAAAATCAAATTCCATATCCCGCTCTTTTTGAGCAAAGATATGGAATATGATTCCTGTTATGCGATTTTTTGTATAACCGCTATATAATCAGCATTGCATCTCCGTATGTTCCAAAGCGATAGCCTTCCTCTAAAGCTATTCTGTAGGCGTTCATCACATTTTCGTAACCACCGAAGGCGGCCACGTTCATCAGCATTGTGCTGTAAGGAAGATGAAAATTTGAAATTATCGCATCAGGGATGGAGTACTTGTAAGGAGGAAAGATGAATTTGTTCGTCCAACCGTCATACGCCCTTATCTCTTTTGTTGTGGTGACATAAGTCTCAAGAGCCCGGATTACGGTCACGCCGACAGCCACAATCCTATGTCCGCCGCGCTTCGCCGCGTTCACCTTTTCGGCAGTCTCCTCTGATATGATCATCTGCTCGGAATCCATCTTGTGTTTCGACAGATCCTCAACATCCACGTTATGGAAATGTGCGTTGCCCATGAAAACGGTCAGGAATGCCGAATCGATATCGTTCACCTCCATCTTCTTGAAGAGCAGTTTGCTGAAATGGAGACCTGCAGCCGGAGCGGCCACTGCGCCATCGTTCTTCGCAAAGATTGTCTGGAACATTTCCCTGTCAATCTCCTCTGCGTGCGGACGTATCCATTTCGGAACAGGAAGCGAGCCCATCTTGTAGAGTGTTTCGCGGAACTCTTCATAACTCCCATCGAAGAGGAAACGGAGAGTGCGGCCACGGGAAGTGGTATTGTCTATCACCTCTGCCACAAGGGAATCGTTCTCTCCGAAATAGAGTTTGTTCCCGATACGTATCTTGCGTGCAGGGTCCACCAGGACGTCCCACAGACGCTGTTCACGATTGAGTTCCCTAAGCAGGAACACCTCTATCTCGGCGCCCGTCTTCTCTTTGTTGCCTTTCAATCTGGCAGGGAAGACCTTCGCATCGTTGAATACGAACAGGTCGCCGGGTGACATATAGTCTATTACGTCCTTGAAAATTTTATGTTCAATCTCCCCGGTACTCCTGTGAAGCACCAGCAAACGGCATTCATCACGCTCTTCACACGGGTACTTTGCAATCTTTTCTTCAGGAAGAGTGAATCCGAACTGTGAAAGTTTCATATTTATTATTATTACACGACAAACTGACTGTTATACGCACAATTCAGGAAAAAGTTTCAACACACTGCCGATATCACTGTGAAATCGGTTCCATCGCCCTCTTCATAGTGTTGTCTATAGTAAGGTAGATAGGATAGAAGGCATTGTCCCCCATCGGGGTGTATCTTCCTATCAAAGCTCTGATCTGAATCAGGATGATGTCTCCGGATATCTTCCAGTCAGCCTTTGAAGGCACTACTCCCAGTGAAGAGGTATATTCTATGAAACCGTCTTCTATGTGGATGGAGTCAAGGAACTTGTCGAGAGAGTCCATATCCTTTATCGAGCGCAGCGACGAACGGTACTTGTCAGCCATAAGGTTGGCGTACTTGATCAGAAGGCTCTGCCTGTTGCATCTGATAAGATAATCCGAAACGCCCGTAGTGTCCAAAGGTACGAATACGTCAGGGATTATACCGCCTCCGCCATATACGGTTCGGCCTTTCTTGATAGTGTTGAACTTCAGCGAATCATTGACTTTTATACTGTCGGCACTCATCATCTCGCCACTTGAATAACGGGCGATGATATCATCGAAATGACTCTCCCCGTAATCCACATACGGCTTCTGGATGCATCTTCCCGACGGTGTGAAATATCTTGCAACGGTAATCCTGATGCCGGACCCGTCGGAAAAGTATCTCGGCTCCTGGACAAGACCCTTTCCGAAAGAGCGGAGGCCATAGATTGTACCTCTGTCATTATCCTGTATTGCGCCCGCGAATATCTCGCTTGAAGATGCGGAGCCCTCGTCAATCAATACTGCCAGTTCCACCTCACGGCAGGTACCGCGGCCATCAGCAAACATATCCTGACGTGGAGCGTTTCGGCCCTCCATATATACTATCAGATCTCCTTTGTCGAGGAATTCGTTGCAGAGGAGAAGCGCCTGATCGAGATATCCTCCGGAATTGCCCCGCAAGTCGAAAATCAGCTTCTTCATTCCCTGTTCCTGCAGCTGAGCGACCGCCTTGAGGAACTCCACGTATGAAGTGCGGGCGAACTTCTCCAGTTTTATGTATCCGGTCGTGTCGTCCGCCATATATGCGACATCCACGCTGTTTACGGGAATCACGTCCCTGACGATGTCGAATGGCAGGACATCCTGTTCCCCGCCGCGAGCGATACCTACAGTAACCTTCGTTCCGCGCGGGCCCTTCAGCAGCTTCACAACGGAATCCATCTGGAACTTGATACCGGCGATATTGCGTCCATTGACCGTTACAATACGGTCTCCCGTCATAAGTCCAGCCTTCTCCGAAGGTCCGCCTCCAATCACGGCAGTGACCACAACTGTATCTTCAGGCATATTGAACTGTACCCCTATCCCTTCGAAGCCACCCTGCAAATCCTCATCAGCAGCCCGGAGGTCCTCCGGAGGAAGATACATCGAATGCGGATCAAGTTCGGCCATAATGAGTGGTAGTATCCGTTCCGTCACCTCTTCCTTGTCAATCTTATCGACATAGTCGTTGTCCACGACACCAAGCACCAGCATAAGCTTGCTCCACTCAGAATCGGAGATACGCATCTTCGAGTGCCTGCGGCCCGTTCCGAAAGTCGATGCGAGAGTGAAGCCCAGCAACACCAGGACCGCACCCCACAGTACCTTGACAAGACCATTCCAAAACTTTTCCCGTTTCATCTCCATCTACTCCTCAAACTTTTCCACTTCCACACCTGCGCGGCGCAACAAGTCAATCCCATCCGAGATACGGTACTCGTCCCTATAGACCACACGTGATATCCCGGACTGTATTATCAGCTTTGCACATTCCATACAAGGAGAGGCAGTAACGTACATAGTGGCTCCCTGGGAACTGTTTCCGCTCTTTGCGACTTTTGTTATGGCGTTCGCCTCTGCGTGTAGAACGTATGGCTTCGTCACACCGTTGTCATCTTCACACACATTCTCGAAGCCGGAAGGTGTCCCGTTGTAGCCATCCGAGATTATCATCCTGTCCTTTACTATGATAGCCCCCACTTTGCGGCGGCTGCAATACGAATTTCTGGCCCACACGGAAGCCATTTCGATATAGCTGGCGTCAAATTTGGTCCTGTTGTCCATAATCAATTGGTATTCCTCTGATAGAGGTATCTCTTTATGCTGCGTTTCGGAGTCTTTTCGAATTCCTCAGGGAAAACCTCAACGGAAGAGATTTTGCAATACTGCGGCAGTTCCAGATTCGCAGCTTTCATATTCTCATTCAGTTTTTCAAGAAGCTGCCGCTGGTCAAGACCTGCTTCCTCGACCTGCTCGAAATCAGGAAATATCAATGCGACAAGCTTGTCATTATCCTCAATCACCAAAGATTCAACAACATAAGGCATATTGTTGAGAATATTCTCGATTTCTTCCGGATAGATGTTCTGACCTGAAGGGCCGAGTATCATACTCTTGCAGCGTCCCTTTATGTACAGGTATCCGTCAGCGTCGATAACGCCCATATCCCCCGTGCAGAACCACCCGTCACGGAAAGCAGCTTCAGTGGCAGCTTCATTCTTGTAGTAGCCAAGGCACACATTGACACCCTTTACCAGTATTTCGCCAGGGATGTTGAACGGATCTGCGGAGTCAATCTTCACCTCCATTCCAGCCACAGGCTTGCCGCAGGAGTAAAGGCGGGTCTTGTCGTGCGGGACATAGGTGATGATCGGGGCACACTCTGTCATTCCGTAGCCTATCGTCATAGGGAACTTGATTCTCTTGAGGAAAGATTCAGCCTCCTTGTTGAAAGGAGCTCCGCCAATTATCACTTCATTGAAGTTCCCTCCGAAGGAATGAATCAGTTTCTGTTGAATATTCTGCTGGACGACCTGGTCTATAACAGGCAGATTGAGCAGCAGGCGCATATATCCGCGGCTGATGAAAGGAATGAGTATCTGCTTGTATATCTTCTCAATAATCATAGGAACCGCGATGATTACAGAAGGCTTCACTTCAGCCATCGCACTGAGAAGGACCTTCGGACTCGGCAATCTTCTCAGGAAAAACACTTCAGCACCTATCATTATTTCAAATAGGAACTCAAACATCATTCCATACATATGGGCTGAAGGTAGCATCGCCACCACCTTGGACCGGTTGTCCATCTGAGGCTCAACTTCCTTCGCAAAGAAGATGTTGGATACCAGAGCCCTGTAAGGAATCATCACGCCCTTGGAGAAACCGGACGTTCCGGATGTATAGTTTATCAGCGCAAGGTCTTCGGGTTCGTCAGGCTTGTAATTCACGTCATTCTTCCCGAAACCGTCAGGATATCTTTCAGCGAAGAGAGCAGCCATATTACCGGCCGTTTCCGATGCAGCTGAATTGTTTCCCTGAAGCACAGAGAAATCCACGAGACTTACTACTGTTACGGAGCCTGTATCCACCTCTGTCATCTTTTCCCATATTACATCCCCTACAAAAAGGATGGATGCCTCGGAATGCGATATGAGGTGTCGGATGTTCGCAGGCTTGAACTCGTGGAGAATCGGCACTGCGACGGCCCCGTAGGTGAGTGTTGCAAGGAATGCGACACCCCAGTTAGCCTGGTTCTTGGCACATATCGCCACCTTGTCGCCTCTTTTCAGGCCACAGGAAGCGAAAAATATATGCAGTTGGGCAATCCTTGCTGCGAGATCCTTGTAATGGATTGTGTCACCGCCAAGATTGGACAAGGCCGGCCGTTCCCAATTGGACTTCAGACTTTCCGAAAACAGTTCGTTGAAAGGCTTGAATTCTCTTGATATATTGTTCCTTTCCATCAGTTTTCCTGCAATTCACACAAATGGGAATATAAACCCCGCTTTGCGACAAGTTCTTCGTGTGTTCCCTTCTCCACTATCTTGCCTGATTGTATTACAACAATCTGATCCGCGTGACGGATGGTGGAGAGCCTGTGCGCTATGACGAGCGAAGTCCTGTTCTCCATCAGATTGGTAAGCGCTTCCTGTACCAGCCTCTCGCTTTCTGTGTCAAGAGCGGAGGTAGCTTCATCCAGTATGAGGATGGCCGGATTCTTAAGGACGGCTCTTGCTATCGCAACTCTCTGACGCTGACCTCCGGAAAGTTTGGCTCCACGGTCGCCGATATTGGTGTCGTATCCGTTCTCCATCTTTGATATGAACTCATCAGCATTTGCAACCTTGGCAGCTTTTACAACCTGTTGGGTGGTCGCGCCTTCCTGCCCGAACACTATGTTGGCCTTTACCGTATCGTTGAAGAGTATGGCCTCCTGGGTGACTATCCCCAACAGTGATACCAGATCTTCGATTCTGTACTCCTTAATATCGATGCCGTCAATCTTCACAGCACCCTGAGTCACGTCCCAGAATCGCGGTACAAGGTCAGCCATTGTCGATTTCCCCGCCCCTGAAGGGCCCACTATGGCAACGCTCTTCCCTTTCGGCACCGTCAGGCAGATATCCTTCAGCACCGGTTCACCTCCGTATGAGAAGGTAACGTGGTCAAACTCAATGGAATGTTCGAAAGAGTGTATAGGCCTCGTGCCTGAAACTATCGCCTCCGGTATGTCAAGGATATCAAAAAGTCTGTTTCCGGAAACAATGCCCTTCTGTACCGCTGCGTATGAATTCGCTATCGCCTTTGCGGGCTCAAGGACTTTCCAGTAGAACATTATATAGACTATGAACTGCTGCCAGGTCATACCCAATTCCCCGTGTATGTTCAGCCATCCTCCATAGAAGAGGACAATGGCAGCTATGGAGATTCCAAGGAATTCAGATGTCGGGGATGCCAGTTCCTGCCGGTTGAACACAGAACGCGATATGCGGCGGTGACGCTCATTTGTCTGTTCGAAGCTCTCTTCGACATATTTTCCGGCATTGAAAGCCTTGATTATCCTCAGTCCGGATACAGCCTCGTCGAAATGGCTCAGAATCCGTCCCATAAGGCTCTGGGTTTCAATGGAGCCCTTGCGAAGATTCCTTGTTATCTTCGTGACTATGAAGGCGGAAACAGGCAGAGCCACAAGAGAGATCGCCGTCAGTTTCGGTGACATATAGAAGAGCATTGCAAGGAATCCTAATACAAGTATAGGCTCCCTGAAAAAGACGTGAAAACTTCCGGCCACGCTGTTCTGAACCTCATTCACATCATTGGAGATGCTTGAGAGCAGATCGCCCTTGCGCCTGTCATCGAAATACCCCACATGAAGGGAACTCACTTTCTTGAAAAGATCCCTCCGGAGCCTGCTCATCAGAGTGGTCTTCATACTGACAAGTATCCTTTGGGAAAGATAGCGGCACAGATCTGAGAAGAAGCAGGTCACGACTATTGAAAGGCACACGAAAAGAAGACCCTTGATGATACCTCCACGGCCCACCACAAAAGAGAGCCAGTAGCTGAAAAGAGCAGTGAAGTAGTCCAGCGTGAATTGGAATTCGGGCTTCGCAAGCCCTGTGGCGACAGTATCATTTTCAAACAGCACCGTCAGAAGCGGACCGAGAAGCGCGTAGTTCACGACGCCGAAGATTACCGACAGGATGGAAAGCAACAGGTAGCTTGGCCAATACTTTCCAAAAGGCCTTGAATATGAGAGTATTCTTCTGAATGTGTTCATCGCGGACTCGGCTATAATCGTGCAAATATAAACAAAAAAAGCGGCGAAAGGCCGCTTTTTAATCAATAATCTGTCAAAGAAGGATTATTTCCCTTCTTCAGCAGTCTCCACAAATGGCTTCACGCTGATAAGTTCGACTTTGAACTTGATTGCTGCACCAGGAAGGATGTCTGCACCGGCACCGTTGTCACCGTATGCAAGGTCAGCAGGAATCCAGAGATTGATTTCGCTGCCTTCGTCAGCATGCATGATACCTTCGCTCCAGCCCTTGATAACCTGATTGAGAGGGAACTTGGCTGTCGTGCCACGTTCGTATGAAGAATCGAATACCTTGCCGGCGATAGTCGAACCCTCATAGTTCACCTCAACAGTGTCCTTGTCGCTTGTAGGGAACACACCGTTACCGGCGCGTACAATCTGGTACTGGAGACCTGACTCGGTTGTAACCACACCTTCAGCTGTTGTGTTCTTCTCGAGGAAGGCAGCGCTTTCAGCAACGGTCTTCTCCTTGAGGAGTTCCATTCTCTTCTCCATGAATCCGTTCAGCACGCGGTAGAATTCATCCTGAGGAACCTCTTCACCACCTATGGCAGCCTTGATTCCCTCGCACATCTTGTCCATGTTGAGTGCTCCGAAATTCGACTGGGCCAGATTCATTCCGAAAGAGTAGCCGAGCATGAAACTTGCTGAATCGACATCCGCCTTGCTGATGCCTTCAGGTTGTTTTTCGTCAGATGTCATACGGGAGCAAGAGCAGGATGCAATCACTCCCAAAACGCAGATTGCGGCAATTGATAAAATTTTTTTCATTTGATTTTATTTGTTTTGTTGGTTCGTATTTCTTGTGAAAAGATACATAACGGCAAGTCCCACGACTGCGGCCACGAGGGATGAAATCAAAATCACCACCTTTCCCATATCAATGAAAGACTGGTCGCTGAATGCCAGATTGTCTATGAAGATGGACATAGTGAATCCTATTCCACCGAGTATGCCCATTGCAAATATCTGTTTCCAGCAAGTGTTTGCCGGCAGGTCGGCAAGTTTGAGCTTCACTGCAAGCCAGCTGAACACGAAGATTCCAAGAGGCTTGCCGCAGAAAAGGCCGAAGAATATGCCGGGGGCGATTGAAGGGATGCCACCGGAGAGCGAAAAAGAGTCTATCGCAACTCCCGCATTTGCAAGTGCGAAGAGCGGCATTATCACGAAATTCACGACAGGCTGCAGGTTGGACTCGAACTTGTGAAGCAAAGGCTCCATTTCATCCATATTCTCACTCATTGCGTGGATAAGATGCTGTTGGGCATCATTTGCCAGGAGGTCCGTGCCGTCAGAAGATGTCTTGAACTCGTTGATCAGAGCCTGGCCGCGTTCAACGAACGCTTTCTGGCTGACCGAACTCCTCATAGGTATTGTGAGGGCGAGCAGCACACCGGCTATCGTAGCGTGGATTCCGGAACACAGCACGAAGTACCACATCACGATGCCGCAAAGTACATAAACGAATCCCTTCCTCACCCCGGCCTTGTTCATAAGAAGGAGCAGGACGAATATGCCCAATGCTATGCCGAGGGCTGCGAAATCAAGAGCGTGGGTAGGATAGAAAATCGCAAGCACGAGAATAGCTCCGAGGTCATCCGCAATGGCAAGCGCGGTCAGGAGCACCTTGACACCTATTGGAACGCGGTTACCCAAAAGAGATAATATGCCGATTGCAAAAGCTATGTCAGTCGCCATCGGAATACCCCATCCGTTCGACGACACAGGATCGGAGGCATTGAAGACGGTATAGATAAGAGCCGGGAACAGCATTCCGCCAAGAGCTGCCACTACCGGCAGAGTCGCCTTTTTCACGGTGGAGAGCTGGCCGACAGTCATCTCTCTCTTTATCTCCAGGCCTACGGTAAAGAAGAACACCACCATCAGAGCATCGTTCACCCATTCCACAACAGACATCTTCATTGAGAACCTTCCTGCGAACAGTCCGCATTCCTTGTTCCAGAAATCCCATATATGGCTCAGAGAAGGGGAATTGGCAAAGACAAGAGCGATTATGGTGCAAACAAGAAGCACAATGCCTCCGGACAACTGGCTCTGCGTAAACTTGGTGAAATATCGCTGGGCCGGTGTCAGGGTAGATGTCGTTTCCATATCGTCAAATGTCATATAGTTGTGAGTAAAGATTGTCCCGTGGGTACACCAAAGGCATTTTAACTATTGCAAAGATAGTAATCTTTCAAATAAATTTTATTCTATTTTTTGAGTTCTATTTGCTTTTTTTTACCTAATTTAGTGATTGAAAGTTGGAATTTTGCTGCAAGATGGGCATCTGTTCACAGGAACTGCATCGTAAACTGAAGGATTTCTTCGGGTTTGACACCTTCAAAGGGAATCAGGAAGCCATTATCACTCACTTGATTGATGGAGGCAATGCCTTTGTCCTGATGCCTACAGGAGGCGGGAAATCTCTGTGCTACCAGCTTCCTGCACTGTGTCTGGACGGCACCGCGATTGTCATCTCCCCTCTTATCGCTCTAATGAAGAACCAGGTCGATGCAATCCGCGGATTCATTCAGAACAAGGAGGGCATAGCCCATTTCCTCAACTCTTCGCTTAACAAGGCACAACTTCAGGAGGTGCGTGAAGACCTGCTTTCAGGCGTGACGAAACTGTTGTACGTGGCTCCCGAATCTCTGACGAAGGAGGAGAACATACAGTTGCTGCGGCAGGTGAAGGTCTCTTTCTACGCCATCGACGAAGCGCATTGCATTTCTGAATGGGGGCACGACTTCCGTCCTGAGTACAGGCGTATCCACGAGATAATGAAGGTTATCGGGGAAGCGCCGGTCATCGCACTGACCGCCACTGCCACTCCGAAGGTACAGTCCGACATCCAGAGAAACCTCGGGATGACTGACGCAAAGGTGTTCAAGTCTTCATTCAACAGGCCGAACCTCTACTATGAGATAAGGGACAAGTCCAATCCGAAGCACGACATAATCAAGTTCATAAAGGAGAATCCGGGGAAGAGCGGAATCATCTACTGCCTCAGCAGAAAGAAGGTGGAAGAGATAGCCGAGTTGCTGAACGTGAACGGAATCAAGGCTCTGCCTTACCACGCCGGCCTCGATGCATCGACCAGGTCCCGCAACCAGGATGCATTCCTGATGGAGAAGATCGATGTCATCGTAGCTACAATAGCCTTCGGTATGGGCATCGACAAGCCGGATGTGCGTTTCGTGATCCATTACGACATTCCAAAGAGTCTTGAGGGATACTATCAGGAGACCGGACGTGCTGGGCGCGACGGACGAGAAGGCAAATGCATAGCCTTCTACAGTTTCAAGGACATCCAGAAATTGGAGAAGTTCATGCAGGGAAAACCTGTCTCAGAGCAGGAAATAGGCAAGCAGCTCCTGATGGAGACCGTATCATACGCAGAATCCAACCAGTGCCGAAGGAAAATCCTCCTCAATTATTTCGGAGAAGACTACACCGAAGAGAACTGCGGCTCCTGCGACAACTGTCTATACCCGAAGAAACGCTTTGACGGCAGGGAGTATATGTGTACGGTGATAGAACTTGTCCTGTCGTTGCAGGAAAGTTTCAAGGCTGAATACCTTGCGAATATCCTTACAGGAGTCACCAACTCCCTGATAAAATCATACAACCATCATCACCACGAGCTGTTCGGCTCAGGCAAGGACAAGGGAACACGGTTCTGGGTAGCTGTCATACGGCAGGGTCTGGTGCTGCATCTTCTTGACAAGGACATTGAACGATACGGTCTGATTTCGGTAACTCAGTCCGGAAAGGATTTTCTGGAGAATCCTCACGAACTGTTTCTTACGGAAGACCGCGAATTCATTGACGGTGACGAGGAGGATGACGACGACGGCGGGATGGCCATGCCGAAGCACACCGTCACAGGCGGAGGTGACCCCGTTCTCTTCTCGATGCTGAAAGATATCCGCAAGGACCTTTCAAAGAAATTGGACATTCCGGCATGGGTAATCTTCTCAGACCCATCCCTTGAGGATATGTCAATACTCTACCCGACCACGATTGACGAACTCAAGAACTGCCAGGGAATCGGGGAAGGAAAGGCGCACAAGTTCGGTGACCAGTTCATCAAAGTCATTGCCAGATACGTGGAAGAGAACGACATAGCCCGTCCTGACGACTTCGTGGTACGCTCAATACCGAACAAATCGGCCAACAAGGTGTACATCATCCAGAGCATTGACCGCAGACTGCCATTCGAGGACATAGCCCGCAACAAGGATATGGACTTCGAAGAGCTTCTGGAGGAGATTGAAACTATCGTCAATTCCGGGACAAGGCTGAACATAGACTACTACATCAAACAGACAATTGATGAGGACAAGCTGCTCGACATATACGACTATTTCAAGGAAGAGGCCGCCAGCGATTCCGTATCGGATGCACTGAAAGGCCTCGGAGGCGACTACTCTGAAGATGAAGTGCGGCTTGTAAGAATAAAATTCATCTCCGAACTCGGTAACTGACCTGAACATATTCAAACAATGATACTACAATTAAAAGTGACCATTCCGGCGGAAAGCAAGAAGTTTTCCAGGACTTATGAAGTCAGGGGAGAAATGACTCTCTTCCGGTTCAATACATTTATTCTCACTGACTTGGGATTCGCACCAGACCAGATGGTGATATTCGAGGGATACGATGAAAAAGGCAATGTCTCAAGCGAATACGGACTGTTCGATATGGGTGACGGGTCGATGGACACCGTTTCTTTCGAAGATATAGTGTCGCGCGGCGAGATGATGCTGCACTATGTATTCGACCTCCACAGCGAAAGGTTTCTCGTGATTTCCATCGAGGGTGAGGTTCCACAGGTTGCCGTCAGGTCATACCCTGCCGTGGTGGCCGAAGCCGGCCCTATGCCTACACAGTTCGAAAAGATGGTTGAGATAGAAGAGGAGCCCATCCACGCGCGCAAGCGTTCAAGGAAAGATGACGGCAAGCTGGAAGATGACGAGGATTACGATGACGATGACGATCTTGATGATGACGACCTCGATGACGAAGATGACGAAGACGAAGACAGCATTTACGACGGAGAGGAAGGAAAGGAAATATATGGCGAAGAGTGACGTATGCCGCTCTTGAAAGTGATACTCGGACCCACCGCCGTCGGAAAGACGGAATATGCCATCAAGGTGGCGGAAGAGTTGGGTTCGCCTGTCATTTCGTGCGACTCGCGCCAGATTTTCAAGGAGATGTCCGTCGGAACGGCGAAGCCGACTGATGAGCAACTGGCAAGAGTGAAGCATTTCTTTATCGGAACTCACAGCATCACAGAGAATTATACGGCCGGCCTCTACGAAATAGAGGCTCTTTCCCTGCTGGAGGAGTTGTTCCGCAGTCACGATGTTCTGGTAATGGCCGGAGGTTCAGGACTGTATGTTGATGCCCTGTGCAACGGTCTGGACGACTTTCCGGCAGCTGACCTTCAACTGAGGGATGAGTTGAACGGTCGCTTGAAGAGAGAGGGTGTGGAATCCCTGCGAAGGGAACTGAAGCTGCTTGACCCCCAATCTTATGAAGATATCGACATAGCCAACGCCCAACGTGTGGTCAGAGCATTGGAGGTCACACTTTCCACCGGAAGGAAGTTTTCTTCCTTCAAGACGGCCCCGCACAAGAAACGCAGTTTCGAGATAGAAAAGGTCTGCCTTGTCCGCCCTCGGGAAGTGCTGTATGAGCGCATCGACCGCAGAGTCGATGAAATGATGGCCCGGGGTTTGGAAGAAGAGGCCCGCAGTCTCCTGCCGTACCGCAGTCTCCCCGCAATGAACACGGTAGGATACAAAGAGCTCTTCGGATATTTCGACGGTGAATACGATTTGGAAGAGGCTACAAGACTCATCAAACGGAACACCCGCCATTACGCGAAAAGGCAGATGACCTGGTGGCGCCGCGACCCTTCCATAGAATGGATAGAATTATGACGACTTCCGATACATACAAATCCATCGCTTCCGCTTCGCAGGGAGTGTACAAGGATCTCGGCAGCAAGTTCCTTGCTTTCGCCTACCCCGTTGAAAGCACAGACGAGGTGAAAGGAATCGTCGAGAGAATCAAGAAAGAATATTTCGACGCACGTCATCACTGCTATGCCTACCGTATAGGGAAAGACGGCCAGCAGTGGCGTGTGAACGACGACGGAGAGCCTTCATCCACCGCAGGCAGGCCTATTCTCGGGCAGATTCTTTCAAACGGACTCTCCGACATCCTTGTGGTTGTGGTCAGATATTTCGGAGGCACGAAACTGGGAGTGCCAGGGCTTATCAAGGCATACAGAAGCGCTACGGCTGATGCCATAGCCGGCAGCAGAATAATTGAAAAAGTTGCCGGCGTCGTTTACTCCATCGATTTTGATTACCTGCAGATGAATGACGTTCAGAAGATTCTCAAGGATATGGGAATCACCCCATTGCATCAATCATTCGACCTGAGTTGCCACATTGAGGCAAGAGTACGTCTCTCCCTGGAGGAAGAGTTCTGCAAGGCGTTGTCGTTTTGCAGGATAAAATCATTATCTTTGCATAGTTCATGAATCTGCATATAAATGGTTCAATATCATACAACAATGAAAAAGGTTTATAATTTCAACGCAGGCCCTTGCGTGTTGCCGCAGCAGGCAATCGATGCGGCCGTCGAAGCCTTGAAAGACTTCAATCACACCGGTCTTTCCGTAATCTCAGTATCACACCGCACCAAAGAATGGGAATCTGTTATGAACGAGTGCCGTGGACTTTGGAGGGAACTGCTTCATATTCCTGACAACTATGATATAATCTTCCTTGGAGGAGGTGCTTCCCTTCAGTTCCTCTATGTAGCGATGAACCTTCTTGAAAACAAGGCAGGATACCTTGAGACCGGAGTCTGGGCGAAAAAGGCGCTCAAAGAGGCCAAGGGGCTCGGCAACGCTTTCGCTGTAGCATCATCCGCCGACAAAACCTTCTGCTACATTCCTAAGGGATATGAGATCCCTGCCGACCTCGACTACTTCCATATCACCACCAACAATACAATCTACGGAACTGAGATAAAGTACGATATGGATTCTCCTGTGAATCTTGTCGCAGATATGTCGTCCGACATAATGAGCCGTCCGGTGGACGTGAGCAAGTACGCGATAATCTACGGTGGCGCCCAGAAGAACGTGGGTCCTGCAGGTGTCGCTTTCGCTATCATCCGCAAGGACATTCTCGGAAAGGTCAGCAGATACATCCCTACTATGCTCGACTACCGCACACACATCGACGGAGAGAGCATGTTCAACACACCTCCTGTGTTCTCGATATTCGTTATGAACGAGACGCTCAAGTGGCTCAAGGGCATCGGTGGAGTTGAAGCCATCCACGAGATAAACGAGAGGAAGGCCGCGATGCTCTACGAAGAGATTGACCGCAACTCGATGTTCATCGGGACCGCAGCAAAGGAGGACCGCTCCATAATGAACGTATGTTTCGTGATGGCTCCCGGCAAGGAGGCCCTTCAGGACGAATTCATGGCATTCGCCAAGGAGCGCGGCATGACAGGCATCAAAGGTCACCGTTCAGTAGGCGGATTCAGGGCTTCCATCTACAACGCCTGCCCGATTGAGGCGGTAGAGGCTCTGATTGCCTGTATGAAAGAGTTTGAGGAAATTCACAGATAATATCCACGGTAAGATGAAAGTACTTGTCGCAACTGAAAAGCCTTTTGCAAAGGCTGCTGTCAATGGAATACGCGAAATTGTGGAGAAGAACGGTCATTCGCTCTCCCTTCTTGAGAAATATTCCTCACCGGAAGAATTAAAGGCCGCTGTCGCTGATGCGGATGCTCTTATCGTCCGTTCAGACAAAGTGACCGCTGATGTGGTAGAAGCAGCATCTTGCCTGAAGATTGTCGTCCGTGCCGGAGCCGGCTATGACAACCTTGACCTTGCGGCCTGCTCAGCACACGGTATCGTGGCGATGAACACACCTGGACAGAATTCCAATGCTGTTGCCGAACTTGCTCTCGGTCTTATGATTTATATGAACCGCAACCAGTTCACCCCGGGTACCGGTTCCGAATTGAAAGGCAAGACCATAGGCATCCAGGCCTACGGAAACGTAGGGAGGCTTGTTGGAAAACTTGCTATGGGATTCGGAATGGATGTCATAGCTTTCGACCCGTTCCTCTCTGCGGAAAAGATAGAGCAGAGCGGAGCCAGGGTGGCTTCTTCCCTTGAGGAACTCTATGAAAAATCAGATTTTGTATCGCTTCATATCCCGGCCACCCCTCAAACCAAAGGCTCGATAGGAAAGGACCTTGTCAGCAGAATGCCTAAAGGGGCCTGTCTTATCAATACAGCCCGCAAGGAAGTGATAAACGAGTCCGAACTGTTGGAAGTGCTCACGGAACGTGAAGACCTCCGCTATGTTGCTGACGTGGCTCCGGAGCGTGCTGAGGAATTCAAGGAAAAACTTGGCAAGCGATATTTCGGAACACCTAAGAAGATGGGAGCTGAAACTGCGGAAGCCAATATCAATGCCGGGCTTGCCGCAGCAAGCCAGATATGCAGGTTCTTCTCTGACGGCGACCGCACATTCCAACTCAACAAATAGCTTGATATGGTAAAGGTCAAACCATTCGCAGCAATCCGCCCGCCAAGGGAAATTGCAAAGGAAGTGTCCGCGAGGCCATACGATGTAATGAACTCATCGGAGGCGCGTTCAGAAGCCGGAGAGAAGTCCCTTCTTCACATCACCCGTCCTGAAATTGATTTCACCCCGATGGCAGGTGAGCACGAACAGCGCTCATACGACAAGGCCGTCGCCAACTTCAAGCTCTGGCAGGAGAAGGGGTGGCTCACACAGGATGCAAAAGAGTGCTACTATGTGTATGCCCAGAGTATGGAGGGACGTACTCAATACGGAATCATCCTGTGCGCCAATACAGAAGATTACTTGAACGGAACCATAAAGAAGCATGAGCTTACCCGCAAGGAGAAGGAAGATGACCGTATGGTGCACGTCCGTATCCAGAATGCCAACATTGAGCCTGTCTTCTTCGCATATCCCGACAACGAGGAGCTTGATGCCATTATGTTCCGGTATATCGCCAAGGTCCCGGAGTATGATTTCATCGCTGATGAGGACGGTTTCGGCCACAAGCTCTGGGTGATTGACAATGACGAGGACATCGCTCGCATAACCCGAATCTTTGCCGGCATTCCGGCATTCTACGTTGCTGACGGTCATCACCGCACCGCTGCTGCGGCCCGTGTCGGAGCGGAGAAGAAGGCCGCGAATCCTCTTCATACCGGAGAAGAGGAGTACAACTTCTTTATGGCTGTCTGCTTCCCTGACAATCAGCTCAAGATAATCGACTACAACCGCGTGGTCAGGGATTTGAACTCCCTTTCTGAAGCTGATTTTCTCAAGGCCCTTGAAAATGACTTCATTGTAAAGGAGATGGGCGAAAGCATATACAAGCCGTGCGCACTTCACAACTTTTCGATGTATCTTGCCGGCAAGTGGTATTCTCTTACCGCGAAGCCGGGTACATACGATGACAGTGACCCTATCGGGGTGCTTGACGTGACCGTATGTTCCAACCTGATTTTCGACAAGATTCTGAATTTGGGGGACTTGCGCACTTCGCAGCGCATCGACTTCGTCGGCGGCATCCGGGGACTCGGAGAGTTGAAGAAGAGGGTGGACAGTGGAGAGATGGCGGCGGCATTCGCTCTCTACCCCGTTTCGATGGACCAGCTTATCGCCATTGCCGATTCCGGCAACATAATGCCTCCGAAGACTACCTGGTTCGAGCCGAAACTCCGCAGCGGCCTCGCCATCCACAAACTCGAAAGATAGAGATTACTACCTACAATGATGGGCCTGCTCGTTTATCGACGCAGGCTCATTTTTCATATCCACGGCCCGATGGCAAATGTCAAAATAAAAAAGGTGCAGGGCCGACACTTATCCGGATAGAGGCTCTGGAACAACCTTGCATCAAATAAGCAATACCCCACACCCGTTATGATGTTATGTGCATGGACGCACGTAACGTCAAACAAGTGAAGAGTGTCAGCTTTTCCTTGATGCAATGAAATTATCCAGATTTCCTATCCAAGGATAAAAGCGTTACACTTTCATCAATATGTCCTGCCGATCTCTCGACTTTGCAAAGATATCTATTATTTTACGCAACAGCAAGAAAGAATCAAGAACCTGCTTTGAAACAGGTTCTAATTCAACTTCTTGATGTCGGAGAACTTCAGCCGGCCTCTTGAAAGGATGTATTTGAGTACGATGCTGTGCGGGTAATACCCGACGTTGTTGCGTTCCTCGTCGAACGGTGACTCGTCCAAGGAGGCCCGCATCTTCCTGAAATCGGAATGAGCCTTTACAACAGCCCTGAAATATCTCCATTTGCCGGTCAGAAGATACACTGCCGCAGCAGCACCGTCAAGGCATTGGCGGATGAAGATGCGACGCGAACGGATGCTCTCAGGCAAGTTCTTATGCAGCATCAGCAGATTGTTCCTGTAATTCAGGTAAAGCTTGCGGGGGGAGTTCGCAGGAAGAGTCCCGCCACCTACGTGGAATACATACGACTGGGGAACACACCAGACATGATAGCCAAGCAGTTTCGCCCTCCAGCAGAGATCTATCTCTTCCATATGTGCGAAGAAACTCTCATCGAAGCCTCCCAGATGATGGAACAGGGAAGACCTTATCATAAGGCACGCTCCTGTAGCCCAGAAGCACTCGAGAGGAGAATCATATTGTCCGCAGTCCTTCTCCACGCTGGACAGGATCCGACCCCGGCAGAAAGGATACCCATATCTGTCGATGAAGCCTCCTGCAGCTCCGGCATACTCGAATTTATCCCTCGAAACCTCAGAAAGAATCTTCGGCTGGCAGATACCTGCATCCGGGTTCTCTTCCATAAAACTCACCAATGCATCGAGCCATCCTTGAGGAGTTTCAACATCAGAGTTCAGAAGCACATAGTAATCTGCATCAATCTCGCGCAGAGCACGGTTGTACCCGCCGGTGAAGCCGGAATTCTCATCGAACCTGATTGTTCTGACCTGAGGGAACTCTGACTCCAAATAACTGATAGAGCCATCCGTGGAACCGTTGTCGGCCACCACTACGAAACAGTTGTCAGAAGATATGCTGCGAACCAGAGCAGGGAGAAAACGCCTGAGCATCTTCTCTCCGTTCCAGTTCAATATGACTATTGCGACATCCAACATTTCAAGACAGATTCTAACTTCAATGGCTCTATTTCACCAACCTTGTGACAATGGAGAAGAGACGGTCGAAATTCTCGTTTGAGATATTGCCGGCATTATCCCTCGGGGTATGATAATGAGCATAATAATCACCCTCAGTACTGAAATAGATGCTTGGCACGCCCTTCATTCCGAAAGCATAGTGGTCGCTGTTATCAGAGAAATCCTGAAGAGCCACGTCAAAAGGAGGGAAAGTCCCGTCTTCGTTCAATGCACGGATCTGACGTAACATTTCCATTGCTCCACCGGAAGCCTCTGTGGCAAGATGGTCACCGTTGTCAGCCACCATATCCATATTGATCAGCAATTTGATTCCATCAAGCGGCAGAGCCGGATTTTCGCAATAGTAGAAAGCTCCCAGCAGATTTGCCTCTTCGGCATCAAGAAAGATGAACTCAATCCCGTACTCCGGCCTGTTGATGCTGTAATACTGAGCAAGCGCAAGAATCATAGCCACTCCGGAAGCATTGTCATTTGCACCAGGATAGATGTTGTCACGACCCATCATTCCAAGATGGTCATAGTGAGCTATGAAAGTCACATGCTCCTCAGAATCCGGATCCGTACCAGGAAGCCAGGCAACGATGTTATGGGCATCCCGTGCGGGAATCATCTCGGAATCAATATGAACTTCGATTGACTTGGCATCGGAAGGGAAATCTTCATTCACCATTATCACCGGCATATTCAGGTTGTAATAGCTTCTCGCCTTGAAATATGGGAAAAGGTCATCTCCCTTCAGTACGACACCTGCAACTTTGTCAAGTTTGCCGAGAAAAGGTATATATCTTTCAAAAGGATGAGCTGAAAGTGTAAGATACTGACTCCAGCTGACAACAACGAAGCTGTCACTATACTCGCCGTTGTTGATGGTTTTGACAAAATCATCGTCGGTTATCTTATCGTCAGGAATATAGACAAGCTTGTACTCGCCGTTGCTGGAAGGGGAAAATTCCTTTACCGTGAAATCAAATGTAGCCCGTAGCGGCTTTCCATCCACTGATACAGACATATCCCCCCGCATCACGTTCATCGGGAACTGAAAGCTTTGAAGATAAGGAAGATATTTGCCTGCTTCCGGCTCATTCTCCCACCTTCCGAAACCAGCAGGATAAACTTCACTCTTGTATTCGGGAAAAGCGGGAAAGCATTCACGCTGTTGTACGTCTGTCCCGGCAGGGACTATTCCATCTATTGAGGAAAGACAGTCAATGATATACCGGGCAGCCTTGATGTCGCCGTTGCCATAGAGACTTCTGCCGGAATATCCGTCAGAAGAAAGTTCGACCACGATACCGTCGTAATATGTCTTGTAATCAGGTTGATTGCAACTTGCAGCCATCAGCATAAGCAAAAAAAGAAAGCCCCCGAAGGGGCTGACTTGTGTTTTCATGGTGCAGCACTATTTGAAGAGTTCCGCTACTGTCGCTTTCATCTGAGCACCACGCAAATTGCGCTCGGCAATCTTTCCGTCAGGAGAGAAGAGGATGATGTGAGGGATGCCTACAATACCGTAAAGATCGGTAGGAGCAGTATCCTCACCCATGAATATCTGAGGCCAGGTCATACCGAGCTGTTCCATCACCTTGCGGCTTCCGCTGTTGTCCTTATCCCATACGGCAACACCGAGAACTACAAGCCCTTTGGCGGAATAAGCATCGTAGAGTTCCTTGATGTTAGGAATCTCGCGCTTGCACGGACCGCACCAACTTGCCCAGAAATCAACAAGCACATATTTGCCACGACCGACATAGTCTGAAAGACGGGCAATGTCTCCTTCAGGGTTTCTACCTTCGAAATCAACGAAGTCCTTGCCTTCTGAAGTAGCCTGTTCATTGACTTTTGCATTGTGGATTCTAGTGACTGACGCGTCGTTCTTGATGAAAGCCGGGGCATCAGCAAGCATATCGTCCATCTGCTCAAGAGAAAGATCATAAATCTGCTCCTTCAAGGCGGTGAGACCTACTGCGTTCGACTTGTTTCTCCAGAACACATCCGTGGCAAACTCCTGCATCTTTTCATTGATTTCTTCATACAAAGCTTCGTGTGCTGAATCAAGTTCCGGACTGTCCTCGCCCAAAGTATGCCCAAGTTCAGCGAGACGCTCCTGATATTCAACGTAAAAAGCCCCATATCCCTCTATGAAGCAACGTAGGGTATCTGTAAGGGCACTACCGGTCACAGTGACGGGATCCGCATTGAAATCCACGGTTACAGTGCCTTTTGTAGGGATAAGGGAAGCTGCCTTGTGGTGATTTTCACCATCTCCGGCAATCTGGATAGAAAGAATTGTCGTGTCGCTTGCAGGGCACTCATAAGTGAACTTTCCGTCCACTATGGCACAGGTGTCCTTCACATCGGTAGACTTGTCGAAAACTACTGCAACGGCGGAATTATCTTCGCCGGATTCGAACAACCCTTCAATAACGCACTTGCTTGAGCAAGATACAGCAAGCAGGCAGACAGACAGGATAATAAAAAATCGTTTCATACTTCAATCTGATATTTACCAAGCCAGAGCACCGGCACCAAGTATGGCCGCATCTGACTCAGGAAGACCACTGCGCAGAACTTTGACTTTTCCTTTCCAAAGTCCCACGACATTCTCTTCCATAGCTTTTTTCGTCGGGTTCAAAAGCAGGTCTCCGGCATTCGAGACACCACCGAAAATTATGATGGCTTCAGGTGCGCTGAAAGCGATGAAGTCGGCAAACTTCTCACCCAGGATCCTGCCGGTATATTCAAATACATTAATAGCAATCTTATCGCCTGCTACTGCAGCCTCAAAGACACACTTGGAAGTTATGGTCTCAAGCTGACGCAGAACGCTCGGCTCGTTGCTGGCTTCAAGCATTTCACGTGCAGTCTGGCATACTCCGCCGGAAGAGGCGTAAGTCTCAAGGCAGCCGGTCTTGCCGCAACCGCATTTTCGTCCGTTATAGCGGACAGCGGTAGTATGTCCAAGTTCTCCCGCGAAGCCATCGTGACCGTACACGAGTTTTCCATCGACTACTATGCCACTTCCAACACCTGTACCCAGGGTTATTTCTATGAAGTTCTTCATACCGATGGCGTTGCCGTATGTCATCTCACCGATTGCCGCAGCATTTGCGTCATTGGTGACAGTGACATTGAGGCCGAGCTTGCCTGAGATATGGTCACGGAGTGGAACTATCTTGCCTTTTGCCCAAGGAAGATTGACCGCATCCACAATTGTACCATCATAATAGTTTCCGTCCGGAGCACCGATTCCAACACCCTGTATGGAGTCGAGACCGACATTTGCTGTCAGTTCAACAATATATTTGCATACGTCGTCCAGAAACCTCACAGTATCGTCAGCACCATAGCCTGCCATACTGAAGGACTTGCGTGCCACGAAATTGGCGCGACGGTCAATGACGCCCATCTTGACGGACTGCCCGCCTATGTCGATACCTACTACGTAATCCTTTGTCATAGAGCTATTCCGTTACGATATCCTTATTGACATTCTTTGATCCGGCAAGTGCATAGAAAAGAAGGTATGCAAGAGCTGCCACTATAAGCCAGTAGCTTACGAGATAGTCGCCGGTTGTGTCTACAATCGCATTCTGGAGAAGAGGAAGGATTCCACCGCCGCATACGAGAGCCATGAAGATTCCGGATGCCTTTTCTGTGTATTTTCCAAGACCTTCCACTGCAAGATTGAAGATTCCACCCCACATAACTGAAGTGCAGAGGCCTACGAGCACAAGAAGGAGTGCGTTGAGAGGTACGCTTACAAGACCGAATCCGCCTGCTCCGTTGAATACAGGCATCTTGACAAGATTTGAAGGAACCAGGATTGCACAAGCCACAAGGATGATTCCGATACTGGCTACTGTTGCAAGCATAGCCTTGGAAGAAACCTTGCTTCCGATTGCAGCACCCACGAGGCGGCCTACAAGCATAAGAAGCCAGTAAGTAGCGGCAACTGAAGCAGCTACAGCAGTGTTGCTGACATAACCCGCAATTGAGAGATCAGGATTCTGGAGCCATTTCTGAAGTACGTTAGGAATACCTACCTCGATACCGACATAGAGGAAAATGGCTATCGCACCGAGAACGAAGTGACGGAACGACATAGGTCCGACTTTCGATTCTGACTTTTTCTCAGCAGTCTCAGCAGCCTTGGCATTCTCAGGAATATTGGTAAGCAGGATTACACAGAAAGCGAATGCAAAGATTCCGAGTGCAGCGAACATAAGAGGGAACACGTCGCTGATCTGAGCCTTGGTGATATCAGGAATGAGGAGGCCGGTGAGAATGATCACAGCTGTTCCGCACAATGAGTTGAATGAACCGCCTGTCTGAATCAGCTGATTGCCTTTGTTTCCGCCACCGCCAAGCTTGTTGAGCATAGGATTGACTACTGTATTGAGAAGGCACATTGAGAAACCGGCGATGAAAGCTCCGAGGAGGTAGATTCCGAAACTTCCGAATGCACCGGAGACAGTCTGTATGCCTACTCCGATGAAACCGGCTGCCACAGCGATGAGGGCTGTCTTCTTGTAGCCTTTTTTCTGGAGGAGGTTTCCTGCAGGAATACCCATTATCGCATAGGCAATGAAGTTGGCAAAGACGCCGAGAGTTCCCATCCAGTTGGCGATACCGAACTGATTCTTGAGAACATCACCCATAGGGGATGCCAGATTTGTCACGAAAGAAATCATTCCGAAGAGGAATATCATCACGATAATCGGAATGGTGAAATTTTGTTTTTTAGCAGTTGCCATAGGTTTATGAATTTATTGAATAATAATTGTTACAATCCAACCAATTTAACCGCCAAGTTAAGAAAAAAAAGAAACAAAAAAAAGCATCGGACGGAAATGATTCCGACCGATGCCCGAAAAATCCTGGTTTGTAAAGGTTATTCCTCAGCGGCAACAACCTCTACATTAACAGTAGCCTTGATGTCTTTGTAAACCTTGACGACTGCCTGGTATGTTCCAAGTTCCTTGATAAGGTTCTCGCCTACGAGAGTGATGTTCTTCTTCTCTACATCCTGACCTGCAGCAACAATAGCTTCAGCGACCTGGATATTGCTGATAGAACCGAATACCTTGCCTTTCTCACTTACCTTTGCAGCAACCTTTACGGTAAGGCCTTCCATCTTGGCAGCCTTTGCTTCAGCTTCTGAACGGAGAGCAGCTTCCTTGTGAGCACGCTGCTTCAGATTCTCAGCATGAACCTTCTTGGCTGATGGAGTTGCCATAATTGCAAGACCCTGAGGAATAAGCCAGTTAGCGCCGTAGCCATTCTTTACGGTTACGATATCGTCCTTGTTTCCAAGATTCTGGACGTCTTGTTTCAAAATAACTTCCATAATTTCCTCCTTATTTTAGCAGGTCAGTAACGTATGGGAGAAGTGCAAGATGCCTTGCTCTCTTGATGGCTTGTGAAACCTTCTTCTGGAATTTCAGAGAAGTACCGGTGATACGGCGTGGAAGAATCTTACCTTGCTCATTGAGGAATTTCTTCAGGAATTCAGCATCTTTGTAGTCGATGTACTTGATGCCGGCTTTCTTGAAACGGCAGTATTTCTTCTTCTTGATCTCAACGTTTACCGGGTTGAGATAGCGGATATCGTCATTCTGTGCCATAGTCAATCTCCTTATTCAGCAATTGTTTCAGCTGCAGGAGCAGCCTTTGGTTCATTCATCTTTGCGCGGCGACGCTCAGCGTATGCAATAGCGTCCTTGTCCATAGCCACAGTCTGGAAGCGGATGATACGCTCGTCACGCTTGTACTGAGTCTCAAATTTAGCAATAAATGCAGGTTCTGCCTGGAATTCAATCAGATGATAGAATCCAGTAGTCTTCTTCTGGATAGGGTAAGCCAGTTTGCGGAGACCCCAATCCTCTTCATACACGATGTTACCACCGTTCTCGGTGATGAAGCTCGTGTACTTGGCAACCGCTTCCTTCATCTGAGCCTCAGACAAAACGGGAGTTGCAATGAAAACGGTTTCGTACTGTTTTAACATAATATTGATAATTGATAATAAAGCCCTTCGGGATTTTCCCAAAGGGCTGCAAATATAGATATAAAATTTATTCCGGCAAAATTTATTTGACAGGAGCGTCTTCTATGACAGCTGTGATGAATTTCCACCATTTTTCCACTGACGGAATAAACGCCCTCTCGTCAGGAGAGTGAGGGGACTTGAGCGTAGGACCGCAGGAAATCATATCCCAATCAGGATAGATACCACCGAATATTCCGCACTCCAGTCCGGCGTGAATCGCCATAACGGCAGGTTCCTTGCCGAACAAAGCTTTGTACTTCTCCTTCATTGTCTTCAAAATCGGAGAATCGAGATTCGGAGCCCAGCCTGAATATCCGCCATCGAACATCACTTTTGCACCTGCAAGTTCGAAAGCAGCGCGTACGCCTTCGGCAAGATCCATCTTCAAGGTGTCGGTTGCACCTCGAAGAAGAGTGTTCACGGTGATTGTATCCTTTCCTGTCTTGACAATAGCAAGATTGTTGGAAGTATCTACAAGCCCGTCTATCTCAAGACTCATACGGTCAACAGCATTCGGGCAGGCATACAGTGCCTGGACAAGTTTCTTGCCCACGGTTCCGGCCATCACGTTCTTCGCCTTTGCCGGTGATACAGTGATGGAAATTGCCGGGTCAATCTTTGCAAGTTCGCTCTTGATAACTGATTCCGAAGCCTTTACCGATTCGACGGCCGCAGCCTCGAAGGCAGCAGGGACAGCGATGACGGCTTCTGCCTCACGAGGTATGGCATTCCGCATATTGCCTCCGTCAAAGCTGACGAGCTTGCCTTTCATCTCCGTGATCAATGGCAGAAGCACTCGGGCCATAACCTTGTTGGCATTGCCACGTCCCTCGTTGATCTCCATTCCGGAATGGCCTCCGCGAAGACCTCCTACTATCACCTTGAAAGCCTTGTATCCCTCAGGAAGAGGTGCAGCCTTGTATTTGAAT
Organism: Candidatus Cacconaster merdequi; assembly: GCA_018064345.1. Lineage (GTDB taxonomy): Bacteria > Bacteroidota > Bacteroidia > Bacteroidales > UBA932 > Cacconaster > Cacconaster merdequi. The sequence goes on from JAGHVK010000003.1 coordinate 55,043, forward strand.
GTAACGTTTGCGTCAATACCTCCGGCGCAGCCTACATAAAGTTCGCCCTCCGTCTCAGAGTCGAGATTGAGAAGGATGTCACCTTTCATAGTGTCAGGGCTGAGTGCCTTGGCTCCCACCATCCTTGTCTCTTCATCAACCGTGAAAAGGGCTTCAAGCGGGCCATGCTTGATTGTCTTCGATTCGAGTACGGACATTGCCGCAGCAACGCCGAGTCCGTCGTCAGCGCCAAGAGTGGTGCCTGTTGCGTGTACCCAATCACCGTCTTCGTGCTTGACAATCCTCGGCACGATAGGATCCTTCGTGAAATCGTGCACCGTCTCGTTGTTCTTCTGCGGAACCATATCCATATGGGCCTGCATTATGATTGTCCTGCGGTTCTCCATTCCTTTTGTTGCAGGCTTGCGGATAATCACGTTTCCGCATTTGTCCTTGAAAGACTCAAGACCGAGGTCCTTTCCGAACTTGACAAGGAAATCAGCGACCGCCTTGGTATGTCCTGACGGGCGCGGAATCTGCGTGAGCGAATAGAAGTTGTTCCACACGCTCTTCGGCTCTAATTTTCTTATTGGCATAGCATCTATTGTTTATTGGAACCTTGAAATGGTCCTATGTTTATGTTCACTACAATGGGAAAGCCACCCGTTCTCCGAACTGATATACAATCAGCCTGCCATCGGCGATGGCCTGCGAGCCTTCCATAATGCGGCAGGACGCAGTTGCAGGTATCCTGTAATATACTGTCCCCCCGCTCTTGCTCTTGGAGGCTGATTCAGTCTGGACGCTTGAAAGAGGTTCGGCGGAAATCTCCATAGTCAGGGATACGTTGCCCACCTTGCAGACAGTATAGTTCTTCACGCCGTTTTTCGGCACGACGGTGAACACCTTTTCCTCTTCAAAAACTGAAGTGACGCCATAGAAAAGGCGCATATACTGCTCTTCCAGTTTGTCAATCTCATCAATTGCGGACTTCATTGCCTCCCCACTGAATGTAGCATCGGTGTCACCTGTAACGATATCGATTCTTTTCTGCCTGAGATTCAATATTATACCAGCCGTCTCCTCAGCCTTCTTCTCAAGAGATTTCTCGACTGTCTGGGATTGCTGGACAGGGACTCTCTCAAAGTCCCCGCTTTCGGTCATCACGCTCTTGTATAGAGTCGTTGTCACCGTAGCAAGATTTCCCGTCGGATCCTGCCCGGAGAAAAGCTCGGAGGAGTTCACGCTGTTAAGGTTCGTGCTGACCACATTTCCGGTAAATGACCCGTCAAGGGCTATCAGGCCCTGGCTGCAAAGACTCAGGAAAGAGGCTGAGCTCTTGTCTGAAAGAGTCGTGACATATCTCGCCGAAGGGTCAGCTTCCACACAAGGAATCATCTTGATGGATTTTACGGTGTAGGAGGTGAGAGCAGCGGTGCGAGGTACGTTCCCAAGATATTTCTGGGCGAACTTCGCATACGGGCCGGGAGTGAAGACACTCTTCTCGAAGGTCACCTGCACGTTCACTACAGTTTGCGGCAGGGCATAGACGACAGACTGTGCATTTGACTGATACCCCGCAACGACCATCAGAAACAAGGCCACAAGAATTGAAAATCTATTCATACTGAACAAAGTACTTTCCGGCTCCGGGGAGCCTGTTTTGAAAAATCATCTTGCGAATATAACAAATTCACGCCGGATTTGAAATGTTTGATTAAAAAAATACGGATTCTTACTATTTTTGCACTACTGAAACATAACGATATGCTAATTGTACTTGAAGGCCTTGACGGCGCCGGGAAATCCACCCAGTTGAAAATGGTTGCCGACTATATGGCATCTTGCGGCAAGACTGTCGAATATCTGCATTTTCCAAGATACACCGCACCCATATACGGGGACCTGATCAGCAAGTTCCTCCGCGGCGACTATGGCAGCGTGAACCAGGTCCACCCGCAACTTGTAGCCCTTCTCTTTGCCGAGGACAGGAATGATGCCGCCGGCATCATCCGCAAATGGCTTGAAGAGGGACGCTGTGTAATCCTGGACCGCTACGTCTATTCTAACATCGCCTTCCAATGTGCCAAACTGTCCTCAAAGCAGGAAGCGGAGGAGCTGCGTGAATGGATTCTTGACGTGGAATACGGCAAGTTCGGCATTCCAAAACCTGACATCAACCTTTTCCTCGACGTACCCATCTCTTTCGTGGATGCGAAATTGAAGAGTTCCCGCCAGGACGACAGCGACAGGGAATATCTTCACGGCAAGAACGACATCCACGAGTCGAGCATAGACCTTCAGGTCAGAGTACGCAACCAGTATCTGGAGCAGTGCGGGATGGATAAGGATTTCATACGTATCGACTGCAACTCCCAGGACGGGACCATCCTGCCTCCTGAAACCATTTTCAGCAGAATCAGGACTATTCTTGAACAGTTTTGAACCTGCTTCTGACCACTATGAAGATAATCCGAGGCTTTTCCAGAATTGTTTTCGCGCTTGTATTCATCCTTTCGGGAATATTCAAGCTCATAGATCCCGCAGGGACCGGACTCATCGTGCAGGAATATCTCAACTTCATGCACCTGAGCTTCCTTGGCGGAATCAGGATATGGATAGGCGTATTGCTTGCGTCCTTGGAATTCACAGTGGGAATCAGCGTGATGGTCGGTTTGAAAATGCGAATCACCGCCACGGCCGGGTTCGTGATGACAATCTTTTTCACAGCCGTCACCATAGTGCTTGTGGCCTTCGACCCGATTGATGACTGCGGATGCTTCGGCGAAGCAATCCATCTGACAAACACACAGTCGCTCATCAAGAACATCGTGCTGCTCGTTATGGCCACGGTAATCTTCATTGGCAGAAAGGAATGCGTGAAGATAGCTCCTGAATGGCTGCAATGGTGCTTCTTGTCTGCCTTCCTTGCGTTCGCCCTCTATTCGGCCATCTACATCATCATAAGCAATCCCAAGGTAGAATTCACCGCATACCGCGTCGGCACCGACCTCAACGACCTGTACTCAGAAGGACAGGCACAGTTCGAGACCGTATTCATCTACGAGAAAGACGGACAGACAAAGGATTTCACTCTCAGCAACCTGCCTGATTCAACCTGGACTTATGTGGATTCACGTACCGAAATGACGGGAGGGAGTACGGAAATGGCTCTGATTGATTTTCATCCCCACACCCTTTCAGGCAACTACTTTGCCGCATCGGTCTACGATTCCGAAAGGATTCCCCAAAGAATAGAGGAGAGGATCCGGGATTTCAGGTTCCGCTGCGGAGCAAACGGAGTAGAGATGAGAGTTTACCGTCCCGGAAGCAGCGAGAGCGGCTATGAGGCTGACTGGAAATCGCTTATGACCCTCAACAGGAGCAACGGGGGAATCACTTATTTTTCTGACGGCGTCATAGTCAAGAAATGGTCTGCTTCACAGATAGATGACATAGACATAGCCGGGGTGGTTTCGGAAGATCCTGACGTGCTGGTTCTCAAGGGACGTATAGACGAACAGATCTACATTTCCACCGTAGTGCTCGGAATCCTTCTCCTGCTTCTGCTTCTGAGGTATTTTTGCGGGATGTTCTCGAAAACAAGTTCTAAAAAATGATGTTTCAAAACCATAAGCTGATGGGAATCGTCAATCTGAACGACGATTCCTTCTATTCCGTTTCACGGGTGGACGGCATCGATGCATTCCGCCGCAGGCTTGACTATCTGATCAAGGCCGGCGCCTCCATTATAGACATAGGTGCGGTTTCCTCAAGGCCGGGGGCCGTGGAGGTCAGTGCAGACGAGGAGTGGTCCAGGCTTGAGCCTTTCATCCGTGAGATAGCATCGAACTACCGCGGAATATCTTTCTCCATTGATACTTACAGGGCTTCTGTGGTGCTTATGGCTTATCAGGAGATGGGAAGATTCATAATCAACGACATATCTGCCGGAGAATGGGACAAGGCGATGCTTCCTGTCGCAGGAAGGCTTGGCTTGAGATATGTGGCGATGCATCACCGGGGTACATTCCTCACGATGCACGACAGCTACACCTACGGCAATGTCGTGGATTGTGTATTGAAATTCTTTGAAGAGTTTTCCGAAAGGGCCGTAGAATGCGGCATACAGGACTGGATCCTTGACCCGGGATTCGGATTCTCCAAATCCATCGAGGACAACCTCACCCTCCTTGACAATCTGTCAAAGTTCAAGATATTCCGCAAGCCGATTCTAGTCGGCCTTTCCCGTAAAAGCTTCATATACAAACCGGCAGGGCTCAGCCCGGACAACTGCGCCGAATTGACGGAAAAGTACGAAAAAATAGCCGTGGAGAAAGGCGCATCAATCATCAGGACGCACCTCTGACCACGGCGGTATCAGATTTCCCTTGATTACAGAGTGCTGTACAATCTTCCGTATTTGAGCTGCTGCTCAAGGAAGTCATCGCAGTATTCGATGCTGTAATCCACCACCTTGCCATCCTTCATTACAGGAACGATATCAGGATTGACAAAACCGCGGTACGGTTTAAGGTCAAGAGAAGAGTAGCGTTCGAGCACCTCTTTGTGGAGATCATAGTCAATCCTTATGGCGTAATCCTCGACAAGTGCCTTTCCGGCCTGGTAATCGCCTTCAGACTTGATTCTCTGTATCTCTGAGAGAAGTTCCCCGAAAAGTGAGCGCAAAGCATCGAAGTCGTTAATCACAAAGTATGTCTTCCCGTCACGGACCTTCTTCTCTATGACATTGTCAGCCTTTCCTTTTTCATAGCACCACTGTGCAATCAGTTTCCTGTCCTGCATATGCGCTTCCGTATTCTGCTTGCCAAGCTCAATGCGGCAGAACTGTGTCATTATACCGTTACGTATCTGGCTTATATACTGTGCCTTGTATGCATCAGGACTATCAAGGAGACCAAGTTCCACAAGTTTCGGGTCAGCAAGATAGTAAAGAGCGAACAGGTCGGCGCGGGCCTCTTCCAGACAGGAAGTGTATTCCTTCAGGGCATTGGCGGGAGTACCTTCGAGGAGCTGGCCGCTTCCGTGACCAAGGCACTCGTGAAGGTCAGTGTGAAGGTCGTCAGTGACAGTACCGTACTTGCGGCAAATCTCAATCTCTTCCTCATCCCACGCAAATTCAGTGAGGATGCTCTTAGGACGCTGCTCCGTTGCACGCGCATAGGCCTCGGTGATGTTTGCTATCGTGACTGACTTGGAACCGTGTTCCTTGCGGATCCAGTCTGCGTTAGGAAGATTGATTCCGATAGCGGTTGCAGGATAGTTTCCGCCGGCGATCACAGCTACGTTGATTACCTTTGCGGAAACTCCCTTCACTTCAGCTTTCTTGAAACGCGGATCCACAGGGGAATGGTCTTCAAACCACTGTGCGTTTTCACTGATGGTGGAAGTACGTTTTGAGGCCTCACGGTCACGGTAATTCACAATACCTTCCCAGGTTGCCTTGCGGCCGAGAGGATCGTCGTAATCCTCGATGAAACCATTGACGAAATCCACATCGCTGTCAGTGTCCCCCACCCAGGAAACATTGTACTGGTCCCACATCTTCAGGTCACCGGTACGGTAATATTCGATAAGTTCGGCTATGTACTGCTTCTGAAGATCGTTCTCGGCCACGGCGGCGGCAGCCTCCAGATGTCCGATGATCACTTCAATCGCCTTGCCATATAGGCCATCCACCTTGTATATCTGTTCTACGAGACGTCCGTTTTCCTTTACCACTCTACTGTTGAGCCCGTAGCTCAGAGGATGAGGGTCATTCGGTTTTGCCATCCTGTCGTAGAAAGCGTTCACCTCCTCCGCATTCACGCCTTCATAGAAATTCACTGCCGATGCCTCGACGATGTCCTTGTCAGAGCCTTGATAACGTTTTACAGAATAGAGTTCAGGGGAATATATCACTGAAAGCAGGAACTCCCCGGGTTCCTCACCGATACCTGCCGCACGCATCAGCTCTCCGAAATAGGTTTCAGAACAGGTCGGTATTATCTTGTCATCAGAGTAATGGTGATGTATGCCGTTGCTGAAGAACACTCTCTTTGCATAAGTAAGGAAACCTTCCCACTCCTCACCGCTGCGGTCGCCCTTGTAATTCTCAAGGATAGCTTCAAGAGCGTGACGGATATCCAGATTGTACTTGAAGTATTGGTCCCAAGTTATGTCCCGGCCCGCCTTGGCAGCTTCAGAAAGATGGTATATATACTCTTTCTGGTTGAAGGACAATGAATCCCACTGCGGAACCTGATACCTCAGAACTTCAATGTCAGCAAATTCATCTATGGAATAATTCCATTCAGAAGCCTGCTCTTCCTTATTGTTGCTGCAGGCGGCAAGTGCCAATCCCAGTACGACTGTCATAGCGAAGTAATTGAATGTACGCATAAATTGATTGTATTATGGCCACAAATATATGGATTTTTTTTATTTTTGCGGATTATGGGAAAAGGGGTTGCAACTATTCTGTTGTTGCTGGTATCGAACGTACTGATGATACTGGCGTGGTACGGGCACTTGAAATTCGCCCAGGTAAAGCCGTTCTCGCAATGGGGGCTCTTCGGTATCATATTAAGTAGCTGGCTCATAGCATTTTTTGAATATTGTGTCCAAGTTCCTGCCAACAGGATCGGGTTCAACGGCAACGGGGGACCGTTCTCCCTCCTTCAACTCAAGATAATTCAGGAAGTGCTCACTCTGATAGTATTCGTGGTGTTCAGTGCATTGGTGTTCAAGAGCGAGCCGTTGAAATGGAATCACCTTGCAGCCTTCCTCTGCCTTGTGCTGGCGGTTTATTTCGCTTTCAAATAAGAACCCGTTTTGAAATGAAAAGACTTGCAGCCATACTCGCCGCGATGATGTGCCTCACCTCCTGCGGCTGGTTCCAATCTCCTCAGAATCAGAAAGAGAGGAACGTTGTCCTTATGTACATCGCATGCCACAACAACAACCTCTCCCACTACTCCGAAGACCAGCTTGAAGAATACAGCAGGAGTATGCTTCCCGCCCACAACAGCAAAGAGGAGATATTCCTGGTATATGCTCATCTGAGCGGCCACAGCCCTGAGCTCTGCCGGTATTCACAGGACAGCAAGGGAACGTTCGTAAAAGATTTCATCAAGGCATATCCGGCCGACACGAAGTCTGCCGGAGCCGAAGCGATTTCCCAAGTACTGGAAGATGTGAGCAGCCTCTACCCCGCAGAGCATTTCTCACTTGTGCTGTCGTCCCACGCATCGAATTTCCTGCCAGTCGGGTACAAGTCCGAAGTCTCGTCCTGGGACATGTTTTCCGCTTCCGTCCAGAGCTTCGGTCCGGATGACAAAGTCGAGACTGACCTTGCCGACCTTCGCAAGGTACTCGGCAGGTATCATTTCGACTGCCTTATGTTCGACTGCTGCTATATGGGTGGCATCGAAGTCTGCTATGAGTTGAAAGATGTGGCGGATTACATAATCAGCTCTCCCACCGAGGTGATGGGAGCCGGAATGCTGCGCGGCGGTATGATTCCTCTTTTGTTCAACAGTACCCACAGGGAAGAGTCAATCATCTCGATATGCAAATCCTATATGAGTCTCGTCCGCGACAAGTCTGAATCATACCTGTTGTCGGGGTCGGTTTCCGCCGTCAGAACGGCAGGACTTGAAGAGCTTGCCCGCCAGACGGAAGCCATCTTCTCCGCCAATCGTGACAAAATCGCTTCCCTCAACATTTCCAGCGTTCAGAATTTCCGCGGCAACGCCAACTTCGGGTGCCTGTTCGATTTCAAGGATTTCATTTCAAAGATAGCTTCCGACACGGAGCAGAGCGCATTCAGCCAAGCACTTGACAATACGGTAATCTATTGCGACTCAACGCCGGCTTTCCTTGGCTACGCCATTCAGTGCTGCTGCGGTCTGAGTTCCTACATCCCTCAGACTAAAAGGCCTCAGCTCAACGCATATTACACCTCCCTGTCGTGGAACAAAGCCGTGAAACTCATCCGATAACGGCAGCATACCGGACATCGGGCCGACCAGTCGAAATTTTACCAATCTTTCGTTGATTATTGAAAATTTTGCATATCTTTGCCGCCTGCTAAAAGGAAAGTCCTTTTGGTGCAATGGGTCCTGACCCGATTCAGGATGAGTAACACATTTTAAAAACAAACCATGAAACAGTTAGACCTTACCGGAAAACTTCGCAAGACCGGAAAGAAAGCGGATGTGAACAGTGTACGCCGCGAGGAAAGAGTACCAAGTGTCATCTATGGTGCCGGAGTTGAAAACACAAGCTTCTCAGTTGACGAGAAAGAGTTGAAGGCTCTCACCCATTCAGCTTACCCTCACATCGTGAACCTTGACATTGAAGGCAAGAAATTCACAGCCGTAATGCAGGACATTCAGTATCACCCTGTAACCGACCGTCCTCTTCACGTAGATTTCCTCGCAGTGGATATCAACAAGCCTGTTACCGTTGAAGTTCCTATCAAGTTCACCGGAAATTCAGAAGGTGTACGCGCAGGTGGAAAGCTCAACACTCCTTGCCGCAAGCTCAAAGTTTCCGGCGTTGCTGCTGACATTCCTGAAGACCTCGTGATCGACATCACCACACTCGGTGTAGGCAAGCAGATCAATGCAGGTGACCTCAAGTTCGACAACATTCAGATCGTATCACCTAAGAGTACTCTCGTAGTAGCCGTACGTTCAACCCGCAACGTTGCTGCCGCTACTGAAGAAGCCGCTCAGTAACGGTCCTTTACGGGTATGAACTTTCTGGTTGCCGGACTTGGAAACATAGGCGCAGAATATGCTGATACCCGACATAACATCGGTTTTATGGTATTGGATGCCTGGGCTCAGGCATCCAATGCTGTTTTCAAGGCCGACCGGTACGGCGCAGTGGCCGAAGTTTCCTTCAAGGGTGCGAAATTCACTCTCCTCAAGCCGTCCACATATATGAACCTGAGCGGGAAAGCTGTGAACTACTGGCTTCAGAAACTCAAACTGGAACGCGAGAGGCTTCTGGTAATCGTAGATGATCTGGCAATCCCTTTCGGAACTCTCAGAATGAGGAAGAGAGGTTCAGCCGGAGGCCACAACGGACTCAAGAGCATCGATTACTGCCTTGCATCGGACGACTATGCCCGTTTGAGAATTGGAACCGGTAACGGAGGATTCGCCGAAGGACATCAGGTTGATTTCGTTCTGGGAGAGTGGCTGCTCGAAGAGAAAAGAGCTATGCCCTTGATTCTGAATCAGGCAATGGATGCCGCCAGATGCTTCGCAGTTGAAGGCATCGACCGCGCTATGACACGGTTCAACCACGCAATCGACCTCACTTCCCGAAATAACGACAATCAAGCAAAGAAAGAGGACTAATCTTCGTCGTCCGAATCGGAATCATCAATGAAGAATGAACCGTAGAGAGAATCCATCTCCCTGCGTTCTTTTTTTGTCGGGCGTCCGGCGCCTCTGTCCCTCTTGATGAAGAAGCTCTCCACCGGGGCGTGGAGTTTGTCAAGCTCGCTCTGAGGAGTGACATTGTCTGCAAATCTCTCCACTTCCTTAGCCCCTACCCTCTTTTCAAGCAAAGCCGTCACTCTGTACGAAAAAGTGACCGCACCCTTCCTGACTTCAACCATATCACCGACCTTCACCTCACGGGACGGTTTCACAGCCTGTCCTCCCACGCTGACCTTGTTACCCTTGCAGGCATCGGTAGCATCAGTACGCGTCTTGTAGACACGTATGGCCCACAGATATTTGTCAATTCTCACGCTGTCCATTGTCCGACTCTTCTGATAAAGGATCATAATATGCATCTTCATCGATGCTCTTCTTTGGTACCGTAATCCGGATCACCCGGCCTTCGTTGCCGTCACGGCATATTTCGAACTCATCAAGTGAAGCGGGGATGAGCAGTGCTTCGCCCTTTGTGAAAGATATGACCTCTTTGCCATACACGGCGTTCGCCTTCCCTTGCGTACAGGCCATAACGATGACGCTTCCACTGCGTTCTGGAGCGACAGTCAAAGGCTTGTCCAAGGAGTGTTCTGAAACGGAGAAATGCTTGCCGGAAAAAAGATTGCATCCACCGCGTGGCATCCGGCAGGAGGTTTCATCAAGGCGACGGTAATCAATCAAGTCCAGAGCCTCTTCCAGCAATATCTCACGGCTTGGGTCAGAACCGCCTTCCCTGCCCCAGTCATAGAGACGGAAAGTGATATCAGACGGCTGTGAAACCTCCAGGACAGTCAAGCCGCCACCTAAAGAGTGTACCGTGCCGGCCTCAATGCAGAAACAATCCCCTTTCTTCGGCTGAAAAACGTTCATAAGGGACGGCAGTGTTCCATTCAAACAGGCTTCATAGAGTTCAGTCGCGTTGATTGCCCTATTGAAGCCGAGGTACATCCTTGCCTGGGGAGAGGCATCAAGTACATAAAGGAATTCCGTCTTTCCATAGGAATAATAGCGTTCCATCGCTATCTCATCATCCGGATGGACGTGTGCCGAGACATTGCCGTCAGCGTGCAGAAGCTTGACGGACAGAGGGAACTGAAGATTATAATACTCGAATATCTCATCTCCCACAAAATCCCCGAGATATGTTTCAAGGATGTCGGCAATGTCATTCTCAGCAAGAAAGCCGTTCTCCGCCACCGAAGGGGAATCTTCATTGTCAGATATCAGCAAAGCCTCGGAGCCCCATATCTTGTCAATGAGCGTCGGGACGAATTTCAGAGGATACAGTTTTTTCATTCAGAAGATAGATGATTATTGAGAAAACGCACAGGCAACCGGCGAACAGCACCCAGTAGCTCCCGCCCATAAGGTCCATAAGGTCCTGGTCTATTTCCATTTGAGGAGTCAGCCGGCTCACAATGGTAGATACGGAATTGTTCAGGCAGTGCAGGAATATGGTAAGCCACAGGCATCGTGTACGGCAATATATCCACCCGAAAAAGGCCCCTATCAGGAATGCCGGAATCGACTGCCATGGATTTGCGTGCATCAGTGCGAAAAGGAATGCCGACCAGAATATCGCATATCCCTCAGACCCGTGCTTCATCAGGCCTCTGACCATAACGCCACGGCACAATGTCTCTTCAAGCAAAGGTGCAAGAATACAAGTCGAAAGGATGGAATCCCAAAGCGGAGTGTTCAAGAACACCTGCTCGAACAGATTCTTGATCAAGTCAGGCATCGGGATATAATGTGTCGTCGGCTCCATCAACACCATAAGGCACAACATGGCTGTTCCGCACAACGAGAAAGTCGCCACTGCGCCCATCCTGCCGAAGGAAGGTGCGTTCAACGGTAGAGACTCCTGTGATTTTCGAGACAGAAACACGCCGTACAGCAGCGGAAATGCCATTGAAACCAGGTAGGCGGCCGACTGAGGTCCGCTGCGGAATACGAATCCGGCAAAAAGGCTCCCGACAAGCATCAGAATGACAAGAAGCCAACATTGCCCCAGATTGGGAAGATAACTGTCCAAACGCTTCATAACATTTGCAAAAATAGTTTAATTTTGTGAAAAATCAACCGCAATGGCAAGCTTCAGAATAATCAGACAATCATTCTCCTTTCTCAGACAAAAGAAAGATATGCTGAAAAGCAGGAACCTGTTCTGGAGGATAATTCTCAACAAATTCACGATAGCCACACTTGTATTCATTCTCCTGGCAGGGTTCATCGACACCAACAGCCTTATAGAACTTGTCAGGACAAACAGAGTCCTGAAGAGCCAGGAACAGAAAATAGAAGAGTTGGACAACCGGATAGAGACGGCTGCCCGGAAGCTCAATGCACTCAGATCGAGCAAGGATTCGTTGGAAAGGTTCGCACGCGAAGAGCACCTGTACTGCGCGGACGGGGAGGATGTGTATGTCCTGGAATGATATACGTCACACTTTGCTCGCAGCACTCCTGTGCATCATCAGTATGCCGGCCTGCAAGCCTGTCGAAGACACTGATTCCGCTCTTGCCTCGAAAATATACCTTCGCGACCAATTGATGGACCACTATTATTTCTGGAGAGAGGAGGTCAAGGAACGTAACACAAGGCTTTCTCCCGGCATGTACTCGATGGAAGAGTATTTCGACGCACTTCTGTACAGCAGGGACAGATGGAGCTGGATGGAGGGAAGAGAATCTTACATCTCATCTTTCACGGGGGTGACAGAAGGAGGTACCTACGCTGTATCGACCTCCCAGGCGGTCGCCGATTTCAAAGACTACCGTGTTTGGGTGAAGTATATCCTGCCCGGTTCCCCTCTTGAAAGATACGGCGTGACCAGAGGTGCACTGCTGACATCAATCGGAGGCGTGGACATAAGCGGAGGAATCGAGACACAAGTTCAGTTGGATGCCGTGAACAACGGTTTTTCCATTTCCCCGCAAACATTCTCTTTCCGGCTTGCAGATGGCACCGACACCACATTCACCACATCCTGGAGCAGCAAGTTCGCCACTGATTACATACTGAAAGATACAATCTTCACCGGAAAGGATTTCCCGGGTTTGAAAGAGCCGGTAGGATATCTCAATTTCATCAGTTTCAGCAGGCAGCACATATCCTTTCTGGCAGCCGCCATAGAAAGGCTTCACGAAGCCGGAATCAGGAAGCTGATACTCGATCTGCGGTATAACGGTGGAGGGGACGCTACAGTCAGCGATACTCTTATGAGCTACATAGCTCCCGCCGGGTGCGCCGGAAAAGTATATGTGAAAAGAATCCATAACGGCAGAATGGCTTCACACAACAAGGAGGAGTTCATCAAACCGAATGACCACAACCTCAACCTCGATGCAATCTACTTCATCGGAGGCAAAGGAATGGCATCAGCAAGCGAAATGGTGTTCAACGCTCTTAAGCCGTATTTCAAAGAAAACATACATCTCGTGGGACGAAGCACCTACGGCAAACCGAACGGAATGTACGTATTGCTGTACCCCGACTCCAGTTCAGACTATGACCGGTACAATTCCGGTGACTACTCCTCTCTTCAATACGCCTTCTACCCCGTCAGCTTCTTCAACAGCAACTCTTCCGGAAATATGATTCCTGAAGAAGGGTTCACTCCGGAAAGGGTTTCCTACGACGACATCTTCACCGATTTCAACCCGATGGAAAACGACATCGCCGCCTGTCTGCATCACATCGTGAACGGCTCATATCCGTCTCCCGCCAAAGTTTCCGGAAGCGGCATTTCCGTCCGGGGGATGGAAGCAGTTTCCTGTATTCCGGAAGAGAACGCAAACCCGTTCTACGGTATCTATAAGGTACATTTGCTCAAATAATTACAAAAAATTTTGTTTTTTTATTCAAAAGTGTATAACTTCGAATCGTGATAGTATTTAAGCTATTTAAATGAACTTTTTTCAACATTAATATTCCTAAAAAACTTACACATTATGAAAGAACTCGTCGAGAAAATCAACGCTGAAATCGCAGCCTTCCAAGTTAACGCTGAGGCTCAGGTTGTCAAAGGCAACAAAGCTGCCGGAATCCGCGCACGCAAGGCTGCTTTGAACATCTGCAAACTTATGAAAGATTTCCGCAAGGTCTCAGTAGAAGAAGCCAAGAAGTAAATCTTATCGTAAAGAACCTGCATTTGGTCCCATTATTCAAATACAGGCTCTAAGGGATAATCGCATTGCGGTTATCTTTTTTTATACCCGGATATCTTAGCCATTCTTGAAGCAGGTTCCAGAACCCGTCTTGAAACAACAATCTTTGACAGTATGAAAATTTACACGAAAGCAGGAGACAAAGGAAACACATCACTCGTTGGAGGGAAGCGTGTAAGCAAAGCCCACCCGAGAGTGATGGCATACGGAGACCTCGATGAACTCATCAGTTGCATCGGTCTTATCCGGTGTCACTCTGCTGAAGCCGATTCGCAGTTGCGGAGGATTCAGGTCCATCTGATGAACGTAAGCGCGCATCTTGCCTCCGAAGGGGAATCAGCCAAGCTCAAACCGCTGGACGATGAAGAAATATCATTCCTTGAAAGTCAGATTGACAGAATGACCGGGGAAATTCCTCCGCAGACAGCATTCATACTGCCAGGCAAGCCCGCCGTGTCATCTCTCTGCCACATTGCCAGGACTGTCTGCCGGAGAGCGGAAAGAAGCGCAGTTCAGATTGAAGACCGCGACGAACAGGACGAGAAGGCCCTCGCATACATCAACAGGCTCAGTGACTACCTCTTCACACTTGCCCGGTACCTGTGCTGGAAACAGGGCTGTGAAGACGATTTCTGGCTACCGTAATTCCTTTTTTTATATATTTGCACCCACTTCAGAGAAATGGCCTGATTTTGGTACTCACCCGACAGGATTAAGAACCTGATTTGACGGATTCCACGAAAGATTGACAAATAACATTATAATACTTATCCATTATGTATTGGACACTGGAACTTGCATCAAAGCTTGAAGACGCTCCATGGCCTGCGACCAGAGAAGAGTTGATTGATTACGCAACCCGCTCGGGAGCCCCGCTCGAAGTCATTGAGAACCTGGAAGACCTCGAAGAAGACGGCGAGGTCTATGATTCTATTGAAGATATCTGGCCCGACTACCCCACCAAAGACGATTTCTTTTTTGATGAGGAGGAATACTAAGAGTCTATTATAGGCTTAAATATCTAATGATCAATCGGATGAACAAAGATAATTTGTTTGTCCGATTGTTATTTTTACCCGTTTCTGCTGCTGGAGTTGAACGTAAAATGCGTTGAAAATCACTAAAATGCATGGAAAAGCGCGTTTGTTTGTATAAAAATCGGGATATTTATGTGTA
>JAGHVK010000071.1 GCA_018064345.1 Candidatus Cacconaster merdequi
GCCACTATGCTTTCATTCGCACCGGCAACCGAGCGCGAAGTGGAGAGGGCCAAGGCTTATGCTCCGGAATACAAGTTCAAGTACGGATATTTGAGAGGATAACAGGATGATTGAAGACCGGAACTTACAGCGAGAAGGATTTGTATAGAGACTTGAGCGCAACGTCGAGTCGTGGTACGATAGGACTGAAATGAGTCCCTTCGTCTATCTTCAGTTCTACGCTGAATCCTTTTGCCCGGATAGCTTCAGCAACGGCATTGGTGGCATCTTCAACTGTTGCCATCCTCGCATCCTTTGACTTCTTCTCCTTGTCACCGAGTGAGAGGAAGAATTTCTTTACGGCTGGGTTGATTTGAACCTCTTTGAACCATTCTGCGAAGTTGTCGTACCACAGTGACCCCGATATGGAAGCGATGCCCGTGAATATGTCTGTCTTCGTACTGGCCCAGATTGCGAAAAGGCCCGACAGAGAGATGCCGACAAGAGTGCGCTCGGCGTTCTTCACGCCAATGGTTGTCTCGATACTTAGGAAATATTCTCCTGGAAGTTCCTTTAGGAAATCCTGAGCCCTTCCCCCGAAGTCCTTTTCTTTCTTGAAGACGCCCTTGGCAGGCCATGGGGTTAGTGCATCGTTCCAGTCCATTCCGGATATGGTGACAATGGTGCAGGCATAGTGCTGTGAGGCCTCCTCCATCCATTTCTTCCCGTCCTCTTTCAGACCTTCAGGAAGAAGGATGTAGCATATTCTGTCATTGCAGAACTTCGCTACGGTGTACTCCAGACCGTGATATGCACAGGTTTTCACCATCCGTTGCTAGATTTCATCCTTCGCGTACAGGTAGTCGAATAGAGGGGAGTCGTACTCGAAGTAGTCCTCCTTGCTGAAGAATCTGTCAAGCTCGACTGCTGCGTTCTCCTTTGTGTCAGACGCGTGGATGATGTTCTCCTGGTGACTCATGCAAAGATCACCTCTGACGGTTCCGGGAAGAGCCTTCCTTCCGTTGGTTGCGCCGGTCATTTCCCTGACGACATCGACGGCATCTATTCCTTCCCAGCAGCACAGGATAACCGGGGCTGCCATCATGGAGGATTCGATGATAGGGTAGAATGACTTGCTGACCAGATGTGAATAGTGCTCTGCACATTTCTCCTTGGTGAAGCGGTACATCTTTAGAGCGACCAGCTTAAGGCCTTTCTTTTCAAAACGTGATATGATTTCTCCGGACAGTCCTCTTTGGAGGGCGCAGGGTTTGATGATGACTAAGGTTCTTTCCATGTAAGGTTATTTGTCTACGCGAAAATACAACAATTTACCCGAATAATTGGTCAGGAAATGCTTTTTAAGTAGATTTGCATATATACCTTATTCTGGCAAAAGTATTTATGGCATATATTTCAGCAGATGGCAAACTTTATAAGGATTTTCAGGAATACTGCAATTCTGAGGATCTTGAGCTCGATGACAAGTTCCGGAAGCTTCTCGCTGGTAGCCGCACCCCTCAGAACGACAAGGAAAAGATATGGCTCGCGGAAATGCAGAAGCTTGAAGCAGAGGGAAAGGTCATAGACATACCATCAGATATTTTCTAATTATGGGAAACATATATACCGAAGAAGAGAAATATTGGTGCACTGGTGGAAACACCGGAACCCTTCCAAGCCGAATCACACCTTCGAAACTCTATGACTTGGGAGAAAACGGCATATTCTGTTTTGGCAGCAATATCCAGGGGAAACATATGGGTGGTGCTGCTCGTGCTGCCGTTGATAATTTCGGTGCCGTATGGGGAATAGGCGAGGGCCTTCAGGGCAGTTCATATGCTATTCCAACCATGGAAGGACTAGAGAACATTAGGCCGGCCGTTGAACGATTCACTTCCTTTGCCCGTCAACATACTGAATACAGATTCTATGTTACCGCCATCGGCTGTGGTATCGCAGGATACAAGCCAGAAGAGATTGCTCCCTTCTTTTACGACGCGGCCTATCTTGAGAATGTTTATCTCCCATTATCATTTTGGAAGATTATTGTTGATATGCCCGGGAGTGATACAGAGACAGATGAAGTATGCGATAAGTTAATTGATGTCCTGCGATATATGCATCGTCATACAATAGGACATTGGAATATAGATACTGACAAAACGCTTTTCGATGCTCTTGATCGGCATGAAATGTGGACTCTCGGAGTGCATCTTGGCGTTATCTCAGTCACAGATCCCGAACCTCAGACATGGGGTCTTCCTGATGACGTCAAGAATAGAATCCTTGAAGCTGTCAGAAAACTGAAGTAGTTTCTTGATTACTGTAATACAATTTTCAAAATAATATCTATCTTTGTCCACGAAAAGCAAGACTGAAAGATGGACAAAGAGAAGAAAAACCAGCACGGCGGAGCCCGCGCCGGAGCCGGTCGGCCAAAGGGTGACAGTAAGCTGTACTCATTCAGATGCCCGGGAGACCTGGCAAGACAGCTGGATGCCAAGGAAAACAAGACAGACTTCATACGTGAAAGCCTTGCTCAGGCTTTGCTTGATTCTCGAGTTCCTTCTTCTCTAGGTAAGATCACATC
>JAGHVK010000079.1 GCA_018064345.1 Candidatus Cacconaster merdequi
ACTGGGAGTATGATGAGAAGGGTTACACCTGTGTATTCCCAATCCCTGTTGATGTTATCAGCTTGAACAGCAACCTTACACAGAACTTCGGCTACTAATAGTCTGAGATACATGATTTCAAGGGGCTCCGAACATGACGGAGCCCCTTTTTTATACGAACAAGCGGTCAAGTGCCATAAATTTATTCTGCCTTTCCTTTCCGAATAAATCTATGTAGAACATGACCGTTTCTACTCTTGTATGTCCAGTTGCGCTCATTATTTCGTAAGCGCTCAAACCATTCTCCGCCAGTATCGAGATGTACGTCCTTCTTCCGGTATGGCACGTAATCAATTCCCGTTTAAGGCATGTCTTGGTGCATCGCCCTTTGCTGAGGTACTCTACTGTTTCTTCCGTTTCGAAAAGATGATATCTCTCCAGCAGCAGTTTAATGTACCTGTTCAGGTCCTGATTGCACGAAGCATTGAACTTGAAATCGTATTTCTCTGCTATCTGCAAGGCAATCGGATTCAGATGAATCCTGCACTCCCGCGTCGTCTTGTTCGTCATCAGGTGGATTTCATTCGACTCCGGGTCGTAATATGACCTGTTCAGTTTGTAAAAATCCCCGAATCTGAGCCCGGTATAGCAAAGAAACAAAAAGAAATCCCTCGTCCGCTCGAGCACCGGGTCATCAAGCACCAAAGCATGTAACTGCTTCAATTCATCGACCGTCAGCCTGATCACTTTCTTTTTCAGGATGCTGAAGTGCTTGGGCTTGCGCACCCCGGGCGGTTTTGGATAGAAATGATGGAGGAAATAGAAGAGAGCATCTATTCTCTTGTTGATAGTGCTGTTGTTAAGATGCCGTGAATCAAAGCAATAATCAGAAAATTCTGTTAGAAAGGCTTGATTAATGTCTTTTTTTGTGAGAACTTTGTTTTTGGACTTCTCGAAATCCTGAAGAAGATGGAGCATGGAAGCATAGTTCTTGGCGGCAGGCGGCATCTTGCTTACGGTCCTGCCTTTCAGACGGTATTCTTCAATCTTCGCCTGAATGTATGTTTCGAGCCAGGTCTCGAAATCCTTCGTTAAGGATTTTCCTGGTATATGTAGAGTGAGTTTTCGCATTAAGAACGTAGCGGAAATTTAAGTAAATTTAGCAAAATTTATTTGCAAAAAGAGTACTAAATATTGCAAAATGGCAACATATCTTATGAACTCATTTAAACATCAACTGCTTTCTGTCATAGCTGTTTTTGTATCGACAGTCGCTATGGCTCAGGGTCCGGAATGGATAAAGGATGCTGTCCTTTATCAGATTTATCCTTCAACTTATATGGACAGTGATGGTAACGGCATCGGTGACTTGCCTGGTATTACCTCCCGTCTTGACTACATTAAGAAGCTGGGTGTCACTGCTATTTGGCTCAGCCCAGTATATGAATCAGGATGGATGGACGGTGGATACGATGTTATCGATTTCTACAAGGTCGATCCACGCTTCGGAACTAACACTGATATGGTCACTCTTGCTTCTGAAGCTCATAAGCGTGGCATCAAGGTATGCCTTGACCTTGTTGCCGGCCATACAAGCGACCGGAATCCATGGTTCCTCCAGTCAAAGGAAGGCTCTAATCTCAGATACAGCGACTATTTCATCTGGACCGACGTCATAACAGACGAGGACAAGGAACAGATAAAGAAACGCTACGAAGCTCCTGACCCTAAGGCAAGTACTATTGGAAAATTCGTAGAGGCGAACGCTCCGCGCGCCAAATACTACCAGAAGAATTTCTACGAAGCCCAGCCGGCTTTGAATTACGGATATGCCAATCCGGATCCTTCCCATCCTTGGGAGCAGTCTGTAGATGCTCCTGGCCCGCAGGCTGTGCGCCAGGAAATCAGGAATATCATGTCATTCTGGTTCAGCAAGGGCATCGACGGTTTCCGTGTCGATCTGGCATCAAGCCTTGTCAAGAATGATGACATGAACAAGACAGAAACCTCAAAGCTTTGGAAGGAAATGCGGGAATGGCGTGACAAGAATTTCCCGGACAGGGCTCTTATCGCAGAGTGGTTCAATCCTAAGCAGTCTCTCCCGGCAGGCTTTGACATTGATTTCTATCAGGCACGTTCCCGTTCCCGCGATGCCGCTCCTGTAAATCTGACATCAATTGGCAATAATGCCCAGCAGACACGTCCCGGTATGGCTTTCCAACAGCCTAAGGCTTATTTCGACCTTGCCGGAGAAGGCAGCATAAAGGGTTTCGTAGATAATTTCAAAGATGTTTACGACAGCACACGAGGAATAGGATATTTCTCATTCCCGACCGGCAGTCACGATGCTCAGCGTGTCAGCTTCGCGCCACGCACTTCCACGGAAGAACTGAAAGTGCTCATGACCTTCTTCCTCACCCTACCTGGTATCCCTACCATCTACTACGGTGACGAAATCGGAATGAAGTATCTGCCGGGACTTCCAAGCAAGGAAGGAAGCAATGCCCGTTCCGGCTCCCGTACTCCTATGCAGTGGACTGCTGAGGAGTCAGCCGGATTCTCCAGCTGCAAGCCAGAGGATTTGTATCTGCCTGTGGACACCGAGAACGGAAGAATCACGGTCGAGGCACAGGAGAATGATCCTAATTCTCTTCTCAATTATGTCAGAGACCTGCTTAAACTGCGCAAGGGCTCTGAGGCATTGGGCAATGACGGGGAATGGGAATATGTGGCAGATGTGGAACAGCCATATCCTATGATATACAAGCGTTTCACCGGGAAAGAGACATATCTGGTCGCAATCAATCCAAGTGGAAAGAAAGTACAGGCAACTCTCGGCTCCATGTCAGACGGAGCCCCGTTATGCGCCATATCTTCGGGAAAGGTCAGCTATAAGCAGACAAAGAAAGGCGATACCGTCCAGCTCGGCGCTTGCAGTGCCGCTGTCTTCAAACTTCAATAGTACGAGTTCCTGAAAGCAGAGTTATCAATGCCGTTCAGCGTATTCCGCCTGGACGGCATTTTGTTCTACCATCCTTGATATCTCCTTGACTGACTGCCTGATAGGCTCGATGCTGAATTCAGGGATATTGTATGAATACACCTTGTCTCTGTCTTTAGGAAGCGTACCCTGAGGCATCATGAATGCCTTGTGAGCCTTGCCGTCGCGGTCGAAATAGCAGAAATA
>JAGHVK010000050.1 GCA_018064345.1 Candidatus Cacconaster merdequi
GGGATGACGGCGAGCTCGCCTGATGCTGAAGGGTTAGGAACGACGTTGGATTCCTTGTTGCAACTTGCAACTGCAAGGAGTGCAAGGGAAGGAAGGAGGAAGAGTAATGACCTTTTCTTCATAATAATTAATGATTATTGTTTTTTATATTGTTTCAACGAAGGCTACGATATACTCTGTCGGTTCGGTAACTTCAACAGATATCTGGTCCAGGTTGGATGCGACCAAATGCTGTTCCGACCCGTTTTTAACATACCACTTGACCTGATATGAACCGTTCGGAGCCGCGGTGAGCATGGCCTTGTTCACGCCTGTGTAAACTACGTCCGCAGTACCCTTTCCTTCATCACCATCCTTGACACGGATGCTGATCCTGCAAGTAAACCGTGCCTCATACTCTGAATTTTCTGTGACTGTGACAGTCCTTACGGCATCTGAGTTGAGATCAGACCAGTCCAGGAACAAGTATTTAGAAGGATCTTTAGGTGTTGCTTTCAAAGTCGCTTCGGAATTGTACAGAAAGCTGTCACCGCCACCGGACACACTGCCCATATCTTCACAACCGTCTGCCGGAACGGCCTTGATGGAATACAGGACGTCGGTAAAACCGGCGACATAATCAAAATCACGCGTGGCGACTATGGTGCGGACATTATCTGTATTACCGTCATTCCACTGAGTGAAGACAAATCTGTTCGGGTCGGTAGAAACAGCTGATATCTCGGCCAGGCCACCCCAGGTGTCAAACCGTATGGTATTACCCTCGAGATGGCCACCGATCACACTGGAGTTCTTTATGGAGACTGTTCCTTTGGTTTCGTCTGATGACTTGACGCTGACAGCAAAATTGAATCCCTGGACAGGGGCGGACCAAGGTGTGACCTTAGGAGAGACAGATACTTCAGAAGCAGTTATACTGATAGTATAGATATATTTCTCACCCATGAGCCAAGTCTTCTGGTCGGTAGTGAAACGATAGCTAAGTTCCTTGGAATCCGATCCAAGAGTATAGTAGATCACGAATGCAGTCTTCGCCTGCTGAGGGATAAGCATATCATAATACTTGGGAGAAGCCGTGAGTCTGCCGTCAGAGTTGAAATCATCAACCTTGATGTTCTGCTTGTCTTCACCGGTGAAATCCCATTTTGCAGAAGCATTTCCGCCGTTGTTGCGAATGGAAAGGGTACCGGCGTTGTAAATGTTCTCCAGCTCAATCCTGTTCAAGGTTACGACACCGTCCTTGTTCACTTCGTCAGAGGTGCCTGTCAGAACAAACTCCAGCCAGGACTGCGCGTGCTTGAAAGTCAAGGAAACCGGGCTCGAATCCGTAGCGGCCAGCACACCGGCAACACTTGCAAAAAGGATATCATTCTGAGTATTCTCACCGGGAACGGAAAGTGTCACCATGGAAGCGGCATTTGTCTCGTCCCATACTGCTGTGACATTATGGCTCTTCCCTTCGCCGGAGACTTCCGAACTGACACTATATGCTAGAAAATCAAGGTTACCGCCGACGGGCCAGTAAATAGGGTCGTGCGCCCCATTGACGGTATTCGTGTTCCACCAAGTGGTTTCAGTGAGAGCATCACTTGCAGCACTGAAAGTCTTGTCAACGAAATAGTTTCCGGCCGCCCCGTTCTGAGGGGTGAGATATGCTGAGAGCTGCATGGTGCGAAGCGCCTGGCTCTTGGTACCATGGATATACTCATAACCTGTCTCAACAAAAGTTGACCCTTCCACATAACCCTTTGTAACATCTGTTGCATCGTTCAAAGGGCAGACGGCCAGTTCACCGGTCATGATCTCCGGAACTTCATTGACATCCTTGCTGCAGGCGGTAAAGGCCAGCAGGGCAACGGAAGAGACCAGGAATGCTATCGACTTATTCATATATGTTTCTTATTAATTTCAATCCCAATTCTGTTCTGTCGTGGAGATATGACATGAAATATCATCCCCCTCTGCAGAAGATTTTGTAAAGCCGGACACCTCGCCGCCGATAACATTGGCCTTATAGGTGTAATGAACAGATGAGTACCAATATTCTGAACCGGAAAGGTCGCATGGAAAAGCCCTGTCAACACCGTTTATCTTGAAATGAAACGTGAAAGAGCAACATGGCTGCTGTGGTAGCAGAATTGACAAGGAAACAGATGATGAAGGGCTCGAAATTGCAGACCAATCCGGTGTCAGAAGATGATTTGACGGCATGGAGGACGAGAAGTCCCATGAAGATGTGGCCAGACCGTAATTGTCTGTTATAGTTAATATTCCGGAAGTACGGACATTGTTAATCGTTACTCCCAGGAAAGATGTGATTTCTGATATAGGTGCCGAGATCTGGAATTCAATCCAGGCCTGAGAATGTCTGAAATCCAGGCTGATAGGTGAAAGCTCTGATGTACAGTCATCTGCAACTGCAAACAGGATATCGTCCTGGAGGCTTTCGGGAGTGACGTCCAGAACAACTCTGGACGTATTGCCGGACAGGCTCCAGGCTGCCTTCGGAGCTGAGGTTCCCGCACTGTAGGCAAGGAAGCTCAAACGTGAGTCCTGAGGCCAGTATAAAGGAGTATGGACATCGCCATTGTGGTTAGTCCATGAATCACCGGCCGGGTTCTTGAACGTCATGTCAAGAAAATACGGCTGGGCAAGTGTAGTATTGTATGCGGAAAGATGGATGTCTCTGGGAACACCGGAATCCTGGAGGGATTCACCCGTAACATAGCCCTTGGTCTCGATGCAGTTCACAGCCCTGACAGCTATCTCCGCCAATGTTTCCGTTGATGTGATCTTTCCGCAGGAAACCATGGCCGACAGAGTCAATAAGGCTATCATTGTTTTACGCATACATGTTGAATTTGTCTGTTGAACTTAAAATAAAAGAAGTGGGTGCCGGGACGCCCCGGCGCCCACAATTATGGAAATGATTAATAGATATTCACGTCAGTTTCCTGAACTGGTTTCCAAGTGGTAACCTCAGGCTTGACAGTAACCTCGGATGTGGTGACATTGATCTTGTAGATATATTTCTCACCCATGAGCCAAGTCTTGAGATCTGTGGTGAAACGGAAGCTGAGTTCCTGATCATCGCTGCCAAGAGTATAATAGAGGACGAAAGCGGTCTTCTTCTGCTGTGGGATAAGCATGTCAAGGTACTGGACATCCTTGTTGAGAAGCTTCACAGTATACTCATTGTCAACCTCGACATTCTTCTTTGACTCTGCGCTGAAATCCCACTTTGCAGTTGCATTTCCCTTGTTGTTGTCGATGGTGAGGACACCTGCATTGTAAACATTCTCAAGCTCGATTCTGTTGAAATGTACAATACCCTTGTTCTCTGAATCCACTGAACCTGTGAGCTGGAACTCGATCCATGCCTGTGAGTGGTTGAAGGTCATCTGTACATCCTTTGCTGAACTAGGAGCCTTGACGCCGTAAGCGCTTGCATAGAGAATATCATTCTGTGAGTTCTCACCAGGGACATCGAGGACAACCTGTGAAGAGGCATTGCTCTCATTCCATGTTACATTGACGTTCTTTACTGACTTTGTCTCACTGCTGAGGCTGTAAGCGAGGAAATCAAGGGTGCCGCCTACTGGCCAGTAGATAGGATCGTGATCACCGTTCGGCTTGACATTCCACCAGGACATGCCATCGCCTTTAGCGTAGGTCTTGTCTACGAAGTAGTTTCCCTCTTCTCCATTCTGTGGATGAAGATATGATGAAATCTGCATCGTACGGTAAGAAAGCTCCGGGCTGACATGGAGAGTCTCATAGGTGCAGTCATCGAATGTCGTTCCGAGAGCATAGCCTTTTGTTACGTAATTCATTGGAACGAATGACATCTCGCTCTTCATTTCTGGATTGATCTGCGGATCTTCCATCTTGTTACAACTTGCAAGTGCGAGAATTGCAAGAGGAGCAATCAAAAGTGCTTTTTTCATAATAAATAATGTGTTAATTGTGTAAAAAAGGTTTGTGATATTATTAATGTATGTTATACTCGAAGACATTGTCGTTCCATTCATTGACGTCAGGCATCATTCCTCCGTCCTTCTTGGCATCGATCTCCAAGTCGAAATCGAGGATGATCCAGTGGCCGACATTCTCCGGATCATCAAACTGGTCGGTAATGTCCGCATAGACTGTTATGGTCTGCTGGTTCGGATCCTTGATCACCAGTCTGAGTTTGCTGACATGATCAGGCAGTTTTCCGAATGTGCAGAACGGGGTGTAGATACGGTTGTTCTGATTGTCCACACTGGCAGGGAAATGGATGGTCATCTCTTTTTCGGACGGAATGTTCGGGCCGAAATTGTTTGACTTGGACTGGCCGGTGATGTAGAAATCCATCGAAACGGCATTGTTCAGGCCTTTGATTCCCGTAATGATAATACACCAGGTATCCATAATGGTGCTCGGATACTCATAAAGGTAAACAGGTTCATCACGGTCGTACATGAACGGGATGATGAAGTTGGTGTCACGGGCCACCATAAGATGGTCCGGAGCGTTGTAACTCAGAGTGTCGGCATCCTTGTACCTTTCGGTATTGGCCAGGGCGTCATTGAAACCCTTCATTCCAGAAACAACGGTGTTTCCGGAATCGAAGCCGTACACTATCATTTCATAAGTACCCGGAGTGAGGTCATATATATATCCGCCGTATGACCCCAGATAGCTCTGACCGATCTCCTTGTGCGTTTCCTTATCATAGAACACAGCCTCGTACATTCCCGGATTTGACGGTTTGATATGTATGGCACTGAAATCCGGATCCAGCACGAGGTAATAGCTGGAGAACGGCTCGTGAATCGGCAAACGGTGGCAGGATACAGAGAGGACGGCTGTCAAGGACAAGATAGCCGTCGAAAACAGAAGTGACTTGATATTTCTTTTCATCTGCTGGGCTCCTAATAGTTCAAAATGATATCATCACTGTGATATTTCTCCTTCTTGAATATCGGGACGACAAAGGAGATACCTCCCTTTATCGGTCCGTACCATGAGAATGTGTCTATGATTCCATCCCGGTGAAGAAGGATACCCCCTTCGGTGAAGACATCATAGGGGATGTTGCGTGATGTGATGGCCCCCAGGGTGAGGTCGAACTCCAGATGCGTACGGCCCCTGCGTCCGAGCGGCATGGCAAACTGATAGTCGATACCCACGGCTCCGTATTCTCCCTGGAAACCGGCCCAGTCCTGCTGGAAATCATAGCAGCCCATACCACCGACAAGTCCGATGGAGTGACCGAGAAGACGATACTTCCTGTGTGAGACTCCCGGAGAATGTCTCCAGCCGAACCAATAACGGAACTCCACTGTGCCACCATGGAATTCGAAACAGTCCTTATGGTCCGGCAAGCGCCAGACCCATGGATAATTCCAGTCTCCGGAGAAACTCCAACGGTTCCCGAGAGGGACTTCCACACCGATGTTCATAAGAGGAATCAGCAGATTCGACCTGACGGCAAGAATAGGAGTCTTCAGAAGGGTATCCAGGCGGTCGAGTCTCGATTCTCTGAAGTCATCGTATGGCTCTCCGTAACTGGGACGGCCGCGTCTGCGGCCATATCTGTCGGTATTTACATTGAGGATATTCTGGTTGATATTTCTGGCGGAGTTCGGATCATCCATGTAAATGTGGTACACGGTATCCCTCTGGTGGACATAGATGGTGTCCACTACCCTTCCCGGCTCGGCCGGTGCGGCAGCCTTGACCGGCTCCTTCGGGACCAGCCTGAACCTCACTGTCATCTTTCCGGTACGCACGTACGGGAAAATGTGCTCGTACATATAGTAATACGGGCGAGTCCCGTCCAGTTTCTGCAATGCAGCCTTCCTGCTGGATTCCGGCGTATATCGAAGGATATTCAGCACCTCTTCACGCGAGGGGACACCATAGTCGTTCTCAACCATCTCGATCACATCCTCCCAGTTCACACCGCGGGAGTCCACATGGACCTTGTATTGTGGTACCGAAGCATACTGTCGGAGAATCTCCACCATTCTGGCAGCACGGTTGTTGGACAGGTCTTCGTTAAGCTCGGCGGAACCTTCGATGGAAGCACCGCCGACGATGTCCACGGACTCCACTTCAATATTGGAATCATAGACATATTTCGCAAGCGCGGATGTGAATCTGGAGATATTGGACGAATTGTCCATATAATCCCGGTCAATCTGTCTTTTTCCCTGGCGGAACGCAACCTTCAGAGTAAGAGTTTCCAGATCTCCTTCTGATGTGGTTTGTGCATAAGATGATACACCGACCAGAAGCATAATCAGGGACACTTGCAAACTTCCGTGTTTGATATGATATAAATATCCATTGATCAAGGGTAGATTTGGACAACTTATCTACCTTTGTGGTATGGATACAAAAGC
>JAGHVK010000088.1 GCA_018064345.1 Candidatus Cacconaster merdequi
CCACATTCTTGTCCACGTAAAGGTCTTTTTTCGAGGCCTTTGCACAATTGAAAGGCTTGCCCATCAGACTGAATACGGCCTGAGTGTTCGCATCGCGGCTCTTGGTGATGCTTCCCGAAGCGGAATCGCCCTCGGTGATGAAGATGGTGCTCTTTTCTGCATCAGGATTGCGGTCACCGTAGTGGATGCGGCAGTCGCGCAATTTCTTGTTGTGAATGCTGGCTTTCTTGAGCCTTGCCTTTGTCTTCTTGCTTATTGAAGATATTGCATTGCGCTCCTTCTCTGAATCCTGTATCTTGGCCAGGATAATGTCTGCAACGTCAAGATGCTTGTGAAGATAGTTGTCAAGCTCCGTAGCGAGGAAATCCACCATAGTCTTGCTTATGGTCGGGCCGTGGCTTCCGTCCTGCTTGTTCTGCCACATATACTTCGAACCGAGCTGTACCTTGGTCTGCCCCTCGAATTCCGGCTCCTGAATGCGCACGCTCACCGCTCCGATGATTGACTGGCGTATGTCTATCGGGTTGAAATCTTTCTTGAAGAAATCCTTCAGCACCTTGGCGATTGCCTCCTTGAACGCGGCAAGATGTGTTCCTCCCAAAGTGGTGTTCTGCCCGTTCACGAATGAGTAGATGTTCTCTCCGTAACCGTTGCCGTGGGTGAAGGCAACTTCAATGTCCTTGGTGGAAAGATGGATGGGCTCGTAGAGCGGCTCGTCTTCCATACTCTCGTTGAGCAGGTCCAGAAGGCCGTTGTCCGATTTGAAATCCTGCCCGTTGAACGAAAGGCGCAGGCCTACGTTGAGGTAGGCGTAGTTGCGCATCATCGTCTCGATGTATTCCAGATTGTATTCGTACGGTTCGAACAGAGTGTCGTCCGGGATGAAACTTACGAACGTGCCGTTCTTCTCCTTCGTCGGCTCCACCTGCAGGGTTTCGGTGATTCTCTTTCCCTTGCAGTATTCGATGCGCAGAGTCTCCCCGTCGCGGAACGACTGGATTACGAAAGAAGACGAAAGCGCATTGGCTGCCTTCAAACCTACACCGTTCATACCCACTGACTTCTGAAAGTTCTTGCTGTCGAACTTGCCGCCCGTATGCAGTTTGCTGGCGGCAGAGTCGAGAGTGTTGTTTCCCTTGTCGTCGAATCCGAAAGGAATGCCGCGCCCGAAGTCACGGATGGATATCTCCTTGTCCTTTATTTCAATGATAATCTGCTTGCCGTGACCCATCGCGAACTCATCTATGGAGTTGTCGATGATTTCCTTCATCAGCACGTACATCCCATCGTTCGGCGCACTTCCGTCACCGAGCCTTCCGATATACATACCGGGGCGTAACCTTATGTGTTCCAGGTCTTCAAGGTGAACGATACTCTCGTCTCCGTACTCATATTGAGGTATGTTCAGGTCGTTGTCTTCTTTCATCGGGGACACTGTGATTTTTTATCTATGACCTGCAAAGATAGACAAATAATTCAAATAAGGATGTAAGACGGTGGCTCTGCTATTTGTACAGATCGTCAGGCTGAGAGTTGTCCCAGTCTACAGGTATGTGGTCGTGGTCGTTCCAGGTGATGTCCATCTCATAGTTGTGGCGTGCGGCAACGAAATTGTCTACGAACCAGATGAACTGTTCGTAACTGTCCGTCATCCTTGCCGAAACTCCGTGACCCTCACCTACGTAACGGATCAACAGGTGAGGATAGTGATTCTCCTTGAATACCTTGACAAGGTCGTTCGAACCGCTGAACCGTATTCCGAACATCGCTATCCTGTCGTATGGCACAAGGCTGTCCGCAGTACCGTGGAGCATCAGGGTAGGGGCGGGAGTACCGTACTTGTATTTGACCTTGCCATCAGTTGAAAAGATGGCTCCTGCAAACGACACCACTCCGGCAGGATGGAAATCTTCAGGAAGAGATTTCACGTTCGCCGTGCGGTTGCATATCTCATAGTCCGTCTGAAGGGCTGTGATGGCCCCTGCGCTGCTGCCGCACAATATTATTGATGCCGGGTCGATACCCAGCTCCCCGGCGTGAGCGATGATGTATGAGAGTGCTTTGCTGCAATCTTCGACTGCAAGGCTGACAGCGTTTCCAAGAGGCTTTATCATACCTATCTTGCTCTTGAAGACCTGTCCCTTGAGACCCAGCCTGTAGTCGATGGCGATTGCGACATATCCGTCATCTGCCAGACGGCGGCAGAAACTTTGAGTGCTGCTCGAGCGCAGGTTGTTGTTAATGAAACCGCCTCCGTAGATGAAGACAACACAACGGCGGTCAGCGCCCGACTTTTCCTGAGGGTAAAAGACATCCATCTCCAGCGACTGTTCGGGATAAGTGGTGTATGCCACAGTTGCGTCAGGCTTCCACCTGGCCGAATCGGCAGGAGCGGCATTCTGTGAATATGCTGTCAGGGACAGCGTTGCCAAAATCAATACAAACAAAGTCCGTTTCATCTTTCTTTAGGGATATTTCAATTTTTAAAAGTAGAAAATAAAGTGTAAATTTGCAAGATTAAAAGAACCGCTTTGAAGACGGCTGAGGGCTTGAAAACTGACAATGATTCAAAACAGGTTCTCATTATCAAATGGTTCGGAAAAGAGACAGTAAACAAACATCACTATAATTAAAACTAATAAGAAATGGCAAAAAAATTGTTTACCGAATTTCCACCGGTGCCTACCGAGAAGTGGGAAGAGGTAATTATCAAGGACTTGAAAGGTGCCGACTACGAGAAGAAACTCGTCTGGAGGACACAGGAAGGTTTTAATGTCCGTCCTTATTACCGTGCCGAGAACCTTGAAGGTCTCAAGCATCTTGGCGCAGAACCGGGCGAATTCCCTTACGTGAGAGGTACGAAGAAGAACAACGAATGGTTCATCAACCAGTGGGTATGCTGCTGCAGGAGCCAGTACGCAGAGGCCAATGCAAAGGCTGTCGAAATTCTTGCAAAGGGCGTTGAATCAATCACTTTCTATCTTGAACGTGAAAAGGTTGTCACCAAGGCTGACTTCGCGGTCCTCCTCAAGGACATCGACCTTACGAAAGTCCCTGTAAACTTCGGTGACTGCTGCATCAAGACGGCAGAGAGCGTGAAGAACTTCATCGACTACGTGGACGGTCTCGGAATCGACAAGGACAGCGTAAAGGCTTTCTTCGATTTCAACCCTCTCAAGAATCTCACCAACAAAGGCTACTTCTGTGAGGAGAGCGCTTTCAAGACTCTTGCCGGAATAGTCAGGAGTGCTGAAGGTTACAAGGGTATCCGCGTGATTGAGGTTGATGCCAACGCATTCAACAACGCCGGCTCTTCAACCGTACAGGAGCTTGCTTTCGCATTGAGCGAAGGAAGTGAGTATCTTGCACGCCTTACCGAAGAAGGCATTTCAGCCGAGACTGTTGCTGCAAAGATTGCCTTCACTTTCGGTGTCGGCAGCACTTACTTTATGGAAATAGCAAAGTTCCGCGCAGCCCGTATGCTTTGGGCCAACATCGTGGACGCTTACGGAGTCGCTGAAGGATGCGCCCGCAAGATGAACATCCACGCTGTTACAAGCGAGTGGAACCAGACAGTATATGATTCATACGTGAATATGCTTCGCGCAACCACTGAGGCAATGAGCGCCGCTATCGCAGGCGTTGATTACCTTGAGGTCACTCCGTTCGACTATGCGTTTGAAGCTCCTACCGACTTCTCAAACCGCATCGCCCGCAACGTGCAGAGCATCCTGAAGAAAGAATCACACTTCAACAAGGTCGTGGACCCTGCTGCAGGCTCATATTACGTTGAGAATCTCACCGCTTCCATTGCAGAACAGGCTTGGAACACATTCAAGGCCGTTGAGGATGCAGGCGGATACGTTTCACAGTTCAAGGCCGGAGCAATCCAGAGCCAGATCAAGGCCGTTTCCGACAAGAAGGACGCCAACCTTGCCGCCCGCAAGATGACTCTTCTCGGAACCAACCAGTTCCCTAACTTCCTTGAGAAGGCAGAGGACAAGATTACCAAAGAGATTGTTTCAAGAGACATAATCACTGAAATGGGTATGGTCTGCGAAAGCAAGCAGTGCTGTGAGAAGCTGGCTGAACCTCTCCTTCCATACCGTGGCGCAGAGGCATTCGAGGCACTCCGTCTCGCTACCGACCGCAGCGGCAAGGAGCCGAAAGCATTCATGCTTACTTTCGGAAACCTTGCAATGTGCCGCGCACGCGCACAGTTCTCATCCAACTTCTTCGCAGTTGCCGGAATCCGCAACATCGACAACAACCGCTTCGAGACAATTGAAGAGGGCGTCAAGGCCGCCCTTGACTCAAAAGCCGAGATTGTGGTGGCCTGCTCTTCCGACGAGGAATACGCAGAAGCAGTTCCACAGATTGCCAAACTTCTCGGTGACAAGGCCATCCTCGTGGTAGCCGGTGACCCTGAATGCCGTCCTGCTCTTGAAGAACAAGGCATCAAGAATTACGTGAACGTAAGATGCAACGTCCTTGAAACCCTTAAGGGCTATCAGAAAATGTTGGGTATTAAGGAAATCTAAAACAGTTGAGAAATGAGACCAAAATTTAACGATATCAAATTCGAAGGCGCCGGCAAGAAATGCTGCAAGTGCGCTGACAACTCAACTCCCTGGGTCACTCCTGAGAAAGTTGAGGTGAAGTCAATCTATACCGAGAAGGATCTCGAAGGTATGGAACATCTGAACTACGCCGCCGGCGTGGCTCCGTTCCTCCGCGGACCTTACTCAACAATGTATGTCCAGAAGCCTTGGACCATCCGTCAGTATGCAGGTTTCTCAACAGCAGAGGAGTCCAACGCATTCTACCGCCGCAATCTTGCCGCAGGTCAGAAAGGTCTTTCAGTGGCATTCGACCTTGCAACACACCGCGGATATGACGCCGATCACCCACGTGTGGTAGGTGATGTCGGAAAGGCCGGTGTATCAATCTGCTCGGTAGAGGATATGAAAGTCCTCTTCGACCAGATTCCTCTCAACAAGATGTCAGTGTCAATGACAATGAACGGTGCCGTTCTCCCTATCCCCGCATTCTACATCGTAGCAGGTCTGGAGCAGGGTGCTAAGCTTGAGGAGATGGCAGGTACCATCCAGAACGACATCCTCAAGGAGTTCATGGTCCGCAACACCTATATCTACCC
Source organism: Candidatus Cacconaster merdequi (assembly GCA_018064345.1). Classification (GTDB taxonomy): domain Bacteria; phylum Bacteroidota; class Bacteroidia; order Bacteroidales; family UBA932; genus Cacconaster; species Cacconaster merdequi. Next base: position 5,159 of record JAGHVK010000088.1, read on the forward strand.
TCCTGAGTTCTCAATGCGCATCATCGGCGACATCTTCGCATACACTTCCAAGTATATGCCTAAGTTCAACTCCATCTCTATTTCAGGTTACCATATGCAGGAAGCAGGTGCAACCAACGACATCGAGATGGCGTACACCCTCGCCGACGGTCTGGAGTATCTCCGCACAGGTATCAAGGCCGGCATCGACGTAGATGCATTCGCACCGCGTCTCTCTTTCTTCTGGGCAATCGGTATGAACCACTTCATGGAAATTGCAAAGATGAGGGCTGCCCGTATGATCTGGGCTAAACTTGTCAGCCAGTTCAACCCGAAGAACCCTAAGTCTCTCTCTCTCCGTACACACTGCCAGACTTCAGGATGGTCACTTACAGAGCAGGATCCGTTCAACAACGTTGCACGTACCTGCATCGAGGCTATGGGTGCCGCTCTCGGCCACACACAGTCACTGCACACCAATGCTCTTGACGAGGCAATCGCCCTTCCTACTGACTTCTCTGCCCGCATCGCCCGCAATACTCAGATTTACATTCAGGAAGAGACCAATGTATGCCGCAGCATCGACCCTTGGGCCGGTTCATACTATGTTGAGAGCCTGACCAACGACCTTGCACAGCGCGCTTGGGAGCACATCGAAGAGGTTGAGAAACTTGGCGGTATGGCAAAGGCTATCGAGACAGGTATTCCTAAACTCCGTATCGAAGAGGCTGCTGCCCGCAAGCAGGCACGCATCGACTCAGGTCTTGAGAAGATTATCGGTATCAACGAATATCGTCTTGACCACGAAGACCCTATCGAGATTCTCGATGTGGACAACACCAAGGTTCGTGAGAGCCAGATTGCCCGTCTGAAGGAACTCCGCGCAAACCGCGATGAGGCCAAGGTTCAGGCTGCCCTTGATGCAATCACCAAAGCTGTCGAGACAAAGAGCGGCAACTTGCTTGAACTTGCAGTAGAGGCTGCCAAGGTTCGCGCAACCCTCGGTGAGATCTCAGACGCTTGCGAAAAGATTGTAGGACGTTATAAAGCAGTTATCCGTATGAATACAGGTGTTTACTCTTCAGAAGTGAAGAATGATTCCGAATTCGAGAAGGCAAAGGCTATGGTTGCCGACTTCGCAAAGAAGGAAGGCCGTCAGCCTCGTATCATGGTAGCAAAACTTGGTCAGGACGGTCACGACCGTGGAGCCAAGGTTGTAGCCACCGGTTATGCTGACTGCGGTTTTGATGTGGATATGGGACCTCTCTTCCAGACTCCGGAAGAGGCTGCAAAGCAGGCTGTCGAGAACGACGTTCACGTAGTGGGCGTATCTTCACTCGCAGCCGGCCACAAGACTCTCGTGCCTCAGATTGTCAGCGAGCTCAAGAAACTCGGCCGTGAAGATATCATCGTCATCTGCGGTGGTGTCATCCCTGCCCAGGATTATGACGCTCTCTACAAGGCTGGTGCAATGGCAATCTTCGGCCCTGGTACACCGATTGCCACAGCAGCCATCAAGATTATGGAACTTCTTAACCAGCGTTTCGAAGACTAATCTTCCCAGCTGTTTGAAAATCAGGGAGATGCCTTTGCGGGCATCTCCCTGATTTTTTGCTTACATCTCAGCGAGCAGGCGGATGGTGGTGTTGAGAAGATGAATGGCAAGATGGAGGAGTTTGGAAGTGAGTGTCCCGAGGGTAGGGGAGAAGGAGGTCAGAATGGCAGCTGCAGCAGCGTACATCACGAGTGTTGCAAGAGGAACTGCAAGAAGATTCGTCAGAAGGAAGTATTTCGGAAAGGTGCCGAAGTAGCAGTATGCCAGCAGTCCGCAGGTGGCCTGGCAGGAGATGCTCATACACATTACCTGCCATACATAATAGATTGATTTCCTCATCAGCCTTGCCGGAATGCTTGTCAGGAAGATTCCGGCAAGAGTCTTCCTGAAACCGCACAGGCGTGATGTGTCAGGCTGGAAATCCTTGTCCATCAGAGCTGAAAGCCTCGGATAGATGGTATAGATGCCTATTATGGCACTGTATGAAAGTAGGAAACTCAGCTCACGGGGCGCTTCGGGCTCCAGGAGCATTATCACGACTGCACTTCCGGCGAGTGCCGCAGGACCGTCGCGGTCAGCGGAAACAAGCCCGGCTATCTCGTAGAAGGTAATCATCAGCACCGCCCTGAAGATTGACGGGCTCAAGCCGGAAATCAGTGCGAACTGCCAGAGAAATGCGACAGTGACTATGCTCCTGACGAGCTGCACCGCCCTGTTTCCGCCGAATATTGAGAAAAGAGCTGATATCAAGGCATATATGATGCCGACGTGCAGTCCGCTCAAGGCAAGCAGATGCATCGCTCCGCTCTTCCGGTATGCATCTTTCAGATTATAATCAATCTCGCTCTTATCGCCTATGGCCAAGGCTTTGAAGATGGCCAGTTCATCATCGTGAGATGATTCTTCCGTATCGGACACAGTCGTGGAATCCGCGTCACTCACTCGCGTCGCAGCCTCTTTGTAAGTGAAGATTGTTTCAAGATATGCCGAGAACCTATCCTTGCTTCTGCGGGCAGATGCTTCGAGCGCGCTTTCCCCCGCCAATGGCGGCATACGCTGTACCTGAAGGGACAAAGCTCCTGTCAGAACCAGCGACAAGAGCATCACAGGCATCTTCCTGAAGAAAAGAGCCAATAAAGCGACGATAAAGGCAAGTGCCAGATATACAACTGGACTGAGGGGAAGAAAATCCCCAAGGAAATTCCCTGCAAACAACGCAGAAGCACACGGAACAATCTCCCTACCTTTCCACATACCAACTTCACGGACTATCGGTGACAAAATTACACAATTGGAGTCCGTTTTGAAATGATTGCTGAAGAAAAAGTGGCGCAAGAAATGAAATTAGTCATTTCCAAACGGGTTATTGCAAAAAATGGCTAACTTTGCAGATTCACAGGAAGAAATATAATATTCAGGATATGATCATTCTAGTACTCAACTGCGGAAGCTCTTCACTCAAGTATCAGGTTCTCGATATGAAGAGCAATGACAATTACACCCTGAAGGCCAAAGGCCTTGTAGAAAGAATCGGAGGTCCGGTGGGCTCTGTCACCCATACCGTCACAGGCTCCGACAAGTATATCGTAGAAAAGCCGGTTCCTGACCATGCCGCCGGCATCAAGGAGGTTCTGGATCTCCTGACAAGCAATGAGCACGGTGTCCTTGCCTCTCTGGGCGAACTCGACGCCGTCGGCCATCGCGTAGCACACGGTGGAGAGTATTTCAGCGAAAGTGCCCTCATAACCCCACAGACAGAGGCGAAGATAGAGGAGTGCAGCGAACTTGCGCCGCTTCATCAGCCGGCAAACCTTCTCGGTATCCGTGCCGTGAGAAGCCTGCTCCCTTCAATTCCGCAGGTTGCTGTGTTCGATACATCTTTCCATCAGACTATGCCTCAATGGGCTTACCTCTATTCAATCCCTTACGAGTATTACGAGAAATACAAAGTACGCCGTTACGGCTTCCACGGCACAAGTCACAAGTTTGTCGCTGCGAAGGCTGCAAAATTCGCGGGTCTCGATATTAACAATTCACGAATAATCACCTGCCACCTCGGTAACGGAAGTTCCATCACAGCCGTGAAAGATGGCAAGAGCATAGATACTTCAATGGGCTTCACTCCTGTCGAGGGCGTTACTATGGGAACCCGCTCCGGAAACATCGATGCGGGAGCAGTTCTCTTCCTTCAGGAAAAAGAGGGGCTTGACGCTGCCGCAATGAGCAATGTTCTCAACAAGAAAAGCGGTCTTCTCGGAATTTCCGGCATCTCATCCGACTGCCGCGACATTCAGGCAGCCGCCGACCAGGGCAGTGAGATAGCTCTGACTACCCAGAAAGTCCTCGGTTACGGCATCAAGAAGTATATCGGAGCGTATGCCGCCGCACTCAATGGAGTGGATATGATTGTGTTCACCGGAGGTATCGGCGAGAACTCCTCTTCGACAAGAGCCAACGCCTGCCGCGGACTTGAGTACCTTGGCGTTGATTTCGATGAAGAGGCCAATCTCCGGATTCACGGTGTGGACGCATATCTTTCAAAGCCGGAATCTAAGGTTAAGGTAGCCGTCATCACGACGGATGAAGAACTCGTGATAGCTCAGGACACTATGGCTATCGTGAACTCTAAATAAGAACCTGTATATTATAAGATATAACAAAGATGATTACAAATTTCGAACAAGTATTTGAAGAGCTCCGTTCAAAGACGAAGAAACGTATGGTAGCAGCATGGGCCGTGGACGACCACACCATCACTGCGGCAAGCAAGGCAATAGAGAAAGGTATCGTTGAGGTGACTCTCGTAGGCGACAAGGACAAGATAGAGGCAGTATGCGCGAAAGAGAACATCAACCCGTCAATCTTCTCGATTGTCGATAACAAAGACGAACTCAAGAGTGTGGCACAGGCCGTGGGTATGGTCCGTGACGGTGAGGGTGATATCCTTATGAAAGGTCTCTGCTCCACTGACAAGTATATGAGAGGCATTCTCAATAAGGAACGCGGACTCCTTCCTCCGAAGGCTGTCCTGAGCCACGTTTCAGTGGTCAGCAACCCTAACTACCACAAGTTCCTCATCATAGGCGATATGGCAGTAATTCCTGCTCCTGACTTCAAACAGAAGCAGGCTATCTGCAAGTACCTTGTGAATACCGCGAAGGCTTTCGGCATCGAAAAGCCGAAAGTTGCCGCCATTGCCGCTACAGAGCAGATGCTCGAAGGAATGCCGGCCTGTGTTGAGGCAGCTATGCTTGCAAAGATGGGTGAACGCGGCCAGTTAGGCAATTGCGCCATAGACGGTCCTCTCGCATTGGACGTTGCAATCAACGCCGAAGCTGCAGCAATAAAGAAGCTCAAGAGTGAAGTTGCCGGCGATGCCGACTGTCTGCTCTTCCCGAACATCGAGTCAGCCAACGTGTTCTACAAGACCAACTCAATGCTTTGCAAAGAGGTGCGTCAAGCTGCAATAGTAGCCGGTGCAATGGCTCCTTGCGTGCTTTCAAGCCGAGCCGACAGCATCGACACAAAACTCAATTCAATCGCTCTGGCAGCTCTTACTGCAAAGTAGACTGAAGACAAGGCATCAGAAAGAAAGCAGAGCCGTAGCGTCTTCCGCTGCGGCCCTGCTTTTTCAATTACATCAGTTTCTTGTATTTGAACCGCTTCGGCTCTGCATTGCCGAGTCGGTTTTTCTTGTTCTCTTCATATTCGGAGTACGAACCCTCGAAGAAATAGACCTTCGAATCACCCTCGAAGGCGAGGATATGGGTGGCGATGCGGTCGAGGAACCACCTGTCGTGGGAAACCACCACAGCACACCCGGCAAAGTTCTCCAGACCCTCTTCCAAAGCACGGATTGTATTGACATCCACATCATTGGTCGGTTCGTCAAGCAGCAGTACGTTGGCATTCTCCTTCAATGTTAGGGCAAGGTGAAGCCTGTTCCGCTCACCGCCGGAGAGTATTCCGCACTTTTTCTCCTGATCGGCTCCGCTGAAGTTGAAACGTGAGATATATGCGCGGGCATTTATCTCCTTGTTCCCGAGTCTTACGTACTCGGAATTGTTTGCAATCGTCTCATACACAGTCAAATCAGGGTCAATCTTCTTGTGCTGCTGATCGACGTATGCAATCTTGACTGTCTCTCCCACATCGAAAGTGCCGCTGTCCGGCTTCTCGTAACCCATTATGAGACGGAACAGAGTTGTCTTTCCGGCACCGTTAGGGCCGATTACACCCACAATGCCCGCAGGCGGCAGCTTGAAGTTCAGGTTCTCGAAAAGAAGTTTGTCTCCGAATGCCTTAGATACACCGGCGGCCTCTATCACCTTGTTACCCAGGCGTGGTCCATCAGGAATGTATATTTCCAGACGCTCCTCCTTCTGCTTGACATCTTCGTGAAGCATCTTCTCGTATGCATTGAGACGGGCCTTGCCCTTGGCCTGACGCGCCTTCGGAGCCATACGCACCCACTCCAGCTCACGTTCGAGAGTCTTGCGGCGCTTGCTCTCCTGTTTCTCTTCCTGTGCAAGACGGTTGCTCTTCTGTTCCAGCCAGCTGCTGTAGTTTCCCTTCCAAGGAATGCCTTCTCCGCGGTCAAGCTCGAGAATCCATCCTGCCACGTTGTCGAGGAAGTAACGGTCGTGGGTGACGGCAATGACAGTTCCCTTATATTGCTGAAGATGAGCCTCAAGCCATTGGATAGACTCAGTGTCGAGGTGGTTGGTGGGCTCGTCGAGGAGCAGCACGTCAGGCTCTTGAAGCAGCAGTCTGCAAAGAGCCACCCTGCGGCGTTCGCCACCGCTCAAAGTCGCCACCGATGCGTCCGGAGCCGGGCATTGCAGCGCATCCATCGCCCTCTCAAGCTTTGAATCAATGTCCCAGCCACCCATCGCCTCAATCTGGTCGGTCAGTTCTCCCTGCCTCTCTATCAGACGGTTCATCTGGTCGTCATCCATAGGCTCAAGGAACTTGTTGCTGATTTCTTCATATTCCTTGAGAATCTCCATCACTTCGCCGACACCCTCCCGCACGACATCTATGACGCACTTGGAATCATCGAGTTTCGGCTCCTGTTCAAGATATCCAACAGAGTATCCGGGCGAGAAGACCACCTCCCCGTGGGTCGGCGTCTGGATGCCTGCTATTATCTTCATCAATGTGGACTTTCCGGCTCCGTTCAAGCCTATGATGCCTATCTTGGCCCCATAGAAGAAAGATAGGTAGATGTCCTTGAGAATCACTTTGTTGTTGTGAGGCAAAATCTTGCTCACACCGTTCATTGAGAATATGATTTTTTCGTCTGCCATATTGTGGTAGGTATTAGAACCGTTTCAAA
>JAGHVK010000081.1 GCA_018064345.1 Candidatus Cacconaster merdequi
TTTTCGTTAATATAAATAACACCATACCATTACAACTATGTTATACCCTTACAACCCGGCACAAGCCGAAAACATTACACTCACACTCTCTGACGGAAGAGAGATATCAGGGGAATTCTTCGATGGAATGAGAATCGAACCTCATACGATACCGTCCGGAAAGAGCTGGTATCAGACACGTCACGATGATGACGGAAACTGGTCAGACCCGGTGACCATCGTCCGAGGAAGAATCATTGTCAATTTCTGCGGAACGCTGATAAGTGATGCAGACATCGACCTCAGTAAAGAGACAGAGATAGTGAATGTGAATTATGACGAATGAGGCAGCATTGCCCTTTCGGTTCCCCTTCAACCGCTCAGCAAAGGTATTTCTTCCCCGTGTAAAACATACAAGCATCGTCCTTGACTAAACCGGCTTCAGGCCGGTTTTACTTTATGTTTTCAGGGGAAGACCTTTCGAGCTTTCACAGTTGAAGTTAAACCTCAAAAGCAAACGCATATGATTACAAGTAATCTTTCAGCAGAAATGAAACTGGAGGTCCTCACGAAGGACTTCCTGGAAAGAGACGGAAACACGTTCGTCAAGATTCGAAGGACAGGACGTCTGGGTTGGGAGAATACCATCCCCGAGGACGGTGCCTATTCCGACTTCATCACAGGTTCCCTCACTGCGGAGGAACTCATCACGAAGGCATATACCCTTGCCTGCAACATGATTACCGTGATGAACTCCAAGGACAAGGTCAATGTGAGGATCACACCTGATGATTCCTGCACGGACTCAAAGACGGTATGGGTTGCCACCAAGGTATTTGACGATCCGGATATGACCATAGGAAAGAAGCTAGACACGTTCCTGGGCCTTGCCATCCACGAAGGATGCCATCTTCTCTATACCGACTTCCCTACTCTTGAGCAGGTATCAAACAGAATCGTCGGTTTCCTTCAGAACATGATCGAGGACGAGAGAATCGAAAGGGAGTGCGGGGAAAGAAAACCCGGACTTGCCAATTTTCTTGCGGCGAGCAAATACTACATGTTCGACAAGTATCACGACCAGATGGTACGTGAGGGCAAGATGGAAGGCCTTTCCACCTTCAAGAGGCTTATGAACGTTATACTTGGCTACATCAGGTATCCGAAGGTTCTCAAGGTTGACGAGCTCTCGGAATTTGCCGACCCTCTGCTTCAGGTGAAGGAAATCCTGACACCTTATCCGTCATCGACAGGTGAAGCGCTCAGAGCTGCCGAAAAGATTTACGAAGTCATAAAGCAGTACGAGGAACAGAAGCAGGAGTCGGAAAAGAAGGCACAAGGCGGAAGCGGGAAACCAGACTCTTCCGAGTCCGGAGAAACCGGAAAAACCGGAAATCCGGTGAATTCCGGAGCGGAAAATGATGCAGGAAATGCGCTGGAGAAGGAATTTGACGCCATGAGCGATGCTCTTCAGAATCTTACCCAGCAGCCCAAGTCTGGGCTTTCCGAAGAGGAACAGAGCGAGACCGTAAAGAAGGATGGCGGACGCGCCGGAAAGGTCTGTGAGGGCCGTATGGAGCACGGAATCCTGAGAGGCTCATATATTGAGAAAGCAGGGCAGAATCCAGACGTCTATAGGGATTCTCTGTCAAGAGTGAAGCAATACATTCCGGCTGTATCGAAAGCCCTGCAGTGCGAAAACATCAAGCGTGATTTCGTCGTCAGAGGCATGAGAAGCGGTCATCTGGACACACTCAAGATTGCCGAGGCCTATCAGGGTGTTCCTACGGTCTATACTCGTCAGGGAAAAGTCAAGACCAACCGGATCAGCGTATGCATCCTCATCGACGAGAGCGGAAGCATGTGGGGTCCCGGAGAGATGGCGGCTCGTGACACAGCCATCCTGCTTAACGAAGCACTCGGACGGGTCGGCAACATCGATCTGTATATCTATGGCCATACCGCAAGCAGAAGCACAACAAACCTGTTCGTTTACCGTGAGGGCAGCAAATACCAGAAATTCTCTCTTGGGTCAACGGAATCACGTGCAGGCAACCACGACTCTGTCGCGATACGCGAGGTCGCTGCAAGAGTGAGGAAATACACATCCGACAAGGTGCTCTTCTTCATGATTTCAGACGGTGCTCCAAACGAGAGTACCGAGATGGTCAGGCTGGCCGTGAATGAAATCGAGAAGAAGGGATTCGACCTGGTGGCTATAAGCATCGACCCGTATTACGATCCGTCCACCATGTACAAGCACAATGTGAATCTGAGTGAGCTCTCGACCCTGGCCATTGACCTGGGAAAGATGGTCAAGAAGGCCGTTAAGGAAAATACAACGAAAACCATACAATACTAACGATATGAGCACCACAGTACAGGAAATGAGGTCTTCATTACAGACCCTTATCGAGAAGGACGAAGAGCTCAGAAGAGCTTACATGTACCTGGACCAGACAATGGACTGGCCGATCAACGAGACTTTCAGCTTAATGATTCTTATTGACGAACTCAAGAAGCGGATGAAGGATGACGTCGTTCATTTCACATTCAAGAAAAGGGACGGTACAGTCCGACAAGCCTACGGCACGAGAGAATCGGAAATCATAGTACGACACGAGGGTGCGGTACTTCCTGACGAAGGAACGAAAAGGAAGGCCAGCAACGGGAACACGTTCCCCTACTACGACATCGAGCGCCAGGCCTGGAGATGCTTCAGGATGGACACTTTGATGGACATTGACAGAGGATATACACTTTAAAAATTCAAGAATATGACTGGAAACAAACAGATCAAGGACGCGATGATCAGCGCCCTGACATTGGAAGCGCGAGAGCAGCTTCTCAAGGAGATAGACTCACACTCACCCTGGAAGGGAGACATCCAGGTGCATGACAGCTACGGGCGGCCGTGGTATCATGTACTCGAGATTGCAAGGGACAACTTCAATATGCTCAAGGTCCGCTATGACTCCGACGGGTCACTGGAGAACGAGCATCTGGAGGTCCTTTCCTTCGATCAGCTCTATGAGATAGCCATGGCACTTTGATACTATGACACAGTCTGATTACATGATGATGTCCGCAGTGGATTCTCGGTTGCCGTTCAGATGTGGTGGCCGGGAAGTCACGCCACAGGGTGAGAGGATGGACATATCCCTATGCGGGAAGCCATGTGCAAGCGTAGATTTCGACAGGGGTATCGTCACCGTCCAGGGGGAATCCCTCACGTCACGCAAGAGCGCCAAGGTCTTCAATGCCGTTCTCAGGACGTACACGGAGGCCTCCGCGAGGTCGCTTCACGGCAGTTGGCAGATACTCATCCCTGTCGGGATGCAGGTGGAATTCTCGGGAAACCGGATAGGAATACCGATATCAAAGGAGTTTTCAAAAGTGGAATGACGGGAGGCCCGGTTCTCAAGGTTTGAGAGTCGGGCTTTCTTTTTGGCGTGAGGCAAGATGCGGCCATGAATCCTTTCGGCTGTCCCCTACTGATGTGTCGCAAAGGTAGCTTAGCGGATTTCATTGAGTCAAGTACCGTACACTGCCGTGTAGCTATCCTTCAGAAAATGGGACAGCCTGCGGCCGTCAATTTTCCTCGTATCACTTGCCGCAAGTAAATCCCGCTCCCTTTTGATTGCGAAACATCAGAGGAAACCCGAAAGAAAAGGGATTCCGAGAACGTGAACTGGAAGTTCAACATTTCAAAATCCAAGACATATGGAAAATCAAAAGAATCAAGTCCAGCAATCGGCTGGCAACCTCTCAATCTACGAGCAGGTAAGAACAGTTCCCGAGAACGCTCTCAAGAAAATAGAGGCGGGACGACTCAAAGGGAAATCCGACATCAATCCGATGTGGCGAATCAAGAAGCTCACGGAGCTGTTTGGGAGTGTCGGTTTCGGATGGTACACAGAGGTCACAAAGAAGTGGACAGAAGCCGCCGAGAACGGCGAAATGGCCGTCTTCGTTGACATCAACCTCTATGTCCACAAGGATGGTGAATGGAGCAAGCCCATTCACGGTACTGGCGGCAACAAGCTTCTCTCCTTCGAGAAGAAATGGGAGAACGGCGAGCAGGTGCTTTCCGCATATCTTGATGATGACGCTTACAAGAAAGCATACACTGATGCAATCAGCGTAGCGGCAAAAGCCCTCGGTATCGGTGCTGACGTCTATTTCGAGTCAGATGCCACGAAGTACACGCAGGCAGAAGCCACGCAGCAGCCGGTTCAGAGTGCGACCGAGTCCCGCCAGGCGGCATACAGCACCCGGAACGGAAGTGACAAACGTCAGTCGCTCTCGCCTCAGAGTCCTTTCTGGACACAGGCAGTAGCCTTCACTGCCAAACTCTCTGACAGCAATGAGAACATCCTCAAGAGGGTTCAGGACAAGTATATCATCAGTCAGGAGAACTGCAATCTGCTTCTTCGCCAGGCTGGCAAGTTAAACGCTTAAACCTACATCAGATATGGCATACAGAGTTATCAGACCGAAGAGTCACGAGGAGTGGCTTGAGGAACGCACAAAGGGTATCGGCTCATCAGAGGCCGGAACAATCATGGGAGTCAACCACTTCGACACCGCATACAAGCTGTGGCGACGCAAAAGCGGCATCGACGGCCCAGTGGAGATGAACGAGGCAATGGAACTCGGACATCATATGGAAGATGCGGTTGCAACAATGTTCGCAGCCCATACCGGAGCATTCATCAAGAGCAGCTCAAAGGGTGATTGGATAGCTGCCGACAAGAAGAAGGACTATCTGAGGGTATCCCCCGACCGTCTGTTCTTCTATCAAGGCGAAGAGCACAAAAAAGCGAACCAGCATATCCTGGAGTGCAAGACTTCGTCGGTTGCCATCGACAAGAATGACATCCCTGCCTACTGGTACTGCCAGCTTCAGTATCAGATGGGAGTAATGGGCGTGACCAAGGGTGCGCTTGCATGGATCAGTGCGTATCCCAGGCTTCATTTCGACTTCCTGGAGGTGGACTTCAACAAGAGCTTCTATGACCTGCTGATAGAGACAATCGACAGGTTCTGGAACGTAAACATTCTCCAGGGCATTGCGCCAGATGATATGAGAGCCGAGGATACTCTCCTTCGTTATCCGAAATCAGCTGAAGGCACATCAGCATGCGCCAGCGTAGAGATTCTTGAGAAGTATCAGTATCTCAAGGAAGTCAACAGCAAGCTCAAGATAATGGATGAGACCAAGAGCGAGCTCGAAGGGGAAATCAAGCAGGCTATGGGGCCGAATGAGACCCTGGTCACTCCGGATGGAGTAATCATAGCACAGTGGAAGAACACGAAGGATTCACAGAAGTTCAATCCGAAGGCTTTCCTGGCAGCAGACCCCGAAGGGTATGCAAAATACGTCGAGACCATCCCGGGTGGAAGACGCTTCACAATCAAGTAATCATTAACCAATAAAATCTATAAGAATATGTCACAGAACAATTCACTCGTAGGTCAGGTTGACCTCCTTTCACTTCTCGGTGCTAGCTACCTCAATGTAAACGGCAAAGACAGCATCGTAATTCCTACAGGCGACAATCCGTCAATCTTCGTATCCACGACAAAGAACGGCACACAGAAGGCCTATCTGGATATCGTCATCCGCGAATGCCCGAACAACCAGTTCGGAAACACGCACTTCGTGAAAGCCAGTGTCGGCAAGAGCAATCGTGAACGTCTGAACCTTTCCAGGGAGGACGTGAACAGATGCTCCCCTATCATCGGCAACCTGAGGGTCATGGAGTCCTCGGGACAGAACGGGAGCCAGAGTGCCGAAGGCGGCAATGGATTCAAGGGATTCTAAGAACAATCAGGGCGGATGCGGAACGACACTGTGTCCGCCCATTATTTATCATCAATTGTATTGCGTTATGGAGACATTCATCACTCCGGAAGAGAAACATGAAATGTTCGCCTGGCTTAGAGGCGGCGACCTTACACCCAATCCAGAGATGGAGGACAGGTTCCTCAATACGATTGCGGTACTTGTGCAGGAGAAAATGTCGGGGACACCGGCACCTGTTGTAGAACGAAGGAGGGAAAGGCAGGACAAGCCACATCCGTTGAGCCTTAAGGCCATAATGCGAGAGGTGACCGGCGACCCGAACTATGAACTCCCCGAAATGACCTTTACCAAAAAGCCGGTACCGGCTGTGCAGGAGATAAAAGAGGAGAAAAAAAGCGAAGAATCCCAGACCAGCCGGGAAGGGATAGACAGCGTTGTCATAGCAAGAACCATAGTGAACTTTGCCAAGCGTGAAGGTCATCAAATCAATATGACACAGCTTCAGGCGATGCTTTATATAATGTATGGTATCTATCTGTGTCAGAAAGAACGCAGGCTCATTGAGGAGCATCCGCAGATGTGGGAATACGGTCCTGTCTTTCCGAGAGCCTACAACAAGCTCCGCAAGGAGAAGACAGATGGCCAAATCGAATCTGATGCACTCAGGCAGGAACATCCTGATGTCTGGAACTTTATATCGGATTCTTTCTCACGATATGCCTGGACCACAGGAAGCGTGCTCGTGGCTCCACATATAGCATCAGGTTCTCCATGGGCAAAGACCAGGAAGCAGAGTCCCGACAAATGGGGCGCTGTCATTGATGACAATCTTATACGTGAATGGTTCGCAAAGAGAACTGCATGAGGAATGACGGCTTCAGGAGTGACCGGGTTTTGCTTTGTCGCCCGGTCCTCCCACAGAAACTTATCCAATGAACCCGTCGAAAAATGGACAGCCTCCGGCCATCAATTTTTCTAGGAACCCTTGGAGTCGTTCCAAAGGCTATTTACACTTGCTTCAGAATCCTTCAGGATTCCTCCGGCCAAAGGCCGAAGCAACCAAGGATTCAATCAGCAAAGTTAAACAGCCCGCTCAGGGCACAAACAAATCAAAATCATGAATACACAAAACTACATTCATCTCTCAGGTCGTCTCACAGCTGACGTAAAGCCCAACGAAGGTTCAACATTCGCAAGACTCTCTATCGCCCAGAATCAGGGAGAAGGCAACGCCACACTCTTCATGAACTGCGTAATCTTCAAGAAAGAGTTCGAGAAGAACAACCAGACGATTCCTTGGGGTATCCTGACCAAAGGACATGAGATCTTCGTTACCGGAAGGCTTCGTCCGAACAACTGGACAGACTCCGAAGGCACAGTTCATAAAGGATATGAGATTGTGCTCAACAAGATTCGCGAGAACGATACTGACTAGGTATGGGCCAGTTCTTCTAATCATACCATTCTGCATTCGCAGATTTTAGCTTGCTTTTGGGGAGTTGCCGTCGGGAGACGCCAACTCCCCTTTTCTATAAAATTTGCAGGTTTGGAAATTTTGACGAGGACTGTCAAATATTGACCATATCTTTGCATCGTTAAAATCTGAGAACGACATGGAATATTGGGAGTTTTACAATAATGGTGGAAACACCGAAAATAGCAATATAAGTTTAACCGTTCAGCCATAAAAGAATTCCGGCAGAGTTCCTGACATTACACTGCGGTCGGCAATAACACAGGGCCAGAGTACCTAGCGGGGCATAAAGCCCGATGAGACCTATAAGGACATCGCCGCA
>JAGHVK010000099.1 GCA_018064345.1 Candidatus Cacconaster merdequi
CTCAAGAGTAGCCCTATCCAGCCGCATACATCACAAGCCGAAGGCACTGTCCGGTGGTCAGCGCCCAAGGGTTGCCATAGCCAGGGCACTCGTCCCGGGTCCATCGCTAATCCTTGCCGACGAGCCTACCGGAAATCTTGATACAGCCACTTCAATGGAGATAATGAAACTCTTCGAGGAGATAAACGCTGCGGGGAACACCGTGATAATCGTGACTCACGAAGAGGATATAGCCTCTTGCACAAGGAGGTGCATCAGACTCCGTGACGGACGTGTGTCGGCATAGAGGATAATTTATTTTTTGTACCTTTGCCTGACAATGGATTCTGAGTTATGGCACGGCAGGCATCAGATACGGCAGGCGAGTTCAAGGCTTTGAAGGAGAACATCCTTTCCGGTGACTATGCTCCGGTTTACCTGTTTTTCGGCAAGGAACATTACTACATCGACCAGTTGTGCAATCTTCTGATTGATAACGTTGTTCCAGAAGAACAACGGGATTTCGGACAGATTGTCCTGTATGGTGCTGACGTTACTGCCGAGCAGGTTGTCAGTGCGGCAAGACAGTTCCCGATGATGTCCCAGAGGCAGCTCGTCGTGGTGAAGGAGGCGCAGATGATGAGGAAGTTCGAGGATATCGGAGTCTATTTCAGCGGTATAATGCCGACCACCGTCCTCGTCCTCTGCTACAAGACACCGAATGACCCTACAAAAAGCTCGAAGAACGTGGACAAACGTACCTCCTTCTTCAAGCAGGCTCAGAAAGTGGGTGTGGTGTTCGAGTCGAACCAGATTCCTGATTACAAGATGCCACGTTGGATAGAGAGTTACGTGTCAGAGAAAGGATTGAAGATAATGCCCGACGCTTCCGCGCTCCTTTCGGAATTCGCGGGAGTGGATATGCAGAAGATAGCCCTTGAGATTGACAAACTTGTGAAGCTGCTGCCTGAGGGTACAAAGACCATAACGGCCGGTGACATAGAGAAAAACGTCGGGATGAGCCGCGACTATTCCGTTTTCGAACTTACGAAGGCTCTTTCAATGAAAGATTCAGTGAAGGCATTCAGGATTGTGAAGTTCTTCTCCGAGTCTTCAAAGAGATATCCGCTCGTTGTTGTGCTTGCAGCATTGAGCAGCCATTTCCTGAGGCTGCTGAAGTATCACGCCCTGCTCCAGGAAGAGACTCCGCGCGGCGAGATTCTCTCCCAGTTGGGTGTCAATCCGTATTTCGCCTCCGAGTATGACACGGCCATCAGAAACTATCCTGCCAGGAAGGTGATGAAAGCCATCTCCCTCCTGCGCCAGACCGATTCCAAATCGAAGAGCGGACTCCGCGGTGAAGCCGGGGACGGAGAACTTCTTCAGGAACTTGTCTCTAAGATTCTGTTTTTATGATTTCAGATGCATTGAACCACATTATTTTCCGCACCGTTTCAGATGTGGCGGCTTCGAAAGGAGTAAGAGCCTTCGTTATCGGAGGCTATGTACGTGATTACTTCCTTCAGAGGCCGAACACCGACATAGACATAGTAGTGGAGGGGAGTGGGATAGAGATAGCGAAGGCAGCTGCTGACGTACTCCGTTCCAAGGTCTCTGTGTTCAAGAACTTCGGGACTGCGATGTTCAAATACAAGGGCATTGAAGTGGAGTTTGTCGGGGCCAGGAAGGAATCCTATCGTGCTGAATCCCGTAAGCCGATAGTCGAGGACGGCACTTTGCAGGAGGATCAGCAGCGCCGCGACTTCACGATAAATGCTATGGCTTTCAGCCTTCAGAAAGATGATTACGGAACTCTCGTGGATCCTTTCGGAGGCATCCGGGACCTCAATGAGGGCCTTATCCGTACTCCGCTTGACCCTGACACCACATACAGCGACGACCCTCTCCGTATGTTGCGGGCAATACGCTTTGCAACGCAGCTCGGCTTCAGGATAGTACCTGAATCGAAAGATTCGATAAGGCGCAACAAGCACAGGATGTCGATACTCTCTGCTGAAAGAATTGCCGTGGAGCTCAATAAGATACTCTTGTCGCCGACTCCTTCGGAAGGATTCCGTCTGCTGGACGAGTGTGACCTGCTCTCAACGGTGCTCCCTGCCTTGAACAATCTGAAAGGCGTGGAGACAGTATCGGGCAAGGGTCATAAGGATAATTTCCGCCACTCCCTTCAGGTGCTTGACAATGTGGCCCAGGTGAGTGACAATCTCTGGCTGCGCTGGGCTGCCCTGCTTCACGACATAGGAAAGGCTCAGACCAAACGTTTCGAACCGGGGACAGGATGGACTTTCCACGGCCACGAATATGTGGGTGCAAAGATGGTAAAGGGAATCTTCAACAGACTGAAGATGTCGCAGAGCGACGACATGAAATATGTTGAGAAACTCGTTGCATTGCATCTGAGGCCGATTGCTCTTGTGACAGATGAGGTTACCGACTCCGCAGTCCGCAGGCTTCTTTTCGATGCCGGGGACGACATCGATGACCTTATGATTCTATGCAGGGCTGATATCACTTCGGCTAACGAGCAGAAAGTGGAGAGATTCAAACGCCAGTATGAGCACGTCAAGGAGAAACTTCTCGAGGTTGAGGCGAAGGATGCTGTAAGGAACTTCAAGAATCCTATTACCGGAGACCTGATTATGGAGAAATACCATATTCCTCCTTGCCAGGAGATCGGTATTATCAAGGAGTACGTAAAGGAAGCCATTCTGGATGGTGTGATTCCGAACGAATACGAAGCTGCCTATGCTCTTATGGAGAAGAAGGCTGCCGAAATAGGATTTAACGGCTGACAGATGAAAGTCTTCGACCCGTTGCGGAAAAAGGAAGTGGAGCTCACGCCGGAGGAGAATGTCAGACAGTCCGTCATTGTCTGGCTGAGAGACAAGTGTGGTATTCCCGAGGTGAGAATGAAGAGTGAAGTGCCTTTCCAGTATAACGGATTGCAGTATCGTGCCGACATTCTCGTATATGAACGGAATCTTGACCCGGAAATACTTATAGAGTGCAAAGCTCCTTCAGTGAAGATTGACCGCACCGTTATAGAACAGGTGATACGGTACACGCGGGTGCTCAAGGTGAAAAAAATAGTCGTCACCAATGGGACGACCACTTTTTTCTTCAGATGGAATGGCTCAGAATACGTTCCTTCTCCAGTCCTATAAGTTCCGGATGATATAGAACATCATCACTGCGCAGGCAACCAGTTTCAGACCTGTACCGAACATGAATCCGAGCAAGGCACCGAAAGCCGGTTTGAGGGACTTCTCAACTTGTTTGCCGTTGATGAGCATCTCTCCGAGAAGAGCTCCCAGGAAGGCTCCGATTATCATACCCCACGGAGGAAAGAAGAACAGCCCGACAAGCAGGCCGGCCAGCGAGCCCCTTCCTGCTGCCTTGGAACCGCCTGTGGCCCTTGTGAAATAGGATGGAACGACATAGTCAAGCACAGTCACCACGATTGTAATGACCAGCATTACAATCAGCAGCGTAGTGGAAACTTCAGCTCCGCTCTTCAGATAGAGCAGCAACAGACCGACCCAACTGATCGGTGGTCCCGGAATGACGGGCAGGATACAGCCTATCAGCCCAATTATGCCGCAGAGGACGGCGATGATGTCTATCAACATATCTTTTCAATTATTTCTCTGACTGTTCTACAAAAACTGTGCAGAGGTTAGTTTGCGGCATATCATGCATCAGAATTCAGATACAAGCATCAGCCAGCGGGAGGCGGTGAGGCCGAAAACCTCCTTGTAGGTGGCAGTGTTGATTTGAGGCCAGTAAGGGGCATCCTCGTCGAAATAAGCCTGCATTCCAACAGGGATTTCACCTACCACCTCACCCGGCAGGGCGCAGTACTGCTGACACCAGTTGCTTCCCTCACCGTAGATGAGTGACTGCCCGAACGGATTGTATCCTACAACCCAGCTCAACTGACGTTCTGCAATCTCTTTCAACTGCTTGTCGCCAAGCACTCTGGCACAGATGGCCGCTGCCTTGCCCGTAGCCAGGCTTACCACCGTGTTGCCCTTGAATGAGTACCATACAGGGAAGAATCTCAAATAGTTCTCGTTGTCGAGCTTGATTCCGTTTTCAAGCTGTCTGCGGTAGATTTCGCCGGCAGTACTGTCACGAGGAGCGCCAAGCTGCCACGGATAGAACAGTTCCGGGTAGTTGAATTCATTGATGTTGTAGATTCCGCTCGGAACCATTCCGTAAGGCTGTACATAAGCCATTATCTGTTTGAGGTACCCTGCGTAGAGTCTGATTGCATCCATCCATTTGTTATAGTCAGGATGTTCACTCTGGGTTTCGCAAAGAGCCGCGAAAGCTTCCATAAAGGCGTAGTCGCTTGACTTGTGGCTGTAATGGACACCGCTGTGACGGTCTTTGTCGCCATAGAAGAAGCCTTTGATCCCTCCGCCTATCGCCTCTTTCTGCTGGCACTCCATAGGCATCTTGATGAATTCTGCGGCCTGCTCTGCGTAACGCTTGTCACCCGTCAGTTTGTATATCATACTTGCAGCCCACGACACACTTGCGCGGTACTGGCTTTCAGGTGTGTTCTTGGCGTGGCCTCTTGCCACCATCCCGAGTTCTGCGAAGCCATACTTGTCAAAACGTTTTTTTGCATACCAGAAATCTTCCTGCGCTACCTTGGTAAGATTCGTAACGAGTTCAGGGTCGTCGTCAATCACCATTGCAGCATAAGCCTCTATGCCTGAAAGAACGAAGTTCTCGTAGGCTCCGTCATTCACGTTGATCTGCCTCCGGTCCGCATCATCCTTGGTGTTCAGAATGCGGTCGGTCCACAGATTTGTTCCCCAGGACATTGCCCTGTATCCGTCGCCGAGACGGCTTCTGAGGAGGAAATCGATGCCCCAGAGCCCCTCTTCCATCATACGCCGGTAAAGGTTCACATTACCCTTTCTCTTCGCGGTCTGTGCCATCTGCAGGAGTGAATATGCGATTTCGCCGGACTGGAGTGTCTGCTGGGCCATATCCCCCGCATCGTGCCACCCTCCGTTCAGAGGGAATACTTTCCCGTTATATTCAGCATGCAGGTCTGCGTGACATTCTCCGTGTTTGCCCGGTACCGGATATCCGCACCTTTCGCAGAAGAGAAAGTTCACAACCCTCCAGGCGGAGTTCTCCCAAACGTCGTCGTGGATGTAGAAAGGCCAGGTAGTCACCCCTCCGGCTTCAATAACATATTGTCCCGGTTTTGTGAGTGAAGAGAAATCGATTGTGCGGAAATTGCCGATGCGGTAGTCTCTTTCTGAAATTTTACCTTTGTAGACGGTCCTGCCGGTCTTGTAATCCTTGATTCTGAATGTACCGTTGTCGTCCTTAAGGTTCACGACAGCACTCTTTTCGGCCCCAGTGGTATATCCGCTGTTGGAAAATACTATTCTGTTCTCTGCCGGAGTCCAACCACGGACCGCTTCGGGATTCTCCACGGTTTCAAGCCGAATGTCATCTATGTCGAACTGCAGGAAGTCACCCATCGTCACGTCCTTGCCGAAGGTCTCTATCACGAGCTGGATTTTTGTTATCCTGTCTCTTGACAGGCCTGAAATCTCTACGCTGCATTCGTTCCACTGGTTGTTCTTAAGGTTTATTTCGTGGAGGCCCTCGCGTCCGAAGCGGTCAGGAACCTTCACCGCACCATCGTTTTCAAAACACAGGGTAAGGTAGATGCTCCTCGCACCTTCGCAAGAAGGGAAGATGCTGAGGCTTACTCTGTTATATTCTCTCCAGTCGGCTCCGCCCACGTTGAATATGGCATAACTGGAGCCGCGCCCCATACCAATTGTCTTGCCTTCAGGCATAGTCTCCGCCAACATCCTCAAACTGTGCCCGCCGTCCTTGCTCCTCTCATCCGTCAGAGCCATTGAGCCGTGCCCCTTGTGTGACCAGCCTTCAAGGGATTCCATATTGCAAAGTACTTTGGAGGAGATGACCTTCTTCTGTGCGGCCGCAGCCTCAATGGATTTGTCGTCTCTTAGTGTGAGTGGCTTGTGGACATATCCCGATTCGATGATGTCCTGTTTCAACTGTTCGTCAATCTGTGCGAATGACAGTGATGGAGCGGCAATCAGCATTGCCAGTGCGGGGATGAAGAATCGTTTCATAGTTTTCATTTTTTCGCTCTCTTACAAAGATAGGAAAATTCTTGACAGACCACTCAGTTTCAGTAATTATGACTAACTTAGCAAGGAATTTGCTAACCATTTGCCTTTTATGAAAATGAAAAACCATCTTTTTTTTGTTGCTGTGCTCATAGCGGCAGTGTCTTGTTCCACTCCTGATATTCATGAAGTGATAATCCCTTGTCCTACGGAGATTGAAGTGCTCTCCGGACAAGTTTCTCTTGATGAATCCCCGGACCCTGTAGCCGTGATTGGTGAGAATGTAATGGATTCGCCTGAAGGATATGAGCTTACAATAGACAAGGACGGCATTGTAATCAAGGCGGGATCTGAGACGGGTGTCTTCTATGCACACCAGACCCTCAAACAGTTGAGATATGCTTATTCGGGCAGAAGGATGCCTGCCGTACATATTCTCGATGCCCCTCGCTTTGAATACAGAGGGATGCATCTTGACGTATCCCGTCATTTCCAAGGTGTTGAGTTCGTGAAGAAGCAGTTGGAGATGTTCGCCTCCCTCAAGTTGAACGTATTCCATTTCCATCTTACAGATGGAATAGGGTGGAGGCTCCAGATTGACAGGTATCCTGAACTCACTGATATAGGAGCTTGGAAACCAGCTGGTTGGAAATACGGTGACCCAACTGACCTCTTTGCCTCGGCTGACAGCTTGGATGCGGTGGGAGGCTTCTACACCAAAGATGATATCCGTGAGATTCTTGCTTTCGCGGATTCTCTTCATATCACGGTAATCCCTGAAATCGAAATGTTCGGGCACAGTTCGGAAGTGCTTACCATATATCCCGAACTCAAATGCAAAGGCAAGACTGTACAGGAGAGCACCCATCCTGTGAACGAGTTCTGCATCGGTAACGAGAAAACCTTCGAATTCCTTGAGAACGTCCTTACGGAAGTGATTGACCTCTTCCCGTCGGAATACATCCATATCGGTGGGGATGAGGCATCCATGCGCCATTGGGCTGCCTGCCCTCTTTGTCAGAAGCGGATGAAGAAAGAGGGCCTGACCGATGTGAAAGAGTTACAGAGCTATGGGATAGCCCGTATAGAGAAGTTCGTGAACGGGAAAGGACGTCAGATAATCGGTTGGGAAGAGATTGCAAAAGGCGGCATCGCACCAAACGCGGCCCTTATGTCGTGGCGTGGTGTTGAAGCTGGACAGCAGGCTACATCAACCGGCCACAAGGTTGTCTTCTGCCCTGAGCCTTACTGCTATTTCGATGCGTATCAGGACGAACCAATCAAACTTCCAGAAGCAATGACAAACTACGTCTCACTGGAGAATACCTACTCATTCGACCCTGCCGAAGGCGATTTTGAAGGGAAGGATTTAATCTGGGGTGTTCAGGCCAATCTTTGGACAGAAAGAGTGGAAGAGGCTTCCCACGCTGAAATGATGTATTACCCACGTACCTTCGCTCTTGCCGAGGTGGCTTGGAGCCTGCGGGAGAATATGGATTACGATAATTTCCGCAAGAGAGCCATACGCCTTTCTGACAAAGCCCGTGAAGATGGCTACACTGTTTTTGACCTCCGTACTGAGACTGGACCGAGACCGGGCTCAGTAGATTCAATAGAACATCTTGCAGTAGGTGCTTCCGTAACCTATGCCGATGATTTTCACAATTCCGACCAGTTCGAGAAAAAAGGTATCCTGACCGATGGAAAATGCGGCCCTTGGAGCCACAGGTATCCTGGATGGGATACTTTCGCGGGAACTGATGCAGATGTCACTGTTGATCTGGGTAGCGTCTTGAAAATCAAGAATATTGAGACAAGCTTCGCAAGCTATGGAGTACGTTACGGATATTTTCCTTTGGAGGTGAAGTATGAAGTGTCCCTGGACGGTGTCAATTTCGAGACACTTTCAGTGATGAATGGCACCAAAGCCGCCGATGAAAAGCGTCCCGATTTTGAAAAATTCGAATGGAAAGGCCGTACTAAGGCACGCTACATCCGCGTCTTTGCGGCCAGAGACACCGCATTCGCCACCCGTCCGGGCATCTGGGGGAGCGGTCGCCTGATGCTCGACGAAGTGATAGTAAGGTAGGATGCCGCTGGCGGCTCTGACGTATTGACAGCTACACTAGAAGATGTATCCGAGTGAGAAGGTGAGCAGATTCTGTTTGTAGGTGATATTGTCTGACTTGTCTAGATCGGACAGACCGAGGTCATATCCTATCTTGAAACGGACAGTGTTGCACAACTCTGCTCCGAGACCGAAAGATGCTGAAACCCCAAAACGGCTGTATGAGTCATCTGCATAATTGTCGATGACAAGTCCTTTAGTACCTCCGACATATGTGGTGCTCTTGTCAGAAAGTCCGAAATTGACAGAAGGCCCTGCGAAAAGTTTGAGGGCGAAGTCACTTGAAGAAACAAAGGCATAGTTGAGAAGTACAGGAACCTGGAGTCCGTGGTGCTGATTCTTGACACACAGCTCATCACCAATCTTTGAGAAGTTGAAGATATAGTTCACACCCGGCTCAATCCCGAAGTTGCCGGCTATACCGAAATTACGTGATATTCCTGCAAAGAGAGTGTTGGAATTTGATTTGTCTGCCTCCAGCGAACCGAATGTGGCCTTGTCACTGCCTAATCCGTAACCAAAGTTGAAAAATGTCTGGGCGTTTGTTGAAACTGCGAAAAGAATCGTCACAGCTGCGATTGCAAAAATCTTTCTCATTATTTTTTAGTTTATGTAATGTCCAATTCTGAGTCAATATTACACATTTATTTCTAATATCCCAACCCTTTCTATCCGAATCTGCATGTTCACCTGTCCATAAACACTTTCAAGTGCATTGAACACTGATACGATGATTCAGACAAAAAGTTTTGTAGATGATGCATTTACGGGGATGGTCTGTATTGCTTCCTGAATCGTCGTACTGGTGAGCGGTTTTTTTTATGCGACAAATCAATAGTATTGTCCGGACATCTTGACGCTAGCAGTTATTTTGCTTATATTTGTAGTTGAGGATGAAATTCCGTTAAACCGTCCTGGAGTTTTTTCTCCTGACACCAGAACCTGTTTTGAGACAGGTTTTCAATCATTCAATCATGGAAATCAGAAAATTTGCATTGGATTCTGCTGCAGACGGTTTGAAGCTCGCCTGCATAGTCTGTGAGCCCGAAGGCACCGTCCAGAGGCTTGGCGCTGTCGTGCTGGTGCATGGAATGTGTGAGCATAAGGAGCGGTATCTCAAGCTTATGGAATATCTTTCAGATGCCGGATATGTCTGCGTCATCAGTGACCTGCGCGGCCACGGGGCTTCAGTCCTCAGTCAGAATGACCTGGGCTTTATGTATGATGGCGGCTGGCAGGCGGCGGTAGAGGATATCGCCCTTGTCGTCAGGTGGACAAAAGAGCATTATCCGACACTGAGGACAACTCTTTTCGGACACAGCATGGGGTCGCTCGTTGTGCGCAGCTTTGCCAAACGTCACGATGATATGATTGACTCTCTGATAGTTTGCGGCTGCCCTAGTGACAATCCGGCTAAAACGGCGGGGAAGGCACTTGCGAAGGCAATCGGACTCACCTTCGGTTGGCATTCAAGGCCGGGCCTTCTTCAGACAATGTCATTCGGAGCGTACAACAAACCCTTCAGCAACGAACCTTACAAGTCTGCGTGGGTGTGCTCCGACAGGCAGATTCTGGAAGAATACCACAGCGACCCGCTATGTCAGTACGTATTCACTGCTAACGGCTTTTACAACCTGATGGGGCTGATGCAGGACTGCTACGGAATCAAGGGCTGGAAAGTTATGCGTCCGCAGATGCCTGTCCATTTCATATCAGGCGCTCAGGACCCTTGCCGCATTTCCGACGAAGCGCTTGCAAAGGCAGTTGATTCCATGAAGAAGGCAGGTTACACGAATGTGAGCCTCAAGATATATCCGAATATGAGACATGAGATTCACAACGAGACTCTTGCGCCACAGACAGTTTGGCCCGATATCGTTCAAATGCTGGAAAAATGAGATACATACTTTCAATAGATCAGGGGACAAGCAGTTCCCGAGCCATAGTTTTCGATCAGGATGGCAATGCTGTCAGCTCCGCCCAGAAAGAATTTCCGCAGCATTTTCCGCGTTCAGGATGGGTTGAACATAAGCCTGACGATATATGGAAAAGTGTGCTTGACGTTGCCATTGAGGCCTCTGAGGGCTATTCAATCAGCGCGATAGGAATCTCCAACCAGCGCGAGACCACCATAGTCTGGGACGCCGTCACAGGCGAGCCCGTGTACAATGCCATTGTATGGCAGGACAGACGTACGGCGCCGCTGTGCAGGATGCTCCTTGAACAGGGACTTGAAGAGGAGATACGCCGCAGGACGGGTCTTGTGATTGACCCGTATTTCAGCGGCACCAAGATAAAATGGATTCTGGACAATGTGCCGGGGGCAAAGGAAAGGGCTCTGCGTGGCGAACTCCGTTTCGGGACAGTAGACAGCTACTTGGTGTGGAAGCTCTCCGGCGGCAGGGTCCATGTTACCGACCCTACCAATGCCAGCAGAACTATGCTGTTCAATATCAATACGCTGCAGTGGGATGATGAATTGCTGGCAATGATGGATATACCGCGCAGTATGATGCCGGCAGTGGCCTCTTCAAGCGAAGTTGTCGCCGTCTGTGACATTGATGGACTGAAAGGGGTGCCAGTGTCGGGGATTGCCGGTGACCAGCAGGCCGCTCTTTTCGGACAGTTGTGTACAAAGCCGGGTGCTATGAAAAACACCTACGGTACGGGTTGTTTCCTTCTGATGAACTGCGGCTCGAAACCTGTCTTTTCGAAAAACCGCCTGCTGACCACAATTGCGTGGAAAATCGGTGATGAAGTGAACTATGCGCTCGAGGGCAGTATTTTCGTGGCCGGCAGCGTGGTCCAGTGGCTGAGGGATTCTCTTGGAATAATCAGAAGTTCTTCCGAAGTGGAGGCTCTTGCAAGGAGCGTGGAGGATAACGGTGGCGTGTATTTCGTGCCTGCGCTGACAGGCCTGGGTGCTCCGTATTGGAACAGCGAGGCTCGCGGCAACATTTCAGGGATCAGCCGAGGAACTACGGCTGGCCACATTGCGCGCGCAGCACTGGAGGGCATAGCTTTTCAGACAATGGACATAGTAGAGGCTATGCAGAAAGATTCCGGAATATCGGTCAGCGAATTGAAAGTGGATGGCGGCGCTTCCCGTAACGACTTTCTGATGCAGTTCCAGGCCGATCTGCTTGGCTCCGAGGTGATTCGGCCAGAGGTTACTGAGACAACAGCACTCGGTGCCGCATATCTTGCCGGTCTTGGTGCAGGGATATGGGCTTCCACCGAAGACCTTGCCGGCAAGTGGAAGGCACAGAAGACCTTCAGCCGCAGCTGCAACAGTTGCGACATTGAAAAAGCCATACGTAACTGGCACCGCGCAGTCGAGCGCACGCTGATGTAGGCATAGACTCTTAATACTCCCCCTCGTTGAAGATAGATTACAATATTGACTATCAATTGTTTAAGTGATTTTGACGGAATTTTATACAAACAAATTCTGACCTCTGAGGATTTTAAATGAGCAGTATGTTTGTATGGCAACACTCAATAGGATCAGATGTGGGCTTAGGAAAACTGTTCGAAATTCAATCCCTCTTCCCAGGCATCCGGTCCACAAACGTCCGTTTCACCAAGTCCCAGGCTGGGACGGGTTCGAAACGAGGAGCATCGGTTCTCAGCAGGATATCCGTATCGCCCAGGAACTCCGGGTCCTGCATCTTCAGTTCCATATTCTGAACATACTGCTTGTATGTCGGGGCCTTCTCAACAACGAATTCCATATATCTACGGTAGCTTTCCAGAACACGCTCAACGTTTATCAGACCACTCTGGAGAGACAGATGTAAGTCAAACAGGTCGCGTCCTTTCTTCCTCTGATATAGTGCACGCAACTTTGTACCCACCAGCTCGTCCAGCGAATAGGTCGTCAGCTCACACGCTCCACTGAACCACGGATTCTCAACTTTGAACGGGACCTTCTGCAGTCCCAGTACGTTGAAATGCTCCATACAGTTAATCTCCACCTTGAGACGGATCTGCTGTACGGGAGGTACCTCACTCTCCATACGGAACAACATCGTGTTGTTGTATCGCTACGGCTTTGTCACCCTATCGGGCATCCAATCCAGCACCTCCCCAAGCCGGAACATTATTTCCTTAATTGGCCCGGGATTAATCTGGACCAAATCAATATCCTCACTGTATCGGGCTTGTGGTTGCAGATAAAGTTTGTGTAAAGCAGTTCCTCCGCGGAATGCCAATTGCGATGCCAGGAACTCATCGCTGAATATACTTACCAGAGCCTTGCGGATAATCAGGTCTTGTTCAATCGTATAAGGCTCGCTCCATGGCGCATTCTCGCCCCAGAACAGCAAGGATTTCCTATCAATCATAACTCGTCAATTTCAATATCCACATTCATATTCACGCGCCAACGGTTCTGCGGACACCCCTCACGCTTCTCCACATCATTACGCATCTGTACCAGTTTCAGGTTCTTCTTGTTGCCAGTCAGCAACTCAAACAACATATCAGCCTTTTCATTCTCCTCCAAGATAAACTCAAGCAGATATCCCAAACGCTGAATAGCTGAGGCAGAAGTAAAAGGCATCACATCGCGCATCTTTGCAATGTCCAAATTCTCCAACAGTTCCGCAAGTACAGTAGCGGCTCTTTGATAGCCTCCAATATGGTCTGCAAACTGCACCAGATCCACTGCTGTCAGTTCTGCAGAGGAATACTTCATAATACCTGCTTCAGTATTCGTCTGAAGCAGCAATCCATCAGGAATCTGCTGCCGATAATTCCACTGAATCAAACTGTTCCGCCCAGATGTCCTGCTTTTTGGAGCAACTGTCATTACCTGCGTCTGCATAGCCCTCTGATGACCGGCCCCAAATAGATTTGCAGCCGACAACAAGCAGACATAATAAGGCTTGCCCAGCCATTCCATCAACGCGTCAATATAATACGAAGGAGGAATAAGCCCTTTCAGTGCATACTGCGGAGGTATTATTACATAAAAACCATTTCTTACGTTCTGAATTCTCCCAGACTTGATGGCACGTTGAATAGCAGTGGCAAGAGTCGTCTCTGCCACATCCGGAAACGCATTCCTGACATCATCTATGGAAAATGTCACGCGTCCCCGGATCTCTCTATCTCTAATCCATTCATTCATTACCTAAAAAATGCCATTTAATACATTATTAGTATCAAACCGCAACATAATCGCCACAAATATACATTTTATTTATTAGATATCCACGAGGATGTTCAAACATTCTGAATTTTATACAAAACAAACGCACGTTTCAGGGCATTTTTGGCGATTTTTAGCGCATTTTGCGCCCAGATCCAGCTTGAAAAGTAAGCATCCGAAGAAGTACATATTGACAAAGTGAGATGCAACTGACATCGCTGAGATGCCAGTTGCATTCGTTTTGTGTAGATGGGATGTCAGTT
>JAGHVK010000059.1 GCA_018064345.1 Candidatus Cacconaster merdequi
AAGATGGATGCCATTTGCCAGCAATACTTTCCAGAACAGTTGAAGAATCTTCAGACCATACCCGGAATCAAGGGGCGTTCGGCCACAGCTATTATCGCCGAAGTGGGCACAAATATGTCATCGTTCGAAGATGCCGCCCACCTTGTATCCTGGTGCGGACTGAAGCCTCGCAACGAGGAAAGTGCCGGAAAGATCAAAGCCAGAAGCACTACACACGGTAACAGATACTTGAGGAAAACTCTCATCGAATGTGCCTGGGCTGCATCCAAGACGCAAGGCTGCTACTTCAACAAGTTCAGCTATCATCAAGTCGTTGTTCGCAGAAAGAACAAGATGAAAGTGCAGGTGGCAATCGCTAGAAAGGTGCTTACCGCAATCTGGTATGTCATGCACGACAATGTCGCATATCGCGACTTTACCCCTGATATTGCCCCGGCTGAGTAATCGGTCGGATCAATATATACCGCATATTGTAAGGTCACTAACTTTGTGGTGGTTCGTCCCCGTTCTTCAAATTGGCTAACGCTCTATGCGGCTTAGGAGGCCCGTTTGAACCATAGAGTTCGAAGAGGAAAGTTATTTATTATCTCATCTGTCTCACTTCGGGACGGAGAGCTTGCCATACGCTCCTGTGATGCCATTCCCGCTTTTGCCTGTCCTACGCACGTGCGGAATACTTGATTTATAGAGGAAAGTTAAGATATTTTTATGATTGGAAAAATATTGCTAAAATTGAAGTATGGTTTGATAGAATATTTCATATGAAAAAGATTATATTCATGACGATCCTTGCTGCAGGTTTACTGTCATGTGCGCAAAGACCTTCTGTGCCGGAACGGTTCTCTACGGTCACAGACACTCTGACATCAGGGAAGCATTTCGCACTGGTAGATCTTGGCGGAGAGGAAGAAGCACTTCTGGTCACAGATTATGTGTATGATGACCTTGAAGGGCATATGGCGACCATTCTGGCCAATGTCTATGCAATTGACCGGGAAGGGAAAGTCGTAAACTGCGGCAACGTGTTAAGCCAAGGGACTGCATATCCATTGGCAGTGAGAGATGGCAATCTGTTCACAGCAGGACATAGGTTCATCCAGAAGTACACCCTCAGGAACGGCGGTGGGAGGCTTGTGGAAGCAGGGGATATGCTTGAGGAGCTGGACACACTCGGAGAGCCGAAGTGGTATGTGATCGACGGGGACATGGTCTGTCTTCCTGGTGACAGCCTTGTAAACGCTGCATTTGACGAATGGGTCAGGGCTGAGGTGATTTCATTCAGCCCGATCAAATAGAAAGAGATGCAGCGACTACTGTTACGACCAAATAGGTCGAAATATCTATCAGTTCAAGGAAATACTTGGAGATGAATAGTTTATGAAAGTAGAGGAGGCGATATTATACTTGCTGGCAGAAAGAAACTGCGGAATGAAGGCAGAGCAGCTTGCGACGGAGATAAACCGCAGGCGTCTGTGCATCCGCAAGGACGGTCAGCCTGTATCCGTGAAGCAGATCTGGTACGCGGTCAAGACGCACAATGAGACTTTCTGCTTCGCCGAAGGAAGAATAATGTTACTGATATGAGTTGGAAAGTTGAAAAGGGCGCGATGAGGCATTCATTGAGGTGTTGAATCTGATAGCAAATTCTCATTCTATTAAGATATTGCTGATGTGCTAGCTAGTAGTTATTTAATCTTTATTGAAAAACATTGACATTTGACCCTGCGTGAGCTACACAGTCTCATTCTCTGGTTTGACATGACGAGCTCGGCAAGATATACTCCCGGCAAGTTGTCTATGATGATGATGAGATCGTGAAGGATGCTTGGGTCGCAAATGTAGTCTGCAATTCTTGCATAGATTTCCGGAAAGGGGACCGGTATCATATCTTGGCTGCATTAATCGGTTTACTTTCCGATGCACTTGACTATACTTGATTGAATGTCTATAACTTACGATATTCTGGCGAGACACTTGGTCACCCACTATTGACAATTGACGCAGCCCCATGTTTGGCTGTGTGACAAGCATCGCAAAGATAAGAGAATTATCGATAAATGCGATACGATCGCAACGATTACACAATAGGAATCTCTCCCTCGGATATACCACTTTTGTAAAATTTACCACCTTATTTGGTGGCTAAAGCTTCGCTAATCTTCATCCATCGAGATCTTCTCTCGATGGCCTTGTGTGA
>JAGHVK010000056.1 GCA_018064345.1 Candidatus Cacconaster merdequi
GGCATACCTTTTCCTGCATCAGGACACTCAGGCGTTTCTTGAGTCCCACCGCCTGTTCTTCAAGGCAATAGGATGTGTGCCCCACCGTATGGTATATGACAACATGAAGGTGGCCGTGAAGAGCTTTGTCGGTGGCAAGCAGCCTACCGATGCCCTGATACGCCTTGAGGCGGCATACGGCTTCACCCACCGTTTCTGCAATGCACGCAGGGGCAATGAGAAGGGACACGTGGAGAGAAGCGTGGAGGTAGTGCGCAGGGAGGCTTTCTGCCAGGCGGACACATTCCCCTCCATCATGGCCGCACAGATGCAGATAGTGGAGGCGTGCGCTATCCTCAACACACCACTTGGAATCTACGAGGGAAGCGCGGAGGTGAAGATGGATGAGGAGATGAAGCTTATGCTGCCGCTCACACGTGAGATAGGAAGCTTCGAGCAGCAGGAGTACACAGTAGACAAGTACGGCACAATAGTGGTGCAGAAGGTGCACTACAGCGTGCCGGACCATCTTGTAGGCAAGAAAGTAGTGGCGTTGCTCTATAGCAATACCATCAAGGTATGCTATCAGGGCAAGCAGGTATGTGAACATGAACGCACACCTCTGAACGGATGGAAGCTGGACATCATGCACTACCTCAGGACACTCTCCCGCAAGCCTGGCGCCGTGGCAGGATCCGTTGCCCTGTACATGCTCAGGGATGACCTGAAGCTCATCTTTGAGACTCACTTCACGGAATGCCCTGCTGATTTCGTAATCCTGCTGCAGAAGGCTAAGGACACCGATACCGACCTGGATGCCATAGTGGAGGCAGAGAAGAAGATACGCCGCAGGAAGATGCACGTCACGCTTGATGCCTTTAACCACGTACTCTTTGGGGAAGAATCCGGGCATGCTGCAGAAACTGGGAGCATAGGCATATCGTCAAAGGCTATAGAAAAACAGGCTTGTGACACCCTTAAAAGCGTCATGCAGATAATGAACTCTAATGCAAATACCTATAATACAAACTACTATGGAGCAGAAGCATGATATAGGCTGGTATGCCAGGGAACTAGGATTACTGTATGTCATATCCGAAGGTGAGAACATCCTCAAGATGGCTGCTGAGCGCAGATGGAGTACGGAGGAGACGCTTACCGCTCTTTTCCATGGCGAGTATGAGAGAAGGCTCATTGGCAGACAGAAGGCACGCATAAGGACGGCCGGATTCTCGCAGATGAAGTACCTCGAGGAGCTTGACCGCAATGAGCTGCCAGAGACCGTAAGGGAACTGCTGCCAAGGCTGGAGACTCTATCGTTTATAAAGGAGCACAGGAACATCGTGCTCTACGGCAACCCTGGTACAGGCAAGACGCATATTGCCACGGGACTTGCCCTGAAGGCATGCATGGAGGGTAAGACGGTACTGTTTACCTCCGTGCCGCATCTCATCACGCAGATTAAGGAGTGCAAGTCACAGAAGACCCTGCATCAGCTGGAACTCCGATTCAAGAAGTATGACCTCGTCGTATGCGATGAGTTTGGCTATGTCTCATGCGACAAGGAAGCCGGAGAGCTGCTCTTCAACCACCTATCGCTAAGGGCTGACTCCAGATCAACCATCATCACCACAAACCTCGCCTTTGACAGATGGGGAGAGGTCATCAGAGACAAGGTACTCGTGGCAGCAATGGTCGACAGGCTCACGCACAATGCATACCTCATAAACATGAACGGAGAGTCGTACAGACTCAAGGAAACAAGAAAATTTAATGCGAAATAACTATGTTTTTAAGGATTCTATTTGCAAGTTTAATCATTTGAATATACCTTTGCAAAACAATTGGAAGGTGGTACACTTTTCAATTACTAACTGGTACACTTTTGAATTACTATATACAGACAAACCCCCGCGTTCGAAAATATGCCTATTTATCACAATTTATACATTATAAATTATGAATTTTGCTTTAATTTGACTATCTTTGCGCCCGTTTTAGAATTAAGAAGAAATCACACTACATTTTATGTTTGACAACAACAATACAAAGACATCCGTTTCATTTGTCACGCAGATCGATGGCAACGGAGAACAAATGAGGGCAGAAAACGAAGGACTCATGGGAGTCCTGGCCATGCGCGATAATCTGTTCTTCCCTGCAACCATCAATCCGGTTATCGTAGGCAGGAAGACATCGTTAAAAGTCATACGGGAAGCCGAAAAGCACGACAACCTGATAGCCGTATTCGCACAAAAAGATCCGAGCACGGAGTTTCCCGGACAGGACGATTTATACCCCTTTGGCATAACAGCCAAGGTCATCCATCAGATGCGTATGCCCGACGGCACGTACAATGTGCTCCTGCAGGGCATGAACAGGGTTCACCTGGAATCCATGGTTCCGGAAACATTGTACGACCATCCCCAAGCCTATGTGAAGGCCGTTCTGGAATTTCCGATTGGCAAAAAGGAAAAACTGGAATACGAAACCATGCTGGAGATCATTCGCCAGCGCACCACCGACTTGGCGAACATAACGGATTCGCCCAACGAGGAAACAATGAAGTTCCTGAAGAAGCTGGCCAATTCCCCGTTCTTCGTCAACATCCTGTGCAACAGTTTACCAGTGGAAGTTTCCACAAAACATGATTTGCTGAAAGCCGAAAGCGACGAATTGCGTGCGGCCGAACTGTTGCGACTGCTGAATGCGTTGCTGAAACTGGCACAGCTGAAGAGGAACATCGAGCAGAAGACACATGCAGACATCGACCAGCAGCAGAAGGAATATTTCCTGAACCAGGAAATCAAGAACCTGCAAGCAGAGCTGGGACACAACGACGAGAGTTCCAACAAGTTCAACGACCTGACGGTCATGAGGGACGCCGGCAAGGATAAGGAATGGTCGAAACAGGTCGATGAAATCTTCATCAAGGAACTGGGTCGCCTGGAACGCATCAATCCCCAAAGCCCCGACTACAATGTCCAGCTGA
>JAGHVK010000069.1 GCA_018064345.1 Candidatus Cacconaster merdequi
GATTATGGACCCTCGCCCCCCGGATTTCTATTTTGTCGGGTTCAGACATCAGAGCGTCTCAAGAAATGGGTTAGTGGCCCGTTCGTAGCCGATAGTGGTCGGATAGCCGTGGCCCGGAAGGACTTTGACATCAGAGTCGAGAGGCAGAAGCTTGGCGGTAATGCTCTTCATAAGCTGCTCATAATCACCGCCTATATGGTCTGTCCTGCCTATGCTTCCTGCGAACAGGGTATCACCGCTGATCAGAACGCTGCTTTCCTTGCCGTAATAGCACACCCCACCCTGTGTATGGCCGGGAGTGGCAATCACTTCAAAGGAGCTGTTCCCGAATTCGATTATGTCTCCGTCGTTGATGTCAGTCGTTTTGCCAGAGAAAGGAACCGACTTGAGGCCCAGCATCCTGCAATATTCAGGAGCCGCCTCCAACTGGACAAGGTCCCCGCTGTTCATATACACGGGAACACTCCATTTGACGGCCGCATCTTCCAATCCCATCACGTGGTCGAAATGGCCGTGGGTAAGCAGTATCTTTACGGGGTGGAGTCCGCTGTCGGAAATGAAGCCGCACAGGCGCGCGAACTCTCCTTCGGAACTTGCTCCCGGATCTATTATCACACAATCAAGAGAATCATCCCAAACCACATAGCAGCATTCTCTCAATTCATTGAAATAAAAAGACTTTATCTCCATAATCCTCGCTACTTCCAATTTTTCTTTACAAAAATACAAAAAGAGTTTGTATTTTTGCTCTGAGTTAATAATTCATTATATGCATATCGCTGTCGCAGGAAACATAGGAAGCGGGAAGACTACTCTTACCAGAATGCTTGCCGAACATTACAAATGGACTCCGAAATACGAATCGGTGGATTACAATCCCTACCTTTCCGATTTCTACAATGACATGGAGCGCTGGTCCTTCAATATCCAGATCTATTTCCTCAACAAGAGATTCCTTGACGTTGTGGAGATAGGAAAGCACGAAGACATTGTCATACAGGACCGCAGCATATATGAAGATGCCAGGATATTCGCTCCTAACCTGCATGAAATGGGGCTTATGTCCACCCGTGATTTCGAAAACTACTCTTCACTCTTCTCGCTTATGGCCTCTCTTGTGAAGGCCCCGGACCTGCTGATTTACCTCAGAGGTTCCATTCCTCACCTCGTTGGGAACATACAGAAACGCGGAAGAGAATACGAAAGCAGTATCCGCCTCGACTACCTGAAAGGGTTGAACGCACTGTATGAGAAATGGATAGATGAGTATCAGGACGGAAAGCTGCTCGTCATCGACGTGGACAAACTGAACTTTGAATCAAATCCGGAAGATTTCAGTTCAGTCTGCGACAGGATAGAGGCCCAGCTCAACGGAATCTTTTGACCGTCATTCACTGACACCCATCAACTGACGGATTTCCTTCTTGGCTGCTTTCCAACGTGGGATGTCTATCTTCGTACCTATTACTTCCACAACTTTGGCGGCAATGGCGGAGCCTACTTGCCCGCATACCTCCAACGGCATTCCCATTGAATGGGCATAGAGGAATCCTGCAGCGTAAGTGTCGCCTGCTCCGGTGGCATCCTTAGCAATTCCCGGCCACGGTTCAATGAAATGGTATTCATCTCCGCTCTTGACCATCGAGCCATCCTTGCCCACCTTTACAGCTGCTATCTTGCACATCCGCGACATATCTTCAAGAGCCTCGCGAGGTTCCAGCCCGGTGAAAGCTTTCGCTTCAGTCTCATTCGCAAAGACGATGTCCACATAGTTCCGTACTATATCGTGGAGAAAGGCATTGTTGGATTCCACTACGTTGTAGCTTGCCATATCAAGGGAGACTATCATGCCATGGGCTCGTCCCATTTCGGCAGCCCTACGGAAAAGCCTTTGATTCTGAACGAGATACCCCTCAATATGAAGATAATCGTAGCCTTCGAAGAATTCCGGTTTCAAGTCGTCAGGCTCCAACTCGAGCGCAGCCCCAAGATACGTTGCGAAGGTGCGGTCGGCGTTGGGGGCGGTTATGAAAACCATTGCTCGGCCGGAAGCGGCCCTGCCTCTGAGAAGATGGGAAGTTATTCCTTTGCTGTTCTGGTCCGACTCGAAAAGAGAACCCAACTCGTCGTTCCCCACCTTCCCGATAAATCCGGACGGCATTCCGAACACTGCTGTCGCGGAAATCGTGTTGGCCGCTGACCCTCCTGCCACATACTGGACGCCTATCTCTTTGAGTTCCGCCCAAATCTTGTTACCGGTAGGAGCATCCACGTGCTGCATGCTACCTTGGGGAAGATTATATTTTCTAAGCAAAGAATCATCGGGCAGCACAGCGAGAATGTCCGTCAGTGCGTTGCCGATTCCGAGTATCGACTTCATCTGTTTTGATATATTTTATTTAGAACCTGTTTTCAATTGGTTCTTATTTCAGATTCCAGAGATTGCTCGGATAGATACCCTTTTCTATCAGTTCGCCTATCTTTGAAACCACAAAAGGCCTGTCTTCCTTGTAGGTCACTCCGAACCACTTTGCATCGCAGCTCAGAAGGTTGAAATCAGCATCACCACGCTTGATGAGGACATCAGCCACATACGGGATGAAAAATTCAGCCTTGATGTTCGCTTTCGTCTTCGAATCATCAAGGAAAGTCTTGAAAATCTCTTCGGAATAATCGAAATAGTCAGGAGTAAATCCCCAGAAATTCATTGACACCGGAATATCTTCAGAGAGAGGGTAATCCTTGCCATCTTCCGAATAGCAGACCTGTCCGTCAGACTTGCGGGAGATTGCAGTGCGCTCGTGTATTTCGGTGAGGAATCCGTTCCCGTCAGCACGGCAGCAACCGCGTGAAACGGAGCCGAACTCAGAGAGTGTGTTCTTGAGATAGTAGCTGACAAGGGCGTACCTACCCTTCTTTCCTTCAACATTCTTGAGGAAGTCAGCAATGGCGACATAAGCTTCACGACCGTAGAAATCATCTGCGTTGATTACAGCGAAAGGCTCCTTTATCACATCCTTCGCCATAAGCACTGCGTGGTTTGTTCCCCACGGTTTCTCACGGCCCTCAGGCACCGGATATCCTTCAGGAAGATAGTCAAGTTCCTGGAATACATATTCCACATCTATCTTACCTCCAAAACGCTCCGGAGAATAGACAGACTGGAAAGCCTCTGCAAAAGAGTGCCTGATGACAAATACCACCTTACCGAACCCGGCACAGATGGCATCGTAGATTGAATAATCGATTATTGCCTCTCCACAAGGTCCAAGACCATCCATCTGTTTGAGGGATCCATACCTTGAGCCCATCCCGGCAGCCAATACAAGAAGTGTAGGTTTCATTTTTGTTCTGAAATTGAACCACAAATTTAGCCAACTCGATTAAGAATTGCAATTTTTGGCCACTTCTTTCACAGACAATTTTCACAGACCGTCCGTTTTTTTCATAACGGACGGTTGAGATTGCTCAAAAATAGATAACTTTGTGTCTGTAAACACAGATTCCGTAACATTATCAACAATATGAAACGCTTGGTCATATCCTTGGCTCTGCTTGCAGCCATTCTTCCGGCAGCTTTTGCACAAACCTCGAAAAACATCCCGGAAAGAGTGCAGGTCCTCTCCGACGAGGAGATTGTGGCAAATCTTGATTCCTACATAGAGAAAGTACGCACGGACTGGAAGATTCCCGGAATGGGCGTCACCCTTATGAAGGATGGCAATATACTCCTTATGAAAGGTTACGGAGTGAAGGACTCAACCCGTATGGATGACCCTGTTGATGAGAACACAATCTTCCAGATCGGATCAGTGTCCAAGTCATTCACCGCTGCAGTCATTGCATCACTCGTGGACGAAGGCCTCCTCAAATGGGATGACACGGTCAAGAGCATACTCCCTGATTTCGAGATGTATGACCCTTGGGTGACTGAAAACCTTCAGGTAAAGGACCTCACAAGCCACAGGACAGGTCTGGGAGGACAGGTCGGAACTTATATCCCGAATATGGGATACGACCGTGATGACGTGTACAAGATGTTGAAATTTATCAGGCCGGCATATACTTTCAGAGGTGATTACCAATACAATAACATCACATTTATCCCTGCTGCTAAGATCATTGAGAAAGTTACCGGGAAGAGTTGGGAGGAGAACGTAAGGGAAAGGCTCTTCGAGCCTCTCGGAATGACACTCTCCACCCTGAACGGGGAGGGGTTCTCCGAAGCCTTGAAAGAAGGACGGGCTGCTCTTCCATACGAGTTCATACGCAAGGACGGACAGATGCAGGTCAATCCTCTGTACGGTGACGAACAGGCCCTGTGGTGGCTTACCGTCATCGGTCCTGCCGGTGCAGTATGTTGTCCTCCTGTCGATCTGCTCAAGTGGGCGAAGTTCCATCTTGACAACGGAAAAGTAGGTGACAAACAGATTATCAGCGAGAAACAGATGAACTACCTCCACCGTGGAGTCACTATTACATCCCAGGGTGCTGACTATACCAACCTGTATGCTCACTGCTGGTTCGTGGAGCAGACCCGCAAGTGCCGCATCTACTATCATACTGGCACGACCTGGGGAATGACGACGCTCTGCTTCTTTGTCCCCGAGCTTGACATCTGCGGAACAATCCAAGTCAATTCTGAAGCACCGTCCGACCCTCGTCACGCAATAATGCGCCGTGCCCTGGATATGTTCCTGGGATATCCGACATACGACTACAATGCTGAATACCTGAAAGATTGGTACGACACGGCCGCCAAGCGCGCCGAAGCCGAAGCAAAGGCTGCATCGGAGAAAGTTGTCGAGCCTTCACCCGAATTGAAGAAGATTGCAGGCAAATACACGAAAGAGGCGCCGTTCGGTGACGCGACAGTGACGGTAAAGAAAGGCAAGGCATATATCGAGATAGGCCACAAGGGATGGAAACGGGAACTCAAGCACGTCAGTGGCAACAAGTTCAATTTCCGTATGGACGGATGGGGATTCGACATAACCTTCCTGTTTGAAGAAGGTACCGCCGGAAGCTCAATGAAATCTGCATACGGATTCAGCATCGCCTGGGGCGAAGGAGAAGAAAAATATTTTGGGGATTGGAAAAGAACACAGCAATAAAGAACACAGCTATGAAGAGAATGACAGCAGTCCTGGCCGTGCTGTTGCTCACTGCAGGACAAATTTCAGCAAAGATTCCTGTAATCGGTATCTCCGGATATACGGACGGTGCCGGTTGTGAGGCAGGAATGACCTACATCAAGGCCGTGCGTATGGCCGGTGGAGCACCACTCATAATACCTGTCACATCGGATGACGCTCAGATTGAAACAGTACTTGAGACCATCGACGGACTTGTGATGACAGGTGGAGAGGATTTCGACCCGTTGAAATGGTACGGAGAGGAACCAAGAAAAGAGTTGGGCGAGGTTGTTCCTTCCCGCGATGAGTTCGATGTGAAACTGATACGGGCAGCTGTTGCGAAAGGCATTCCGGTATTGGGGATATGCCGCGGCGAACAGCTGATGGCAGTTGCATTCGGAGGTTCCCTGTGGCAGGACATACCATCTCAAGTAGCAGGTAACTTTGTCAAACACAGACAGTCACCTACCAGTTCCGCTTACGGGACACATTCCATATCCCTGGAGAAAGGGTCATCTCTCTCTACAATCCTCGCAACTGAACATACCATCGTGAACTCGTTCCACCACCAGGCCATCAAAGATGTTCCGGATGGATTCAGGGTTGCCGCACGCTCCGCTGACGGGGTCATTGAGGCTGTTGAAAGAAGTGGTGAGATTACGGGAACGAAGGACGGGAAAGGATGGATTCTCGGGGTGCAGTTCCATCCGGAAGCATTGGTGGCAAATGGAGGGAACAAAGATTTCCTGCCTATCTTCCAGACGCTTGTATGGGAAGCATCCAAGAAATGAGGCTGGCTTCAAAAAAACTTTGCAGAAAAATCAAATTATAGTAACTTTGCAGAGAGATAAAAAGAATATGTTTACAGGAAACCATAACAACCGACGTTGCCTCTCGTTCTAAGAGGTAGGTTGTTGTGTGTTTCTTTTCAAGATAACTTGCCTCTTGCGGGGCAAGTTTTTTTATTTTTAAGAAATGAATTTCATCGTATCGGTGGCAGATGAGAGCCACGAGAAATTTGCGAAGGAGATTACTGAAGAGATTTTCATCTCCGCGCAGGAAAGGCATACCGGAATAGCGAAGAGGACTCCGGAATACCTTATCGAGAAGATTCGTGCCGGAAAGGCTGTGATTGCGACTACCGAAGACGGCCAGTTTGCAGGATTCTCGTACATAGAATCCTGGGGAGGAAAGTCTTACGTAGCCAATTCGGGTTTGATAGTAGCCCATCGTTTCAGGGGACAGGGCCTCTCAAGAAAAATAAAGGAACAGACTTTCATCCTGTCGCGCAAGCTGTTCCCTGA
Organism: Candidatus Cacconaster merdequi; assembly: GCA_018064345.1. Taxonomy (GTDB): domain Bacteria; phylum Bacteroidota; class Bacteroidia; order Bacteroidales; family UBA932; genus Cacconaster; species Cacconaster merdequi. The sequence continues at coordinate 6,440 of JAGHVK010000069.1, forward strand.
CGCAAAGATATTCAGCATCTCCACGGGCGGTGCAGTGATGCGCCTCAACTATGAATTCGGCTTCCGTCCGGTACCGTTCAGCGAATTGACAACTGACCCCGAGTTCTGGAAAGGATGCGAAGGCTGCCGTAATTACGACATACTCCAGCGGAACAATCAGGAAAGATGCATCTGCACAGGTCTGCTTTATGACCCGTTTGACCGAATCACAATCAAAACACCTGATGAACAAAAATAAAGACAATAGATATGGACAAGAAGAAAAAAGTTGTAGTTGCCTTCAGTGGTGGTCTTGACACCTCCTACACGGTGATGTATCTGGCAAAAGAGAAAGGCTATGAAGTTTATGCCGCTTGCGCGAACACCGGCGGATTCTCACCCGAGCAATTGAAGACGAACGAAGAGAATGCCTACAAACTGGGTGCAAAGCAGTACGTTACCATCGACGTTACAAAAGAGTACTACGAGAAGAGTCTGAAATATATGGTTTTCGGAAATGTTCTGAGAAACGGCACATATCCGATTTCCGTCTCTTCCGAACGTATATTCCAGGGAATGGCCATTGCACGTTACGCCCGCCAGATAGGTGCTGATGCGATTGCACACGGTTCCACAGGCGCCAGAAACGACCAGGTACGCTTCGACATGACTTTCCTCGTGATGTGTCCGGATATGGAAATCATCACACTTACCCGTGACGGGAACCTGTCAAGGAAGGAAGAGGTGGACTACCTGAATGCAAACGGATTCAACGCCGATTTTGCGAAGTTGAAATATTCATACAACGTAGGCATCTGGGGTACCTCAATCTGTGGAGGCGAAATCCTCGACTCTGCAAAAGGTCTTCCTGAGACCGCCTATCTGAAACAGGTGAAGAAAGATGGTTCTGAACTGCTGAAGCTCGATTTCACCAAGGGAGAGCTCACCGGAGTGAACGGCAGGCACTTCGACGACAAGATTGCTGCCATCCAGGAGGTTGAGAAGATTGGTGCGGCATACGGAATCGGACGCGGCATGCACGTGGGTGACACCATAATCGGAATCAAGGGAAGGGTCGGATTCGAAGCTGCCGCTCCTATGCTGATCATAGGCGCACACAAGTTCCTCGAAAAGTTCACTCTTTCAAAGTGGCAGCAGTATTGGAAGGACCAGGTCGCCAACTGGTACGGAATGTTCCTTCACGAAAGCCAGTATCTTGAACCTGTGATGCGTGACATCGAGGCGATGCTTTCCGAGAGCCAGAGGAACGTTACCGGAACCGTTACTCTTGAAGTGAGACCGCTCTCATTCTCCACTGTCGGAGTCGAGTCCGAGAACGACCTCGTGAAATCCAAGCTGGGAGAATACGGAGAGACTCAGAAAGGATGGACAGCAGAAGATGCAAAAGGCTTCATCAAGGTTCTCTCCACTCCGTTGAGAGTATATTACGGTAACCATTCAGAGGAATCCGAAAAGCTATGATACGCGTCGGTATCATAGGCGGAGCCGGATACACTGCCGGAGAGCTCATCAGGATTCTGGTCAATCATCCTGACGTGGATATTGCCTTCGTTCACAGTTCGTCCAACGCAGGAGCATATCTTTCTGATATCCACGAAGGTCTGATAGGCGACACTTCGATGGTGTTCTGCGAATCGTTCGACCTCAATGAAGTGGATGTGCTGTTCCTCTGTTCCGCGCACGGGAAAAGCAGAGAATTCTGGAGCCTGAATGCCATGCCGGACAGATTGAAAGTCATTGACCTGGCCCAGGATTTCCGCGATCAGAGCGAAGGATATGTCTACGGCCTCCCGGAATTGCAGAGAGAGCGGATTTCGAATGCCCGCAAGATTGCCAATCCCGGATGCTTCGCAACGGCAATCCAACTTGCCCTCCTTCCTATGGCATCTGCAGGACTTTTGCCGGAAGAAGTGCAGGTGACGGCTGTCACAGGTTCTACCGGTGCAGGTGTGAAACCATCCGCCACCACCCATTTCAGCTGGCGCAACAATAATCTGTCGGTGTACAAGGCCTTCGAACACCAGCATCTTCTCGAAATATGCCGTAACCTGAAGGCTGTCCAACCATCTTTCTCAGGTAAAGTCAATTTCGTTCCTATGCGCGGTGACTTCGCGAGAGGCATCTTCGCTGAGGCGAGTATGAAGTCCTCTCTTTCTGAGGATGAGATACGGTCGCTGTACAAAGACTTTTACAAAGATGCTGCATTCACCTTCGTAAGCGAATCCCCTGTGGATTTGAAACAGGTGGTGAACACCAACAAATGCGTCATCTCCATTGAAAAGCACTCTGACAACCTGCTTGTATGCTCTGCTATCGACAACCTGCTCAAGGGAGCAAGCGGGCAGGCGGTACAGAATATGAACATCATCTGCGGCCTGAATGAAAAGACAGGCTTGAAACTCAAAGCATCAGCATTTTAGTCATGAATCTCCTTGAAGTTTATAAATTGTGGGACATTGAGCCTGTAAAAGGGCTTGACACTGCTCTGTGGGACAAGGACGGAGTGGAATATACCGACCTTTACGGCGGACACGCGGTAATCTCCATCGGGCACTGCCATCCGCATTACGTGGAGATGCTGTCCACCCAGCTTCACAAACTCGGCTTCTATTCAAATGCCGTACAGAATTCCCTTCAGAAACAACTTGCCGTAAAACTCGGAAAAGTATCGGGATATGACGACTACAAACTGTTCCTCTGCAACAGCGGTGCCGAGGCCAACGAAAATGCAATAAAAGCAGCCTCTTTCCAGACATCAAGAGAGAGGGTTCTTGCCTTTTCGAAAGCTTTTCACGGCAGGACTTCCGGAGCCGTGGCACTGACCGACAACCCGAAGATACAGTCAGCATTCAACAAGGGACACAAAGTGACGTTTGTCCCTTTGAACGACATAGAGGCCGTGAAGAAGGAACTTGCCGGACGCCAGTATGCTGCGGTCATCATTGAGGGCATTCAGGGCGTAGCCGGCATCTTCGAACCTGAGGACGGATTCCTGAAGTCTCTGCGCCAGGAGTGCGACAAGACCGGTACCTGCCTCATCCTTGACGAGGTACAATCCGGATATGGCCGCACCGGCAACTTCTTCGCTCATCAGCATAGTGGCATCAGGGCTGACATCATAACCACAGCCAAGGGAATGGGTAACGGATTCCCTATAGGAGGCGTTCTGCTTTCACCTGCAATCAAGGCGGAATATGGTATGCTCGGCACTACTTTCGGAGGCAACCACCTCGCCTGCACTGCCGCCCTTGCGGTATTGGACGTGATTGAGAATGAGCATCTTATAGAAAATGCAGCAAAAATAGGGGAATATTTCAAGGAGGCTTTCAGAGACGATGCCGCAATAAAGGAATACCGTGGCCGTGGGCTTATGATAGGCCTTGAGCTCAAAGAGGAATTCATAGGTCTGCGTGACAGGCTTCTCTTTGAAGAGCACTTCTTTACCGGAGCAGCAGGAGCTGCTGTCATACGGCTTCTGCCGTCACTTACGATTTCAAAGGAAACGGCGGGAAGATTCGTCAAGTCGTGGAAAAAACTTACTTCACAGAAATGAGACACTTTACAAGCATAAAACAGATTGGCGACCTTCAGAAAGCTATGGACTTGGCCTTTGAGGTTAAGAAGAACCCTTTTGCCGACCAACACCTCGGACGCAACAGGACCCTTCTTCTCATCTTCTTCAACAATTCTCTTCGCACCAGGCTCAGCACCCAGAAAGCAGCTCTCAATCTGGGAATGAACGTCATTGTACTTGATGTGAACCAGGGTGCATGGAAACTTGAAACCGAAAGAGGCGTAGTGATGGACGGTGACAAATCCGAGCATCTTCTTGAAGCAATACCGGTGATGGGCTCTTACTGCGACATCATAGGTGTCCGTTCGTTCGCAAGATTCGAGAGCAAGAAGGATGACTACGAAGAGGTTATCCTGAACCAGTTCATAAAGTATTCAGGAAGGCCTGTTTTCAGTATGGAGGCTGCAACACGTCATCCTCTTCAGACATTCGCGGATATGATTACCATCGAAGAGAACAAGAAATGCGCGAAGCCGAAGATTGTAATGAGCTGGGCCCCGCATCCGAAATCTCTTCCTCAGTCAGTTCCCAATTCGTTTGCTGAGGGAATCAACCTCACTGATTATGAATTTGTAATAACTCATCCGCACGGATATGAGCTTGCACCGGAATTTGTCGGAAACGCACGTATCGAATACAATCAGGACAAGGCCCTCGAAGGAGCTGATTTCGTATATGCCAAGAACTGGTCGGCCTATTCTGACCCTAATTACGGCAAAGTGATCAACACTGACCGCTCGTGGACAATCACGACGGAGAAGATGGCTTTGACAAACAATGCATTCTTCATGCACTGCCTTCCTGTCAGAAGGAATATGATAGTGAGCGACGAAGTTATTGAGAGTCCTCAGTCCCTTGTAATACCGGAAGCAGCCAACCGCGTGGTATCTGCCCAGACTGTACTGCGTGAAATTCTCAGAAGTCTTTAGCCATGGATATCAAGGTCATCAAGATTGGAGGGAACGTAGTGGAGAACGAGGCTATGCTGTCGCGTTTCGTAAAGGATTTCGCAGCCATCAAAGGGGCAAAGATTCTTGTCCACGGAGGCGGAATAATGGCAAGCGAGCTTCAGAAGGCACTAGGACAGACTCCGGTAATGATTGAAGGGAGGAGGGTCACTGACAGCGAGGCGCTCAAGGCAGTGACAATGACTTACGCCGGATGGTGCAACAAGCACATTGTGGCTCTTCTTCAGGCCGCAGGGTGCAACGCCCTTGGCCTGTGCGGAGCTGACGCAAACGTGATAACAGCATTAAAAAGGCCGGCAAAACCTATAGACTATGGTTACGTCGGAGATATCGTTCCTGAAGGAATCAACTGCGCCATCCTTCTCAAATTCATTGAAGCCGGTATCACTCCCGTTCTATGTGCCATCAATCACGATGGCAAGGGCAATCTTCTGAACACCAACGCAGATACAATTGCATCGAGCGTAGCTTCAGCCCTCTCTTCCGAAGCAGATGTGGACCTGGTCTACTGCTTCGAGAAGAACGGTGTCCTTTCGGACAAGAACGATGATAATTCTGTAATTGAAACAATTACACCACAGTATTATGCCGAATTGAAAGCCTCCGGCACAGTCGCTGACGGAATGATTCCCAAACTTGACAATGCCTTCAGGGCAATCGAGGCAGGCGTACGCAGCGTAATGATCAAACACGCCGGGAATCTTTCCAACAACATACAGACAACACTGAAGAAGTAGCACGCAGAAGTTCCTTATGGAGAAGAAACTGATTGACATACTGAAGATTGACGCGCTGGAGATGCTGCGTGACCTCGTCCGCATCCCTTCCGGGACCGGCAACGAGGAGGCTGTCAGCAATATGGTAGCAGAAAGATTCTCCGAGTGGAACATCTGTTTTGAAAGATACGGCTGGAACATCGTGTGCCGCCAGGATAACTTCGACCCGACAAAGAGGACTCTGATGCTTTGCGCCCACCTCGATACCGTCGCACCGGGTGAGAATTACAGTTTCAACCCCTATTCTCCTGTTCAGGAGTCCTTTGCTGATGCCGTATACGGGCTTGGAAGCAATGATGACGGAGGCAGCGTGGCTGCCCTGACTGCCACATTCAGATATCTGGCAGGAAAATCCTTGCCTTTCAACCTGATACTTGTGCTCTCGGTTGAAGAAGAGAAATCCGGACCGAACGGAATGAGAAAGCTCTGGAAAGAGAATCTTTCGAATTTCGTGGATATGGCCATCGTGGGGGAGCCTACCGGTATGAAGGCTGCAACAGCGGAAAGAGGTTTGATAGTGCTTGACTGCACAGCTGACGGAATCAGCGGGCACGCAGCCCGCGAGGAGGGTGTCAATGCCCTTTACAAGGCAGTGGAGGACATCGAAAGGCTCCGCAACCACAGATTCGCCAGGCGTTCGGATACTATGGGAGACGTACATCTTGCCGTCACTCAAATAAATGGAGGGACAGCACACAATGTAGTGCCCGACAGGTGTACATTCGTAGTGGACGTGCGTCCGACGGACGTATATGACAACAAAGCCCTTGTTGAAGAACTTCAAGCCGAGTGCAGCAGCACCCTGGTCGCACGCAACCTGACCCATCAGTCATCTTCAGCAATGAAGGATTCCCCTCTTGTCAAATGTGCCCTGGACATTGGTCTGGAAACATTCATATCCCCCACTACTTCCGACTGGATGCTGATTGACTGCGACGCCATCAAGATGGGTCCGGGCGACTCGGCACGTTCCCACAAGAAAGACGAATACCTGCTCAACAGCGAACTGTCCGCCGGTATTGACATTTACATACAATTCATACAAAAATATGCAGACACTCTGGAATAAAGGCACTCAGGCCACCAAATCCGTGGAAGATTTCACCGTTTGCGGTGACCGCCAACTCGATATGGCACTTGCAAAGTATGACGTCACAGGCTCGAAGGCCCATATCAGGATGCTTGAGAGCATAGGCCTGCTCACTGCCGAAGAACTCGCCCTGCTCACCCGGGAATTGGACAACATACTGTGCGACATAGAAAAAGGAAAATTCATCCTCGAGGATGAAGTGGAGGATATACATTCGCAGGTGGAACTGCTTCTGACGCGCTCTTTAGGTGACATAGGCAAGAAGATCCATTCCGGACGCTCACGCAACGACCAGGTGCTCGTGGACATAAAGCTTTTCCTCAAAGATGAGCTGAAACTTTTCAGAAGCGAAATCCTCGACCTTTTCGAAGAACTCCAGAGACTGAGTGAAAAGTACAAGGACATTCTGGTTCCCGGCTATACCCACGGGCAGACAGCGATGCCTTCCTCTTTCGGAATGTGGTTCGGAGCATACGCGGAAAGCCTTGCGGAGGATATGCACCTTGTTGCCGGAGCATACAGGGTCGTGGACTGCAATCCCCTCGGATCCGCAGCGGGTTACGGCAACTCATTCCCTCTTGACCGCGAAATGACGACTGCTGACCTCGGCTTCGCCACTCTCGATTTCAACAGCATCTGTGCCCAGCTCAGCAGAGGCAAATGCGAAAAGGCCGTTGCCTCCGCACTCGGAGGTGTAGCCCTTACTTTGGGGAAGTTTGCAGCGGATTGCTGTATGTATATGTGTCCGAATTTCGGATTTATCTCCTTCCCGGCGGAGCTGACCACAGGCTCAAGCATAATGCCGCACAAGAAGAATCCTGATGTATGGGAGATAATCCGCGGCCACTGCAACCGCATTATGGCGTGCGAGAATGAAATATCGATGTTGTGCAGCAATCTCCAGCACGGTTATCACCGCGATTTTCAGTTACTGAAGGATATCCTGTTCCCAGTGCTGACAATCGCCCACGATTCCCTTCGGATGGCGGTATATATGATTTCCCAAGTCAAGGTAAACCGCAACATCATCGACAACTCCCTGTATGACCCTGTCTTCACTGTGGAAGAGGTAAACCGCAGGGTACTTGCCGGAGAAGCTTTCCGCGATGCCTACAAAGCCGTAGGAATTGAAGTGGCAGAAGGAAAGTTCAAAGCCGACAAGAGCTTGAAACATACCCACATAGGCAGCATAGGAAATCTTTGCAACGACCGTATAGCCGAAAAGATGAAATCTGCCGCCGACTTTATCTGATCATATTCAGCGAGAAACCGGAAACGGTTCTCGAAAGGTTCGTTGAGGCACATCGAACCTCTTCAGTATCCTGGTAGCTTGTCACGTTTATGTTCCTGGTGACAGCGGATTTTTCGGCATAATTTTTGAACATTTTACCGAAACGTTCAAAAAATACCGAATGAAAAACATAAGCGAAGTTCGAGAGCGCATCATCGCGGCTGCTGAAAAACATTTCTCTATTCTAGGATTTGAAAAGACCACCCTCGACGACATAACAGGTGAGGACGGTAAGAGCAAGACATCCATATATTACCATTTCAAGAACAAGCACGAAATCTTCAAGTCCGTCATTGAGAAGGAATTTGAGGATATACGCAAAAGGCTTGAGAAGATTGTTTCGGACCGCAGACAGGAGAGAATTGAGAACTTGAGAGCATACCTTCGAATCAGACTGTCAGCAATGCAGGAGCAGGGCGCATACCGCCATTTCGCATCCAGCCGGTTCGCTTTCGGGGACAACCCTGTTTCCAGGACAGTTTCAGAGGCACGAAAATCATTTGACAAGTGGGAAGAGGCATACCTCGGTGATTCGGCGCGAAGAGGTCTGGAGAACGGAGACCTGCCTGACAAGATATCTCCCGAAGTCTTTGCCTCAACAGTGGGAAATATTCTGAAATCGCTTGAAATCCAATATTTTTCAGCGAAGGATAAGACCGAAATCATCAACACTTATGAAGGTTTGATTGAATTACTGTAATAACACAATATATTATGAAGATACGTATTGTCACAACTGCGCTCTGCATTCTGAGCGCCTTGCTTCTAAGCGGATGCAGCAAAGATGAGTCCAAATCGCTGACCGGGTCCTATACCTATACAGTAAGCGGCACACTTACCCTCAAGGCAACGAGCCTCACCGGCATCGATGAACAGGAGATTGCCTCAATCAAGGAAAAACTCGGGATTGACTTTACGGTGCAACCTGTTACAATGGGGCTCTGTCCGGAGCAGGGCCAGATGCACATCGTGAATGACGGGAACGGAACCAACACTGTTACCGTGACTTTCAATGAATTGTTCGGTGATTCATCTGTCGCATCGGGCACAACGGATGGCAGTTCCATCAGCCTGACAGGCAAAGCACCAAAATCAGTCAAAGTGACAGACGGGATGATTCCTGTCGGGTCAGGTCTTGTCACATTTTCAGGAACGGGCAGGAAAGATGAGTCCACATTGATTCTTGACCTTGCCTATGAAGGGGACATTCGGATAGGCGCTGTCCACTTCGATGTGATTTCAAGTGAAGTACATTGCACATCACAGGCAAACAAGTAGCACAATGAACAGAATATCAATAATAGCGGTTGTCGTGGCAGCAGGCCTCCTTTCATCCGGCTGCAGCGACAATATGGAAAATATCAAGAAGGTGGACAAGTTGAATCTTCTTGAACGGAAGTCACGCACCATTGAGCCTGTCCCCGTACGCGTGATGACGGTTGAAAAATCCCGGGCAGTATCCACGACCAATTACGTCGGCACAGTGGAGCCGTCAAAAAACGTCGTGATAACCAATCCGTTCCCCGGTAAAGTGGAGAAACTGTATGTAAAGGAAGGCGCACGAGTAAAAGAAGGGACCGTAATCGCAAGAATCAGCAGCGAAGCGCTTCAATCAGCATACGATATCGCAAAAGCCACTCTGGAACAGGCGGAGGACGGTTTGAGACGAGCTGAGAAAGTATATGGTACAGGCAGTGTCACGGAAGTGAAGATGGTGGAGATAAGGACACAGGTCGAAAAGGCAAGAGCCGCTGAGAAGTCAGCGGAGCAAGCCCTTGAAGACTGCAACATAAAGGCTCCGTTCTCCGGAGTGGTTGATGGGATTTATGTGCATGAAGGCCAGAATGTAACTGTACCGTCTCCTGTCGTGCAGATTCTTTCCCTTGAGGGTGTGGAGATTCATTTCAAAGTGCCTGAGAATGAATACGCGAAGGTACACATTGGATGCAAGGTTGAGATAGATGTGCCTGCCCTTGACAGGAAAGTGACGGGAAATGTAGCGGTCAAGGGAATCAAGGCATCACCTCTTTCACACGCCTACGATTTCACAATCAAGGGTATAAGTGATTCCCGCGACATGGCACCCGGCATGGTCTGCAAGGTAAGGGCCCTCTCCACTGGAGAAGAATCAATTGTCATCCCCGCATCAGCAGTGATGACTGATATGGAAGGGCGGTACATCTGGGGAGTTACCCAGGAGGACACTGTATGCAAGACATACGTCACCGTCGGAGGCTTTATGGAGAAAGGTGTGGAGATTTCCGAAGGTCTCGTTGAAGGAGACAGAGTGATCATTGAAGGCAGCCGCAAGGTATCCACAGGTATGAAAGTGAAAGCATTGGAATGATGAAAAGGAAGAAACCGCTGTCCGGATGGGTTGATTTTGCAATTGAGAACAAGAAACTCGTCTATATTGCTGTCCTTGCTTTTACCGTCATAGGCGGAATCGGCCTGATACGTATGAACAAGGATGAGTTCCCGACCTTCGAGCTCAAGCAGGGTCTGGTAGCGGGAATATATCCCGGGGCTGACGCAGAAGAGGTTGAGCAGCAGCTTACTGGCAGACTTGAGGACATTCTGTTCTCTTTCAAGGAAGTTGACAGGAACTCCTTACGTTCTGTAACAAAGGACGGAATCTGCTACATCTACGTAGATTTGAACTGTTCTCAAAGCAAGAAAGACCAGGTCTGGGCTAAGATAAAATTGAAGTTGCAGGCAGAAAAGGCAATGCTCCCTGCAGGAGTGCTTGCCGTAGCGGTCCTTGACGATTTCAGTTCGATATCATCGCTGCTTGTCGCCCTGGAATCCGATGACAAGAGTTATGCTGAATTGAAATCGTACGCTGACGAACTGTGTACGAAACTCAGAAGATTGCCGAATCTTGCAAAAGCATCAATCATAGGTGAGCAGAAAGAGGAGATTGCCGTCACTCTCGACAAGGAAAAGATTGCAGGATATGCGCTTGACCCCGCTGCAATGTTCCTCAAATATCAGAGTTCTTCTCTGGCCGTGCCTGCCGGCAGCTTTGAAACCGGCTATGTTTCAGCTCCGCTGCGTGTCAGCAATCCGGCTTCTACCGAAATGGGTCTGGCTGAGCATATAGTATATTCCGATCCGTCAGGAGAGGTGGTCAGGCTCAAGGATGTCTCTCAGATTGAAAGACGCTACAAGGAACCAGATTCGTATGTCAGCTATAACGGCCATGCCTGCCTTATCGTTTCCATTGAGATGAGGCCGGACAACAATATCGTGGATTTCGGCAAGGAAGTGGATGGCGTCCTTACTGATTTTATGGCTGATATGCCTGACAGCGTAACCATAAGCCGGATTTCCGACCAGCCGAAAGTCGTAGGAGACTCTGTCTATTCTTTCCTCAGGGACCTGATGATTTCAATGCTCGTTGTAATCTTCGTGATGCTATTGCTCTTCCCTATGAAATCAGCTCTGATTGCAGGCTCCGGAGTGCCTATCTGTACCGCCATATCCATCGGAGTGATGTATTTGACCGGAATTGACCTCAACACCGTGACTTTAGGTGCGCTCATCGCCACCCTCGGGATGATTGTGGACAACTCCATCATCACTATGGACGGATATATGGGCAAGTTGAAATACAAGGAACTCACGCGCAGGGAAGCTGCCGGAAAGAGCATAAAGGAACTGTTTCCACCGACACTTGCTGCCACACTTGCCATAAGCGCAATGTTCTTTCCGGCCAAATACATAATCACAGGTTACCTCGGGGATTTCATCTCATCTTTCCCGTGGGTGTTCGTGATTACTCTGCTTGTTTCTCTCATCTATGCTGTGACAGTGGTTCCTTCGCTTGAAGTCAAGTACATAACGACTGAGAAGCCTGTTGGGAACAATCTTCTCTCCCGTACACAGAATATCTTCTTCCAGGGGATGGAGAATGCTTACGCAAAGGCTGAATCCTTCTGTTTCAAACATCCGGGAGGAACACTGCTGTGCGCACTGCTGACCGTAGCGCTCGGAATATTCCTGTTCTTTCAGCTTAATATCCAGATGATGCCTATGGCAGCCCGGGATTTCTTCGTGGTCGAAACCGAAGTTGAGGGAGGCAACGGCCTGAAGCAGACAAAGGCCTGCACCGATTCGCTGCAGAGAATTTTCCTTGCTGATGAAAGAGTGGAATCAGTTACGGCTTTCGTAGGCACCGGTGCCCCTCGCTTCTGTGTCACATATAATCCAATCCTCCCAGGCAAGACCGTCTCGCAGATGATTGTGAATACCAAATCCAAGAAAGCCACCGAAAATATTCTGCAAGAGTATGAGGAAAAATACGCCCACATCTTCCCGAACGCGCTTGTTCGTTTCAAGCAAATTGACTATCAGGCAGTTGATGCGCCTGTAGTCATTACGCTCAAAGGGGAAGACAGAAATGAACTGCTCAGCGCAGCCGAAAAGATAAAGAAGCAGATGTGCTCGATGACCGATGAACTGAAATGGGTGCACAGCACATCTGACAACTTCGTCCCATCGGTCCGGATCGACCTTGACGACGATGAAGCCGCAAGGCTCGGTGTAAACAAATCCTTGCTTTCTCTTTCTCTTGCAGGCAACTTCAACGGAGAGAACATAGCAACCGTCTGGGAGGGTGACAACTCAGTGCCTGTCAATCTTTACAGCTATGGCCTTACCGATGAGATGAACTATGAAACAGTGGGCAACACTATGGTATCCACTATGATGCCCGGCGTAAGCGTACCTCTGCGGCAGGTTGCGGCAATCACCCCTGAATGGTCAGCCGTGATGCTTGAAAAACGTTCAGGAGAGGAATCAGTCAGCATCTTTGCCGATATGAAATACGGGAAAAGCCAGCCTGTTGCTGTCAAGAAGATCAAAAGGTTCATCAAAGACAACATCGAACTGCCTGAAGGATCGACAATCGAGTACAAAGGCCTGACGGAGACCAACGAGTTGGTTGCTCCACAGATTCTTTTGGCGTTCATCTCAGCGATATTGATTCTGTTCATCTTCCTGCTTTTCCACTTCAAGAAGGCAAGGCTCTCCGCCCTCACTCTGGTAATGAGTTCTCTATGCCTCTTCGGAGCGTCACTCGGGCTTTTCATCTTCAAGCTGGACTTCGGACTCACCGCTGTCCTCGGACTCATCAGCCTAGTGGGCATCATAGTCCGCAACGGCATAATCCTGTTCGAATACGCTGAAGAACTTCATTACGTAGAGGGCCTGAGTGTCAAGGAAGCAGCAATGAAGGCCGGGGCAATGCGTATGCGGCCAATCTTCCTTACATCCTGCACTACCGCGCTCGGAGTCCTGCCTATGGTTATCGGAGGCGATATGCTGTGGCAGCCTATGGGAGTGGTGATATGCTTCGGGACGCTTCTTTCTATCTTCCTGATAGTGTTGATAATGCCTGTTTCGTACTGGCAACTTTTCAAGAATAACGACAACAAAGAGCCTGATTTGAATTATGACAAAGCATAAATACATAATCTCTACAGCTTTGCTTCTGAGCTTGCTTGCCTTGAATGCCGGAGCTCAGGAAAGGACTTTGTCCCTTGAGGAATGTCTGTCACTATCCCATTCCGGAAACAATGAGGTGCTCAACTCAGCTCTTGATACACAAATAGCGCGGGCACAGCGTCAGGAGGCCCTCAGCCTTTGGTTTCCAACGGTATCTGCTTCAGCTTACGGACTTCACGCGATGGATCCGCTTCTGAGAATCGGTGTGAACGACATCATACAGGGCAACAGTGATGCTGCAAACAACCTCAGATATTACATCAACAGCATAAGCAGTATGACAGGATTGTCCACGGAAGTGAATCTGTTACAGAAAGGATTCCTAGGGTCGGTCAATGTCAGCCAGCCTCTGTTTGCGGGTGGACGGATAGCCAACGGAAACGCTCTCGCCAAGCTTGGGGTCAAGGCGGCTGACGTCAAGAGCAATATGGCGGTACGTGACAACGATGTCACTGTGGCGCTCAAGTATTGGACCATCATTTCACTCACAGAGAAGAAGAAGGCACTGCAACAAGCCATTGACCTGCTCTGCTCTCTTGAGAAAGATGTCACTTCAGCTGTGGAGGCCGGCCTTGCAAGGGAAAGCGACCTGATGCAGGTGAAGTTGAAGAAGAAGGAACTCGAGACGGATATGCTCAAGCTGAAAAGTGGGGAGAAACTTGCAAAGATGGACCTTTTCAATTATATCGGGTTGGTATTCAACGTACTGAATCTTGACAGCATAGTTCTGAGCGATGGTTTTGACGGGATTCTCCCACCTGAAAACTATTATGCTGATGAAGCCGCCGTCGCTGAATCGCTGGAAGAAAGCAAACTGCTGGATATGGCGGTATCGGCGAAAAAGATTGAGAAGAAGATGGCCATTGGAGAAGCTCTTCCTGAAGTAGGTATAGGAGCATCTCTCGGATACGGAAAGGTTGTCGGAGAGCCAAGGACAAACGGAATCGCTTTCGCAATGATAAAGATTCCGCTGTCAGACTGGGGAAGGACCGCACGCAGAATCCAGCGTTTCAATTATGAGATATCCAAGGCAGAGAACGACAAATCATATCTTGGCAAGCAATTGCTTCTGAAAGTCAGCAAAGAGTGGATTGACCTGCAATGCGCCTGGCAGCAGACAGGAATCGCGGAGGATGCCGCTGCTGTGGCATCGACATTGGAAATGCAGAAAAGGGAAGAATATGCAGCCGGGTTGTGCACTGTCTCAGAACTGCTCCAGTGCCAGACTGAATTGCAGACTGCACGCAGTTCTCTTGTGGACGCGCAGGCATCATACTGCTCCGCACTTGCACAGTGGAACAGCAACGCACGCTGATTACTGGAAAAGGCTGCGGCAAAGAGCCGCTATACTGTTTACGGGAGTCACCTTGATGTGGCTTCCGTTCTTTTTTGAGAAAGATGTTTCCTTGTTGAAAGAAGAGATGTAAATCTGTTCGAAACCAAGTTTCTCGGCCTCAGCAATACGCCTTTCCACCTGGCTGACAGGACGTATCTCTCCACTCAGGCCAACCTCTGCGGCAAAACATATCTTCGGGGATATGTACAGGTCGAAATTGGATGACAATATGGAGGCGACTATTGCAAGGTCACAGGCAGGGTCGGACACTTTCAGCCCACCGGCTATGTTCAGGAATACATCCTTTGCCGCAAGTTTGAAGCCGGCCCTCTTTTCAAGGACTGCAAGCAGCATATTGAGCCGGCGGCCATCAAAACCCGTGGCCGAACGCTGTGGCGTGCCGTATGCAGCGGAACTCACAAGAGCCTGTATTTCAATAAGGAACGGACGAGTGCCATCCATCATGGCGCCAATCGCCACCCCGCTCAAATCGTCCTGATGTGCAGGAATCAATATCTCAGAAGGGTTGTTAACCTCCCGCAGGCCGGAACCGGTCATCTCGAAGACAGCAAGTTCGTCGGTAGAGCCGAAACGGTTCTTGATGCTTCTCAGAATCCGGTACGAGCCTTTCGTGTCACCTTCGAACTGAAGGACCACATCAACTATGTGCTCAAGAATCTTGGGTCCTGCGATAGTTCCGTCCTTGGTTATATGTCCTATCAGTATCACAGGAGTATTGCTCTCCTTGGCAAAACGGAGGAGTGCGGAGGCACATTCCCTTACCTGTGACACACTTCCGGCAGAAGACTCAATCGATTCGCTGTATATGGTCTGAATTGAATCTATTATAAGCAGTTGAGGTTTTGCCTCTTTGGCTGAAGCGAGTATGTTCTCCAGCAAAGTTTCGCTGAGGACCATACACTCCTCCCCTCTTCCTCCGAGACGCTCGGCACGCATCTTTATCTGTTTCGGACTCTCTTCCCCGGAAACATACAGAGTCTTGAGATTTCCGCAGCACAGAGGAATCTGAAGTGAAAGAGTGGATTTCCCAATACCGGGCTCGCCGCCGATAAGTACGATGGAGCCTTCCACCATCCCGCCGCCGAGGACTCTGTCGAGCTCACCTATACCTATTGAAAACCTGCTCTCATCGGTTGAACTTATCTCCTGCAATTTCATAGGGCGTGCGTCAGAAGAAGATATGAATGCCCTTGAGCGGGCCGCCGCTCCACCTGAGGAAGACTCTTTTGCCGCCTTCGGCTCTTCCACCATCGTGTTCCACTCCCCGCAGGCTGGACAGCGTCCCATCCATTTCGGACTTTCATTGCCGCACGATGTGCAATACCATACTGTATGAATCTTTGCCATAGCCAAAACCTGTTATGCAAAATTATGAAAAAATACTGACTTGAACAGGCTGTCGTTATCCAATCATTTCAAAACAGATTCTTATCTTTGCAATATGTTTGACTTCAATAACCATATTAAAACGCTTGTTCAAAATGACGGCAGACAATAAGAAAAAGGGCCTTGCCCTCCACTGGAAGATACTTATCGGTATCGGATCCGGCATCATAGCCGGACTTCTGCTCTGCAGGATCACCCCTTACGAAAACTGGAGCCCGTACATCAAATGGGCAGGAGATATTTTTCTTCGCGGCCTGAGGATGATAGTCATTCCTCTGGTATTCACTTCCATAGCCCTTGGAGTAGCCGGTATGGGCAATTCAGCCGCCCTGGGGAGGATAGCAGGCAAGACAATCGGTTACTATATCGCCACAACTGCCATTGCCGCCACAATCGGACTGCTTCTTGTGAACTTGATAAAGCCGGGCGTGGGAGCAACCCTCAACCTGGCCGAAACAGTCACAGATGTCGGGGGAGGCAAGGTCTCCTTCATAGACCAGATTGTAGCGATTGTCCCTTCCAACATATTCGAATCGATGGCGAAAGGAGACCTTCTGCCGGTAATCTTCTTCGCTGTCATCTTCGGATTCTTCATGAACAAAGTGGACCAAAGGTACTCGGGATTCCTCAACGACCTGTTCACATCTGTGTATGAGGTTATTATGAAGATTACATTCTTCATAATAACTCTTGCCCCATACGGAGTTTTCGCCATCGTCACCAATGTGGTGGGCAAGCAGGCGGACAATCCTGCCGCTCTGCTTTCGATGGCGGGAAGCCTCGGAATCTTTGTGCTCGTAGTATGGTCGGGACTCATAATCCAGGGAGGCATCGTCCTGCCGCTCATTGTACGCATCCTCGGAAAGCAGAATCCCTGGAGGCACATCTCAAAGATGGCGACCACACTGCTCACAGCTTTCTCTACCTGTTCTTCCGGAGCGGCACTGCCGCTGAACATCCGCGATTCTCAGGAAAAATGCGGAGTATCAAACAAGATTGCATCTTTCGTGCTTCCGCTCGGCAGCACCATCAATATGAACGGAACAGCCCTGTATGAATGCGTTACGGCAATCTTCATAGCGCAGGCATACGGCATTGACCTGAGCCTTGTACAACAGATGATGATAGTCTTCACAGCGCTTCTGGCCGCAATAGGAACTGCCGGAATCCCTATGGCCGGTATGGTTATGCTCACGATAGTGCTTTCGGCAGTCGGACTTCCTCTTGAAGGAATAGGTCTGGTACTTGCTGTCGAACAGTTGTGCGATATGCCGAGAACCTGCATCAACGTTTACGGAGATGCCTGCGGAGCAGTGGTTATTGCCCATTCGGAAGGAGAGCAGCTCACAATCTGACAAAATGGACTGAGGGCGGCGGAACCGGCCTGGTGGCCTCACTCTTTGTTCCAGACTACGAATCTGTCCTTTCCGTTGATGTCCTTGAAAACTTGTGAACCCGGGAACAGGGACGCTGTCTCACAGCCGAACCGTTCATTGATTTCCAGAAAGAGAGTCCCGCCGGGACGAAGAAGGGTATCGGCCCACCGGGCAATGGCTTTGTAGAAGAGCAGGGGATTGTCATCCGGCACAAAGAGGGCCATTGACGGTTCATAGTCCAGCACATTGGTACGCATCTGCGACTTTTCCTCTTCTGCAATGTAAGGGGGATTCGAAACGATCACATCGAACATAGGCAGTCCCGCAGGAGGAGCCTGCAACACGTCAGAGAAAAAGATCACAGGTGATGCACCTTTCAATTTGATTCTCTGACGACACGCTATCGACAATGCTTCGTTTGACACGTCACACCCGTACACCATCGCTTCCGGAAATTCATAGGCGAGGGAATAAGCTATGCAACCGCTTCCAGTGCAGATATCAAGTATATTGAATCCTTCATCCCCTATCTCGCGGCCTGCACAGGCATCCATCACCTTATTGACCAGTTCTTCAGTCTCGGGACGGGGAATCAGACACCCCTCCCTCACCTTGAAACGGTGACCGCAGAATTCGGCATAACCGAGCACATACTGCAACGGCCTGCCGGTGCATAGTTCGTCGAGTGCGGCACACATCTGCGATACCTTTTCGTCGTCTTCGCGAAGTTCGGTATATGGCTCTGCAATGTACTTGTAAGATGGCCTTCCGTCAAATGCTTCAAGGAGACGGAGAGCCACAGCCTTCGCCTCCGCCGCATCATAAAGCGGAGAAAGTGAATCAACTGCAGAATCAATGAACGAGCGGACGGTCATAGAGAGGATATGATCTTGTCGAACACCTCTCCGAGGTCAAGACCGGCCTTTGCAACCTGGACAGGGACAAGGCTCATCTTGGTCATACCCGGAACAGTGTTCATTTCAAGGAAATACGCCTTTCCTTCAGGAGTCAGTATGTAGTCGCAACGAATCATACCACGGCAACCGAAGTGATGATATATCCTGCGGGTCTGGCGGGAAATCATATCCACAGTTTCCTGTGAAATGGAAGCGGGACATATCTCGTCGCTCTTTCCGTTATATTTCGCGTCATAATCGAAGAACTCATTGTGGGAAACTATTTCCGTTATCGGAAGAGTGACAATGTCATCACCGTCCATAAAGACGCCCTGTGTAAGTTCACGTCCTCCTATGAAGGACTCAAGCAGCACGGTCTCTCCTTCTGAGAAGGCCGCCTCGACTGCTGCCGGAATATCTTCCTGACATTTGACTTTCGTCACACCGAAACTGCTGCCTCCGTCAGTGGGTTTCACAAACAAAGGCAGACCCAGGTATCCGGCAATGGTCTTCGGGTCGAAACTGTCGCCCCGACGGAGATACACGTCCTTGGCCAGAGGTATGTTTATGTCACGCATATACGTCTTGCAGGCATACTTGTCGAAAGTCAAAGCGGATACGTATGCCGAACTTGTGGTGAAAGGCATCCCTATCATCTCGAAATAGCCCTGGAGCAGACCGTTCTCGCCGGGAGTCCCGTGAATCATAATCATAGCAAGGTCGAACTTGATTTTCACTCCGTCCTTTGTCAGGGAGAAGTCCGTCTTGTCTATCTGCGCTCCGTCACAATTCCAATCACTGCCCCGGAGCAGTATTTCGTATATTTCGTACTTGGCCGGATCGAGCACCGATGCCACATTCTTGCCGCTGAGAACGGAAATCTGCCATTCAGAGGAGTTTCCGCCATACACAAGCGCAATTTTTTTCTTCATCTATATTCTCAAATTAATCAAAAAAGTCATCTTCCTTCCGACTGCCTGAAACCATATCCGAATCCGATCCGGTACAGTTCAAACTTACGTTCCATCCCAATGGAGGTACAAAAGTATCGTCTTTCCCTATCGGAATCGTAGGGTCCTGATAGACCTTCTGCATGAAGAGGCCCCAGATTGGCAGCGCCATATTCGCACCGCCTCCGTAATAGAGGCTCTCGAAATGCACCTGACGGTCTTCTGCGCCGACCCATACACCTGCGGTGAGCTTCGGCGTATAGCCGATAAACCATCCGTCGGATTGGTCGTTGGTGGTCCCTGTCTTTCCGGCAAGTTCTCCCTCAAGGCCGTACTTCCATTTAAGCCTTCCGGCAGTACCCTCATTTACAACACCTTGCATCAGATTAACCATAAGATATGCGGTCGGATCGCTTATCGCCTCCCTGCGGCGGGTCGTGAAATTAGCAAGTATGTTCCCCTCGCTGTCCTCAATCCTGGTCACAAGCATCGGGTAGCAATAGATACCCCTGCTCGGGAATGTGTTGTATGCAGCCACCATTTCATATACGGAAAGGTCGCAGGAACCGACGCATAGAGAATACACCGGGTCCAGATAACTGCCTATTCCCATCTTTCTGGCCATCTCGACCATAGGAAGAGGGCCGAACTGCTTCATCAGATAGGCCGATATGTTGTTGGAACTGTGAGTGAGACCCCATTTGAGCGTAACAATCTTGCCTATGTATTCAGCCTTGTCCGTGCTTTTCGGTGTCCATACGGTATCCGCGAGTTCGAACGAATAAGGACGGTTTGCCACTCTGTCACAAGGTGAGAAACCCTCCTGCATCGCAAGCGTGTAGAGGAACGGCTTCATTGTAGAGCCGACCTGGCGCTTTCCCTGACGGGCGTTGTCGTACTTGAAGAAACGGTAATCCGGCCCTCCGACGTACGCCTTGACGTGTCCAGTATTAGGCTCGATGGCGATAAAGGCACTTCTCAAAAACGACTTGTAGTACTTGATGGAGTCCATCGGAGTCATCGTAGTATCCTTGTATCCCTTTTCATTCCAAGCGAATACACGCATCTTTGCAGGAGTTCTGAAAGCCTTGTCGATTTCCGATTCGGAACAACCTTCCTTCTTCATTCCACGATAGCGGTCACTCCAGCGTACAGCCTGCTTCATAAGCAGGTCGGTCACGTCCTTGGACACATCATTTGAGAACGGAGCATTCCGTTTGCCTTTGAGTTCCTGTTCGAAAGTCTTCTGAAGGTCCTTCCCGAGATGCTCTTTAACTGCAAACTCAGCATATTCCTGCATTCGGGAGTCCAAAGTGGTATATATCTTCAGGCCATCCCTGTCGAGGTCGTACTGCGAACCGTCAGGTTTGAGATTCTTGTTCAGCCATCCATAGAGAGGATCTTCTTTCCAGGACAGGGAATCGACACGGTAATCCTCAACCTGTGCGTATGAAGAGGCCTTCGGCTCATTGGCATTCATATAACGGCGGAGCATGTCGCGGAAATACGGGGCGAGACCGGCATTGTGGTCCTGCATCTGATAATTCAGCTCAATCGGCAATGTGCTCAAAGAATCGCGTTCCGCTTTCGACAGATAGCCGTACTTGCACATCTGGTGTATCACGTGGTTGCGGCGCTTGAGCGACTGTTCCGGGTTGATGACCGGGTTGTATCGCGTTGGCTTGTTCACCATCCCTACGAGGCACGCCCCCTCCTCAACAGTCAGCTCCCTGGTATCCTTGGCAAAGAATGTCCGGGCCGCCGATTTGATGCCATAGGCGTTGCCGCCGAAGAAAATCTGGTTCAGGTACATCGTAACAATCTCATCCTTGGTGTAGTTCCGTTCCAACTTGACAGCTGTAATCCACTCTTTCATCTTGATTACCAGCATTTTGAAATATTTGCCACCAGGTATGCGGCTTTCAATGGACTCTCTCGGGAAGAGTGTCTTCGCCAGCTGCTGGGTGATAGTGCTGCCACCTCCCTGTGAAGAGTCACCCATAAGGAGTGTCTTCACTCCTACGCGGGCCAAACCCCTGAAATCTATGCCTGAATGTTTCCTGAATCTTGCATCCTCAGTGGCAATGGCAGCATTCACAATATGCTCCGGAAGGTCTTCATACTGCACGAACGAGCGGTTCTCGATGTGATAGGTGCTGATGACCTTGCCGTCCTCCGAAACAAGCAGCGTGGCAAGGTTGCTTTCAGGGTTTTCAAGTTGTTCGAAAGATGGTATCTTCGCGAACAGTCCGACAAGCAGAAGAGAAAGCAGAAGAACTCCTGCGGGGGCAAGCACAACTATCCAGAAGGCCTTGACTATTTTCCTTTTCGTGTAATCTTTCATAACGGATTGCAGTATCTTGGCGAGGTAGAACCTGTTTTGAAACGGTCCTATACAAATCGCAAAAATAACAATAAAAATTTGGATAATTGCTTCCTTTATCCCTTACTTTGCATCGTGAAAAATGATTTGATATGGGAGAGAATCTGGTGATAGTGGAGTCCCCTACAAAGGAAAAGACTCTGAAAACGTTTCTTGGAAAGGATTTTACAGTCAAAGCCAGCATAGGCCACATACGTGACCTATCCGAGAAGAAGCTCAGCATTGACGTCAAGAACGGATTCACACCTGTCTATGAAATTCCGGCAAAGAAGAAGAAGGTAGTAGCCGAACTTGCAGCAGAAGCAAAGAAGGCTCAGATTGTCTGGCTCGCATCCGATGAGGACCGCGAAGGAGAAGCCATAGCCTGGCATCTTGCGGAAACTTTGAAGCTGGACCCGGCCAGGACAAGGAGAATCGCCTTCCACGAAATCACCAAAACTGCCATCCTCAACGCAATAGACAATCCCCGCGAAATAGATATGAACCTCGTGATGGCCCAGCAGGCACGCCGCGTGCTTGACCGTCTTGTAGGTTTCGAACTTTCTCCTGTCCTTTGGAAGAAAGTCCAGAGAGGCCTTTCAGCCGGACGTGTGCAATCCGTGGCACTGAGGCTCATCGTGGACAGGGAACGGGAGATTGAGGCGTTCAAACCGGAGCCTTTCTTCAAAGTTGAGGCAATCTTCACCGCCAAAGGAGTGAAGCAGCCTGTCAAGGCTTTGCTTGACAAGAAATTCACCGATGTGAAGGAGGCGCTTGGTTTCCTTGAAAAATGCAGGAATGCAGAGTTCCGTATCCGTTCTATTGAGAAGAAAGAGGGTACCCGGACCCCTGCGGCTCCTTTCACTACCTCATCCCTCCAGCAGGAGGCGGCACGCAAGCTGGGCTTTTCAGTCAGCCAGACAATGACCACTGCGCAGACTCTTTACGAAAGAGGTCTCATCACCTATATGCGTACCGATTCCACGAATCTGTCCACTCTTGCCCTCGGCACAACCAAGGACACCGTGATTAAGTTGTACGGTCAGCAGTATTCCAAGGTCCGCAACTACCAGACCAAAGTGAAGGGTGCACAGGAGGCTCACGAGGCAATAAGGCCGACTTTTGTAAACAACACTGACATAGAAGGTTCGCCTGCAGAAAGGAAACTCTACAACCTCATCTGGAAAAGATGCGTGGCCAGCCAGATGGCTGACGCGAAGATAGAGAAGACGGCAATCACCATCGAGGCGGACGGTCTTGAAGAAAGATTCATCGCACAGGGAGAGGTGATTGTCTTCGACGGATTCCTCAAGGTTTACCGCGAAAGTTTCGACGATGTCGAGGATGAGGAGGCAGTCAAGCTTCCTGCACTTGACCAGGGAGCATCGCTGACGGCATCTTCCATCACCGCCACGGAGCGTTTCACCCAAAAGCCGCCAAGATACAGCGAAGCAAGTCTCGTCAAGAAGATTGAGGAACTCGGCATAGGCCGGCCTTCAACATACGAGCCTACCGTCAAGACCATCCAGAAGCGCGGGTATGTGACAAAGGGGGACAAAGAGGGGACGCCGCGGGAATATACCGTCTTGTCACTCAAGGACGGGGTTGTTGCGCAACGGACTGAATCCGAAATCACAGGAGCCGAAAAGAAGAAACTGCTCCCTGAAAACATAGGAATGGTCGTCACCGATTTCCTCGCCGCCAATTTCGCTGACATTCTCGATTATGGTTTCACGGCCAAGGTCGAAGAGGATCTGGACAAGATTGAATCAGGCAAAATTCCGTGGAACAGGAGCATTGCCGAATTTTACGACAAGTTCATTGCCGAAGTGGGAAAGTCATTGGAAGACAAGAGCTATACGAACGCCAAAAGGGAACTCGGCACGGACCCCGCATCAGGGAAACCGGTGATTGCCCGCATAGGCAAGTTCGGCCCTCTCGTACAGAAAGGTTCCAACGATGACCCTGAAAAGCAGTTCATCTCTCTTCCGAAAGGTGTGCTGATTGAGAATGTCACTCTTGAAGAGGCTCTCAAGTTGTTCGAACTTCCGCGTCTGCCACGCAACATCGGAAGTTACAAGGGACTTGACATTGTTGCATCCACAGGAAGATTCGGTCCGTACATCAAGTACGACGGCAAATTCATATCGATCGGCAAAGGCGGGGACCCGTTCACCATCACCGAAGAAGAAGCCGTCGCACTGATTGAGGCCGCTGCAAGGAAATCTCTTCCTATCGCGGATTTCAAGGATTCCGGCATTCAAGTCCTTCACGGAAGATACGGTGCCTACATCAAACAGGGAGGCAACAACTACAAAATTCCTAAAGGAGTTGAGGCCGAGTCACTTACAGAATCGCAATGTCTGGAGATAATCGCTGCACAAGACAAGAAATAGAAACAAATATCTTCAAAACAGCCTGTCCTATGGAAATCCCTCCACAAACCACCTTTCAAATCGATGCTACCGACCAGAAGATACTGGCCTTCCTCGTCAAAGATGCCAGAATGCCATTCCTTGAGATTGCCCGCGAATGCGGAGTGTCAGGCGCGGCCATACACCAGAGAGTGAAGAAGATGGAATCCTGCGGGGTCATAACCGGGTCAAGGCTTCTCGTAAAGCCTCAGGCTCTCGGGCTGGACGTATGTGCCTTCATAGGTGTCAATCTGTCAAGTGCCAACAAATATCCACAGGTAATAGAAGCATTGAAGAAAATTCCGGAAGTTGTTGAATGTCACTTCATTACGGGAGAACACTCCCTTCTTCTCAAGATATATTGCTTCACGCACGACCACTTGATGAAAGTCCTGATCGAAACGATACAGCACATCCCCGGAATAGAAAAAACAGAGACCTGGCTGTCTCTTGACCAGGCAATAGAACGGCAGATATGGGTGAAGGATTACGCTTACGACCTGAAGCCGAAATCTAAATCATTGAAAAAATAGCAGAGGCCATCTGCAGATCCTCAGGAGTCGTTATCTTCAGGTTGAATCTTTCCCCGGGCGCAAGGCTTATCCTGCACCCGTCGGCTTCTGCGACAGAAGCATCATCGGTAAAGAGCGGTGAGAAAGGCTTTTCGTATGCCTTTTTGATGATTTCTGAATGGAACACCTGAGGTGTCTGGACCGTCAGATACCGGCTCCTGTCCACAGGACGGCTTCTTTCTCCGTCATCCAGAAGCTCCCGCAGCGACTCCACCGCCGGCATTACGGGTATCACGGCAGCAGCATCCTGAGCAAGGGAGAACATCCTTTCAAGAAACTGGTGAGAGACCAAAGGCCTCACCCCGTCGTGGATTGCCACGATTGCGCCATCTTCCACATATTTCAAAGCGTTGCGGACCGAATGAAACCTGCTGATGCCTCCTGTGGCAAGAACATATCTGGCCGAAAAACCGCTTTTGAGGCAATATTCTTTCCAATATTCCTGTTCCAGCGCAGGCAGGACAACTATCATCTCAAGTCCACCGATTTCCATAAAGCGCTCCATCGTCCAACGCAAGATGGGTTTTCCGGCCACTTCAAGGAATTGCTTGGGGATTTTCGAGCCCATTCTTTCACCTTTGCCGCCGGCAAGAATAATAACATACCTCCTGTTTCTGACCATACTCATTTCTTAAAAATCCACCTGATAAATTTTTTCAAATATAATGATAATAGTCAGATTATTCGTATTTTTGTAAGAATTACATTCAAGCAGAAAACTCACAGGAATATGGCATTCTCATTTTTGACCCAGGAACTTGCAATCGACCTTGGCACAGCAAACACAGTCGTTTTCGTGAACGACAAGAAAGTCATTGACGAGCCGTCAATTGTCGCAATCGACAAACTGACGGGAAAGACAGTGGCAGTAGGTAAGAAAGCGAAAGAGATGCACGAAAGGACCAGCCCGAGCATCAGGACAGTGCGCCCGCTGAAAGACGGCGTGATTGCGGATTTCGACGCAGCCGAGCAGATGATACGGGGATTCGTCAAGATGATAAACAGCAAACGGTCAATCTTCTCTCCAAGCCTGAAGATGATTGTCTGCATCCCGTCAGGTTCCACCGAAGTTGAAAAGCGTGCAGTGCGCGATGCTTCCGAGCATTCAGGAGGCCGTGACGTGCAGATGATTTTCGAGCCTATGGCAGCCGCACTTGGAATCGGCCTCGATGTCACCGCTCCAAGCGGCAATATGATTGTGGACATCGGAGGTGGTACGACCGAGATAGCCGTAATCTCCCTGGGAGGAATCGTTGCGGACGAAAGCATCAAGGTCGCAGGAGACGTCTTCACCGATGAAATCCGCCAGTATATGCGCCAGCAATACAACATCCGCATAGGTGAAATAACGGCTGAACAGATAAAGATGGAGGTGGGAGCCGCCGTTTCCGAACTTGAAGAGCAGGTGGATCCTTTCACTACCACAGGGCCTAACATAATGACGACGCTCCCTGTTGAAGCTACCGTCACATATCAGGAAATTGCTCACTGTCTGGACAAGTCCCTTGCCAAGATTGAATCCAGTATGATTACCGTTCTGGAACACACCCCGCCTGAGCTTTACAGCGACATCGTAAAGAAAGGCATCTACCTGACAGGTGGAGGAGCATTGCTCCGCGGTCTTGACTCCAGGCTTTCTAAGAAACTGAACATTCCGGTACACGTTGCAGAAGACCCTCTGCGTGCTGTGGCACGAGGTACCTGCATAGCTCTCAAGAATCCTTCCTTCCCATTCTTGATGCGATAATTCAACAATGGGATATGCGCACTAAGTCTGAACTAATATCTTCCATCATTACAATAGTTTTGTTTGTCGCATTGGAATTTCTTTCCATCTTTCTGGCAAGCAAACGGGGAGTAGTTCAGAGATTCAGCGTGTTGGGCGCCTTCAATTCCATCCAGACATCAATCTGGGAAAGGAAGACGCAGATGTTACGTTATATGGATTTGAAGCAGGAGAATGAATCCCTCTTTTCGGAGAATCTTGAACTGCGGCAACGGAATGAGGAGCTGAAAAGCCTGTTGCTCAGCCAAGAAGAGACAAATGACACAATATCCCCCGGGTTTACATACCGTAAGGCTACCGTCATCAAGAACTTCATTGACCGCCAGCACAACTATCTGGTCATCAACAAAGGAAGTGAAGATGGCATAGAGCGCGGAATGGGAGTTGTGACAAAGAACGGTGCGATAGGAATAGTGAACAGGACTTCAGCCCATTATGCTTATGTTGTATCCCTGTTGAATGTGGGTCAGAGCGTCAGCGCAAGAATTGTCTCGACCGGTGAATTCGGGCCTATGTCCTGGAGCGGGACATCTATGAGAAAAGCCAGCCTGCGTGAAATCCCTGTCTATTCCACAGCCGCCGCCGGGGACACAGTCGTGACAAGCGGCTTTTCTTCTGTTTATCCACCTGATATCCCTGTCGGAGTAGTGGAAGCGTCCACTCTCACGAACGGTACTTCCCTGACTCTGGATATCAGGCTGTTCACAAATTTCCATGCGTTGGACAATGTTTACGTGGTAAGCAACAACAGAGCGGATGAAATAAATGGCTTGATAGAAGGCAATGAACAGTAGGTTTGCACATATTCTATTCGTTATCATTCTGTTCTTGTTCCAGATAGTCATAAGCGACTACCTGAATTTGGGACTGTTTGTATATCTGTGCCTGATTCCTCTCATAATCCTGAGCCTTCCGCTCCAGCAGAGGACATCTTTCCTGATGCTGGAAGCTTTCCTTGCCGGAATGCTTCTCGATATGGCATCTGACGGAGTTCCCGGAATCAATGCCTCAGCCGCTGTCCTGATTGCTTTCCTGCGCAAACCTCTATACAAGTTCATCGCAAGGAAAGACCGCCAGGACAGAACAGAATTCGCCACACAGGACTCAATCGGCATAAGCAAGTATCTGGCTCTTCTCACCGTGATGACGGCACTGTACCTGCTCGTTTACAATATGGTCGATTGCATTGGAGTGAGAACAATGTGGTTCATACTCCTGAAAACGCTCTGCAGCACCGTCACAAGTACTGCCGTTGCCTTCATCCTCAGCCGGGCCTTATCCAACAAGCACTGAAATGGCTGATCCGAACAACAAGCATACTATGTTGGTGATTCTGACGGTTGCAGCATTCCTGATAATGGCCGTCCGCTTGTTCTTCGTTCAGATTGTGGACAAGCAATATCGTATCACAGCCGAAAACAACGCCCTCAAGTATGAGACCACCTATCCGGCAAGAGGGCGCATCCTCGACCGTAACGGAGTGATAATCGTCGGCAACAACACCTCCTACGACATAATGGTGACACCGGCCGACGTCAAGGAGTTTGACACGCTTGAACTTTGCAGGATATTCAATCTGGACACCTCTTTCGTCAAGGGCAAGTTCAGGGAATACAAACTGTACCGTACCCGCATCGGGTTCCAGACATTGACTTTCAAGAAGCAGATATCCAACGCGCAGTACAACGAATTCGTGGAAAAGTCCTTTATGTTTCCGGGATTCACAGGAGTTCCGAGGACATTGAGGACCTACCCGCTGAACGTAGGAGGCAACCTTCTGGGTTATATTTCCGAAGTGGATGCCGACTATCTGAAGGCTCACCCCGAATACAAAAGCGGTGACTATGCCGGGAAAACCGGTATGGAGGCTGCCTACGAAGAGATACTCCGGGGAGAGAAAGGATACAGTATTTACCTGCGTGACTCCCGCAACAGGATTATGGCGCCTTATCAGAATGGGGAATACGACAAGGGTGCAATCCCGGGCACAGATGTCGTAACCACGATAGACTCTGACCTGCAGGCATTCGGTGAATCGCTTATGAGAAATAAAGTCGGCTCCCTTGTCGCGATAGAACCGTCCACAGGAGAGATTCTGACAATGGTTTCCAGCCCTGGAATAAACGTAAGCCAGCTTTCGGAGATAAACAAATACTACAAGGACATAGTTTCCGACCCTTACAAACCGATGTTCAACAGAGCTGTGATGTCGCCGCAGCCTCCCGGTTCAGTATTCAAGCTTGTGAACGGGCTCATCGGCCTGCAGGAGGGTGTCCTCACCCCGTACACTATGCACCCTTGCCACAGTGGATACACTGTCGGCAATCTTAGAGTCGGATGTCACTCGCACCAGAGCCCGATCAATATGTATCAGTCGATAATGATGTCCTGCAACGCTTATTACTGCTATGTTTTCCGCGACATAATCGACAACAAGAAATACGGTAGTGTCACCGAAGCTTTCACCAAGTGGAAAGAGTACACCGAGAGTTTCGGCTTCGGCCGGAAATTGAGCTCCGACTTCCCGT
Source organism: Candidatus Cacconaster merdequi (assembly GCA_018064345.1). Lineage (GTDB taxonomy): Bacteria > Bacteroidota > Bacteroidia > Bacteroidales > UBA932 > Cacconaster > Cacconaster merdequi. The sequence goes on from JAGHVK010000069.1 coordinate 35,274, forward strand.
CCGAGCAGGCAGGTACAATGCCTACCGTGGAAAGATACGACCGACTTCACGGGAAAGGGCGTTGGAAATCTCTCTCCATCATTTCCCTCTCCATAGGCCAGGGAGAGATTGGGTGCACACCTCTTCACCTTGCCAACTTTGCAGCAACCCTGGCAAACAGAGGTTACTATTACATACCCCACATACAGAAAGATACTCCGGCTGCTCCGCTTGACTCATCCTACAGGAAACGCAACTACACGATGGTCGATACATCTTACTTCCACGAGGTTGTCAAAGGCATGTACCTGGCAATCAACGGAGAAGGCGGAGCAACTGCAAGCATAGCCAGAATACCGGGGATAGAAGCCTGCGGAAAGACAGGGACAGCCCAGAACCCGCACGGTGACGACCATTCCGTATTCATCTGTTTCGCCCCTATGGACAACCCGAAGATTGCCGTGGCTGCATACATAGAAAACGGTGGATTCGGAGCCACCTGGGCCGCTCCTATCGCCTCCCTGCTGGTTGAAAAATACCTGTGCGGTGAGATATCTCAGGAACGTAAATATCTTGAAGAGAGAGTCCTCTCAGGCAATCTTATGGACAAGGTCAAAGTCAGGAGGAAGAGGTGATGGCAAAAGTATCTTACAGAAAGCTGGACTGGCTGCTGGTCGGCCTCTATCTTTTCCTCGTCATCTTCGGATGGATGAATGTATACTCTTCATCTTCAAGCGAAGAGAAAGGTATTTTGGACTTTTCGACCAAATATGGAATGCTGATTGTCTGGATAGTATCCGCATTTGTAATCGCAACTTTGATTGTCACCTCGATACCACACAGGCTCTACTCTTCGGCAAGTTGGCTGATTTACCTTACAATCACTGCATTGCTGCTGTTGGTAGCCTTCGTTGGCGTTGAAGTGAACGGGTCGAAGTCCTGGTTCGCACTTGGACCGGTGAGATTCCAGCCCGCCGAATTTTCCAAGATTTCGACTTCACTGCTGCTTGCACAGATAATGAGCAAGTATGACTTCCGCATCGGAAACAGGATGGATGCCCTGAAGGTGGCAGCAATCATTCTGATACCGATTCTTTTCATCCTGCTCGAAAAGGAAACAGGTTCTGCGCTGGTATATCTCGGCTTCCTGTTAATGCTTTTCAGGGAGGGTATGTCAGGCTGGATTCTGGTGCTCGGAGGATTGGCTGTCCTTCTGTTCATTCTCACACTCGTACTTTCGCCATTAAGTACAATACTCATATTCACTGCCATAGTTGCCGTTATCTGGTTCTTTTACGCAAGGGACCGCAGGCATCTGATCCTCATTTTCGCGGCAGTGCTGATCGCTCTGCTCCATTTCAGTCCTAAGTTGTACGGCCTGCTCGCCGCCAGAAGCAGCTTCATCTCTTCTGTACCAATCGAGAACTGTCTTGTAGTGATACTGGGCGTGCCCGCCATAGTCAGTGCGGTACTGCTCACAGCCAAGAGGAAAAAGACAGCGCGCAACGCTATGTTGGGACTGATTGCCGGGCTTGCAATGATCACCTCCGTGCAGTTCATCTTCGACAATGTGCTCAAGGAACACCAGAGAGCACGAATCGAAACATTGCTCGGCCTCAAGGAGGACCCTATGGGTGTAGGCTACAATGTACACCAGTCCCTAATCGCAATCGGGTCAGGTGGTTTTTCGGGGAAGGGATACCTGCAAGGTACACAGACACGGTTCAACTTCGTCCCGGAACAGAGTACCGACTTCATTTTCTGCACGATAGGTGAAGAGTGGGGCTTCCTCGGAACAATAACCGTCCTTGCCATATATCTGGCGCTCATATTGAGACTGATGAATTCCGCAGAGAAACAGAACAGCCGCTTCACTCGAATATACGGGTATTGCGTGGCCTCCTGTCTGCTTATGCACGTACTCATAAATATATGCATGACCATCGGGCTTATGCCTGTAATCGGCATACCGCTGCCTCTGCTCAGTTACGGAGGCTCTTCACTGTGGGCTTTCACCATTTTGATTTTCATATATATAAGGCTCGATTTCGAGCGATGGAAATAGCAACAATCATTAACATATCATATCACCATGCCACTGAAATTCGTTGACAGACACAATGGACCGAGGAAGAGCGAGCAGCAGCAGATGCTTGCCGCCGTCGGCGCATCAAGTATGGAAGAACTCGTAAAGCAAACCGTTCCTCAAGACATTCTGCTTCAGGAACCGCTTGCTCTTGACCCCGCCATAAGCGAGAGCGAGTACACTTCAAAGTTGAAGGAGACTGCCTCAAAGAACAAGAAATACCGTTCAATGATCGGTATGGGCTTCTACGGTACTTCTTCACCGGCAGTGATAAGCCGGAATATCTTTGAAAATCCGTCGTGGTACACCTCCTACACTCCATACCAGGCTGAGATCTCCCAAGGCCGACTTGAAGCTCTGATAAATTTCCAGACAATGATCAGTTCCCTTACCGGATTCAATCTGGCGAACTGTTCGATGCTGGATGACGCTACGGCCACTGCGGAAGCAATGCGTATGATGTTCGAACTGAGGAGCCGTGATGCTGTCAAAGCCGGGAAAAACGTCGTTTTCGTTGATGATGATATCTTTCCACAAGTACTTTCAGTCCTCAGGACACGTGCTTACGGATTAGGCATTGAAATCAGGACCGGCAAGTTCGAAAGTTACGGATTTGAGGAAAGATGCTACGGAGCCATCGTGCAGTACCCTGCTGCGAACGGTGACGTGCGCGACTACGCCGCTTTCTGCGAAAGAGCTCACAATGCCGGATGTATGGTGTGTGCATATTGCGACCTTCTTGCGCTTGCCCTCTTCAAGGAGCCTGCTGCCTGGGGTGCTGACATCGCCTGCGGAACAACCCAGCGATTCGGCCTTCCTATGGGATTCGGAGGTCCGGCTGCGGGATATATGGCCTGCTCGGACAAGTTCAGGAGGAACCTTCCGGGAAGGATAATCGGCATTTCCGTTGACCGTCTCGGGAAAAAGGCCCTGCGTCTCGCACTTCAGACCCGCGAACAGCACATAAAGAGAGAAAAAGCCACTTCAAATATCTGCACGGCGACCGCGCTTATGGCAACGATGTCCGGAATGTTCGCGATATGGCACGGGCCTGACGGCATCAGGGAGATTGCGGCCAACGCTTACGGATTTGCTCACGCAGTTGCCGGCAAGCTCAAGGAAGCGGGTTATACCCTCTCTTCCGACAACTTCTTCGATACTATTGAGGTTTGCGGTGCTCCTGTAGAGGAAATAAGAAAGAAGGCTCTCGCTGCCGGTATCAATTTCTTCTATACTGAAGATGGAAAGATCCGCATAAGTTTCGATGAACTTTCAGACTGCGCCGAGGCAAAGGCCGTCGGTGACATCTTCGGATGCAAGGATGGTTGTCCGGATATACCACAGATGCCATCGATACTGAAGAGAGAGACCCCGTTCCTCACACAGAAGGTTTTCAACTCATACCACAGTGAAACCGAAATGATGCGCTACATCAAGAAGCTTGAGCGGAAGGACATATCCCTCACCCACTCTATGATACCTCTCGGCAGCTGCACTATGAAGCTCAACGCTGCCGTCGAGATGATGCCTCTGTCGTGGAGCGAATTCGGGAACGTGCATCCTTTTGCCCCGTCAGACCAGTGCGAAGGAACGCTTCAGATAATAAAGGAGGTGGAGCACGACCTCGCTGTAATCACCGGATTTGACGGTTGCTCGCTCCAGCCGAACAGCGGAGCCGCAGGTGAATATGCCGGACTTGTGACAATCCGCAACTACCATCTTGCAAACGGAGGCGGAAACCGCAACATAATGATAATACCTACTTCGGCCCACGGCACCAACCCTGCATCTGCGGCTATGGCAGGTTACGACATAGTCCTTGTAGGTTGTGACGAAAGAGGGAACATAAACGTCAATGAACTCCGTGAAAAAGCCGCTGAAGCAGGCGTAAAGCTCGCTGGAATGATGATTACCTATCCTTCGACACACGGTGTGTTTGAGGTGAAAATAAGGGAGATTGCGGCCATAATCCACGCACAGGGAGGACTCCTCTATATGGACGGAGCCAATATGAATGCTCAGGTAGGACTCACCAATCCTGGATTTATCGGTGCTGACGTCTGCCACTTGAACCTCCACAAGACATTCGCCATGCCTCACGGAGGCGGCGGACCTGGAGTAGGGCCTATCTGCTGCACAAAGGCCCTCAAACCATACCTTCCTGGCCATTCAATCGTTCCTGAGTGCGGTGGAGAAGGGGTGACTTCGGTAAGCGCCGCTCCTTACGGCAGCCCTCTGCTGCTTCCTATCACCCACGCTTACATCAAGCTTCTCGGACCTGACGGGCTGAGGGAAGCAAGCGAAGTGGCGATTCTCAACGCCAACTATATGTCGGCAAAGCTGTTGCCTGAGCTCAAAACTCTCTATACCGGTGCAACTGGACGTGTAGCGCACGAATGTATCATCGACTTGCAGCATTTCCGCTCAGAATACGGAGTGGATGCAACCGACGTTGCAAAACGCCTTATGGATTTCGGATTCCACGCTCCTACCCTCTCCTTCCCTGTCCACGAGACACTGATGATTGAGCCTACGGAAAGCGAGCCTCTGAGCGAGCTTGACCGCTTTGTCGAAGCCCTCAAGGCCATTGTGGCTGAATGTGAACAGATAAAGGCGGGTCAGTCTTACAAGGAAGACAATCCGCTCAAGATGTCCCCTCACACTGCCGAAGAGGTTTGCGGCAATGAGTGGAACCATCCGTACAGCAGAGAGCAGGCAGCATATCCTCTCGAATGGATACGCGACAACAAGTTCTGGCCTGCATCCAGCCGTGTGGACAACGGCTTCGGGGACCGCAACCTCGTGACCTCAGTGGACTGAGACTGTCAGAACCGGACAGGTAATGTTGATTGATTTTCCGCTGTCGGCAGGAATGCCGGTGGCGGAATCAATTTTAAGGAACTGAATCAGGTCGCTGTTCTTGCAAGGAACCACTATCGTGCATCCGTCAGGCATTATTGCGAAATTGCGGGGATGCCTTGCTGTAGCACAAGCCCCTTTCGGAGTGATGCGCCCGTCACGGGCCACATCGAATACGGCAATCTTATCCGCTCCGTTGCGCAGGGAAGCATAGAGGAACTTCCCGTTTGGATGAAGATGTATGTCACCTGCCGCCTGGGTGTTCACGCCCTCTTCAAGAGGGTTGTGAGAAATAACCTCCTCATCTGGATCACCTATCGGAAGCCTTTGCAGCTCAACTGCGTTCAGAGCATTGTTGCAGGAGAGAGAGTAAACGTAGATTTCGTTGCTCAATTCGGTAAGAACATACAGAAACTTTCCGTCCTTGCTCAATTCCATATGTCTCGGCCCGGAACCTGGGGCAAGACGAATGTCTGAAAGGGTATCAAGGTGAAGGGACCCTTTTCTCTCGGACATTCCAAGTATATGAATCATATCCCCGCCAAGGTCGGATGCGAGAAGGTACTTTCCAAACACCTTGAGTTGATGAATATGTGAAGATGGCTGGCGCACAGGGTCCTGTCCCTTGCAATGGAACGATACTACCTGAGACACCGGTTTTACGACGTTTCCGGCGACAGGGAATACCGATATGCTTCCACCTGAATAATCGGCGGTAAGCAGGAATGCGTCTACTGCGGACCGCCTGTCAGGCCTTGCGGCAGGACGGTACATCAAAAAGCAAGGGTCGGCAGAAGGTGCATCGACCTGCGATACGAGTCCGTATGGCGCACTGATGCTGAAACTGCTTATCTTTGAGTTGTCCCCTGATTCGGAAACAGTGAAAAAATGGCTGCCATCACCGGACAGGGCCACGTATGAAGCATTTTCCACAAAGATAGTGTCACACCCGAGAAGTTCGGATGTGACACTGTCAATGTTCAAACTGTACATCTGCCCGCCGTATGCACCGACAAGCATCTGAAGAATTACCGAGCATACAAGCGACATTGCGGGAATGTATTAGTCGCGGATAGCTGCAATGCCAGGAAGATCCTTGCCTTCAATGGCTTCAAGCATCGCGCCACCACCTGTTGAAACGTAGCTTACCTTGTCTGCATATCCCATCTGAGTAACGGCTGCAACAGAGTCACCACCACCTACGAGGGTGTATGCTCCGTTCGCTGTAGCTTCTGCGAGGTCTTCTGCAATCTGAAGAGTACCTTTCGCAAATGAAGGCATCTCGAACACACCTACAGGACCGTTCCAGAGGATTGTCTTTGAAGAGAGTATTATCTTCTTCCAAGCCTCGAGTGAAGCAGGACCGGCATCCATTCCTTCCCATCCATCAGGAATGTCATCAGAAGCCACGAATTTGGTTTCAGAGTCATTGCTGAACTCGTTGGCAATGCAGGTCTCTGTTGAAAGTGAAAGATTCACGCCTTTCTCCTTTGCAATCCTGATAATCTCAAGAGCATCAGGGATAAGGTCATCTTCGTGAAGGGAATTACCGATTCTGCCGCCCTGGGCTTTGATGAAAGTGTAACCCATACCACCACCGATGATGAGGTTGTCCACCTTTGTGACAAGGTTCTTGAGAACTTCAAGCTTTGAAGACACCTTGGAACCGCCGATGATAGCGGTGAACGGATGCTTCGCATTCTTGAGGACGTTGTCAATAGCCTTGATTTCACCTTCCATCAGATAGCCGTACATCTTGTCCTCCGGGAAATATTTGGCGATGAGGGCTGTTGAAGCGTGTGCACGGTGAGCTGTTCCGAAAGCATCGTTGATGTAGCAGTCGGCGTATGATGCGAGAACCTTTGTGAATTCCTTCTGGCTCTCCTTTACAGCTGCCTTTGCAGCCTTCTTCTCTTCATCGGAAGCATCCTCTGCAAGTCCGCGTGGCTTACCCTCTTCCTCGGCATAGAAACGGAGGTTTTCAAGGATGAGAACCTCACCCGGCTTGAGTGCCGCAGCCTCAGCTTGAGCCTTCTGGCAGTCAGGAGCGAATTTCACTGTCGTTCCGAGGAGTTCCTCAACGCGTGAGATGATATGTTTGAGCGAGAATTTGTCAGCCGGTCCTTTCGGACGTCCGAGATGAGACATTATGATAAGAGAACCTCCACCGGCGAGCACTTTCTTCAAAGTAGGTATTGCTGCACGGATACGGGTGTCATCTGTAATTTCAAAATTTTCGTTCAAAGGAACGTTGAAATCAACACGGACAATGGCCTTCTTGCCACTGAAATCATAAGATTCTATCTGTTTCATACTATTGAAGTTTGTAGTCGCAAATATACAAAAAAATCAACAACTTGACCGATTCGGTCCTTATTCGGCAGGAATTGGAATGAATTTCATTTCAAAACAGGTTCCGATACTTTTATCGCCGCCCGCTGTGTCGATTTCACCTTGCTTTCGTCAATTGTAACCTCTCCCTTGCAGAACTCAGGGATATTGTACGACTGGAGCATCATCACGTCATCTTCAGGAGTGCACTGAGGCATTCGGAAAGGTTTGCTGAAGTTCCCGTTCTCATCACAATGAGCAATGTAAATACGCGTATAACGGCCGTCTTCCCTGCGGGAAGAGAAGGCTACCCAACGCGAGTTGGAGCTCCAGGAATGGTAGCTCTCCGTGTCAGGAGAATTGAGAGGAGCAGCCTCCCGGACCTCTCCGCTCTCTATGTCAAGCATATACAAGTCAGCCTCCTTATGCCAGATGGAGAAATTGCCGTAGTCGGAAACAGTGAAAAGAAGGTGTTTCCCATCGTATGACGGACGAGGGAACGAGACACTTCGGGTGGAATCCTTCCACGCACAGACAATGTCATTCCCCATCACACCTGTCTCCGGGTCAAAATCCACGTAACAGAGTGAATACCGTATATTCAGAAAATCCTTCGAAGCTTCGCTCCTGGTGAACCACAAACGCCTGCCGTCAGGCGAAAAAGCCGGGAATGTCTCGAACTTCGTACTGTCCATAAGCACATCGTTGAGAATCAGAGACCCGCTTTCAGTGTCAAATACGGCAATGTCTGAAGCGAGGTCATACACTTCAAGCACCTTGGAAGGAATGTTATGGAAACTCTGTCTGATATCGTTCAGGGAATAGGCAATATAACGTCCGTCCGGATGCCAGTAAGGGTAAACTGTACCCAGAGTTTGCGGATTCGACATATTGAAGACAGTTGCATCCTTCCTGCCGGAGACAATGTACGTCCCGCCATTTTTTCCACGCAGGTGCAGCTGGAAATTCTCAGGGGCACACTGCGATACACTGTGGCAGTTCATACACCCCGGAGAGCTCTTCTTGTTTTCAAGAAGAGGTCTTTCCTTGAAACTCCCGAGTTCCCTCTGATAGATTCCCATCCGTGAATAGAGTTCATACCCGGGATCCACACGACGGTAAAGCAGAGTAGCATCTATGGAATCCCTGCTCACATATATGTCAAATGGCAGGTATCGGAACCACTTGCCATCAATTTTTGCACTTACGGCAACTTTCAGAGTGTCGCTTTTGGAAGTGTATTTCTTCCATCGTGCCAGTCTGACGGCGGCAAACGGGCCTTTTGCGCATACTTCCCCGTTTATGCTTACCTTCACCCTTGAAGCCCCCTCCACTTTGAAATCAAGCGGAGCAATGTTCCTTGGAACCGTGACATAGCTGTAGTCCGGGCAGATGGGTGGGATGCAGTCCTTCTGTTCACAGTCAGGAGAGCAGGAACAAAGAAGGGCAATTAGCGGAAATAATAAGGATATCTTTCTCATCTGAAATTTGCGTAATACCAGTAAGTTCCTGAAAATCTCCGAAGTCTGGACTCATTACCCCTGGCAGCGTCGTATGCTTGGATATATTGTGCCAGATTGGTGTCCGGAGCCTCTCCCTTATAAACTTTTACAAGTCCCATTGCCTCCTTGTAATGCCGCGGCATAGGATCGGTATCCGCGAACTGCTCCCCGAACGACAGGAGATCCTTCTGAAGCAGGAGGGACGCAGCGTAATAGTCTCTGACTCTCTGATTACCCGGCCTCTGACAGGCCAATGTCTTCAGCATCGAGCCGAAATCCTCCGGATTGAAAAAGAAATCATCACTTGGCTCCATATCCGGAGATACCAGAGATGTATCGGGCTTGAAATTTCTGTAGAACAAGGTCTTGTCAAGTATTTCAAGATATTTGGCATTCAACGCCTTGCTTCTGTTCCCCACAGCTCCGTACTCAGCGAGTCTTGTCAGATGGCAGACTCCCCTGCTGCGGTTCGGGTTGCCGGCCATATCTTCGAATGCAACGTGCAGTGCTTCATTTACAAAACCTGTCAGGAAAAGTACCTCTGAAGAGATTTTTCTTTCCTCGAAATTCACCAGACTCCTGAGTCCGTTCTGATAATGAAGGAACATTTCGTCAGCGAGACGTCCCTTCATCTCAAGTGCCAGGTTTATGGCATTGGTGGAAACAGGGGAAGAAGGCTTGCGTCCTTCAGCGTATTCGAGTATTCCATCCCAATCCCTGACTCTGACCATATACTCATAACGGTGAATCTCTTCATCAAGTTTGTCGAACCTTTCGTATGCGCCGAATGACATACCCGCAAATACGATGACATACAAGATAACCTCCACAGCCTTCTGCCTTTCAAGACGGATATAATGGCTTGCCACACACACCAGTGCAGTACCTGCCACAATGCAGGCGTAGGCTGCGTCCGGTGCGACCATATACTCGAAGAACTTCGCCCTTAAAAGGAAATGCCACACAGGACAGGCAATCAGCACCGCGACGACCAACCTTGGGATAAACGGCAATTTCGAAACAAGCACTGCAATCCATACAGCACAGCATATTCCGACCAGGCCGACGAGAACCCAGTTCCCGTCCAGCATCATAACGGCATAAAGGCCCGGTATCACCATACTCAAAGGCAGGACAGATTCGCTCCGGCTGAATCTGGAGATTCCGAGAGCAGTGAGGACACAGGTCAGGGCAATGACAAATCCTCCCAGGAAGGAATAATAGTAGAATTGTGTGAGAAACGCAGCAAGATAGTTGGCAAGACCGCCTCTGTCAAGAATGGTTTCTTTGGCAAAAGAGCCCGTGAAGAGAAAAATCTGGTTTCCTTCGGTAAAATGCAGATGTCCCTGATATGCCAATGCGAAGAAGAGCCAGACGGCAGTTCCGAAGAGACCAAGCAGGATATTGTATAACTTTCTGTTCATTTCAAAACAGGTTCTTGTTGCACGCTTACATATTGCATCTTCTCACATTCCGTTTTCCTGTATGCCTCTCTGACGTCCCAAGGTCCGTAACTCTCCTTGTTCTGATACAGTTCGGGTATGTTGTACGATTTCAAGGTACTGTTGTAACTCTCCGGGTCCTTTTGAGGAAGCACGAATGCCTTTGTACAGCTGCCGTCTTCATTCACATAAGCGAAATACGGGCGTCCGTAAACCCTGTCATCACGTTTGCTGGCCCAGCAGACCCACCGTCCGCTGCTGCTGAAACAATGGTAACTGTCCGAGTAATCGCCGTTTGTCATCTCCATCCTGTCAATATCTCCGGTCTGCAGGTCAAGCATCCAGAGGTCGGTTTCCAGATGCCATATAGGGAATGTACCGTAGTCGCTGACACTCATAAGCAGATGGGTTCCATCCGGAGAACACTTTGGAAAGCTGATGCTCTTCCCCATCGAACAGGCATCCAATTCAAGTCTGAGGTCCTGTCCCAACCAGCCCTGTTCTGAATCAAAATCTATCGAATAAAGATTGTATCTCATTTGGAATGTACTGTCCGGCTGTGGAAGGCTTTCCGCTCTGCAGAAATAGATCCTGTCCCCGGCAGCACTCCAGCAAGGAAAGGTCTCCTGGAATGCGGAACCTTTGACAAGAGGAGAATCAGATATTGTGTTCTTTTCAAAGTCTGTCAGAATGAGGTCGGAACTGTTGTCATAGACTTCAAGCCTGCCCAACGCTGAACTGTTCAGGATAGGGCGTATCCTTGCCGTTGTGAAGATTCCGAAACGGCCGTCGGCAGAAATCTCTCCATAGACGGCAGGCCCGTCCGTGCTGTCGGTTGAAGTGTCGATTTTCCGGATTACGTCACCTCTGCGATAAATCGTCCCGCCATCTTTGCCACGTGCGTGAAGGAACGTGGTCTGTTCCAATGCTCTGTTGGATATGTGGCAGTTCATGCAACTTGAACCGGTGATGCTGTTGTCTGCAATTCTGCGTGTCTTGAAGCTCTCAAGATCCCTTTCTTCGATGCTGAGCTTGTTCCATACCTCATAGCAAGGTTCTATGAGACGATAGCTAAGATATTTGTCTATCGGCTGCGGCATTACCGCCCACCAGAATTGTTCAAGTTCCACGGCGTGGCCCTCACAAATTGCTGTAAGGCTGAGAGTCAAAGTGTCTCCCAAGCTGGACAGCATCATTTCCTTCCACTTCTTCTGATTGAATCTCATCCTGCCTTTCCTGCCGTTGAACCGCCACTGTCCTGAAGAATTGCTTGCACGCAGTTCGATTCTGTCAGCACAGGTGACATTGAAATTCAGAGGAGCCATATTGTACGGGATGGCTATATCCGTATAATCCGGAAACATACGTATCCGGGGAGAAGACACCTCCCTGTTGCAGCCGGAGAGCGCAATCAAAGCAAGAATCAATAATGGTAAGTATTTTTTCATCGTCAGTTCCCGGGTTGCGCGTATAGCAGGTAATACCAATATGTGTCTTTATATTTTCCGTGGTTCCCGCTCAGGAAATCACGACAGGCAGCGGTCATCTCTTCCGATACTCCATACTCTTCTCCCAACCCCAGCATTGCCAGTGCTTCCATATATAATTCCGGCAGAGGCTTGCCCGCATTGAATGGCAGAAAATAACTGTGATAATCCGAGAGAAAGTCTTTGGAGTTCTTCTTCAGCAAGTCAAGGCAGAGGAGATATTCCACGGCCGTACTGCTGTGGGAATCACCGGATTCGATAATATTGCGCAACGCCGGCCCGAAATCGTTCGCCGATACCAATATTTCCCTGTTATTGTTTTCACGGTACGTCGTACCGTCCTTTATCAAATCCAGCGCATCCAGCGCCCATTTGCGATGCATTATGCTGTGCGACAGCATATTCAGATATTTCGTGGCAACAGCGTTGTCTCCGTCCGCTATTGCTATCTCAGCCAGTTTCCGTGCAGCTCTCGAAGAGCGGCAATGAGGCGTGAATGTCATCCCTATATGGGCGGAATGCTGTGCCTGCGAATAATCTCCGCAAAGAAGAAGAGCATCTGCGCTCGCAATATATTTGGGATATCCTGACTTTGTATCGACAGGAAGGAAGAGCCCATAGCACATAGGCTGATAGGCTTCCAGCAACCCCTGGGCGAGTTCTCCTCTTTTTGCTAGTGCCATATTGTAGTAGTAAGCCCCCATTTGAGAGTTATAGGGATTCTCTTTCCCCATCTGCAGAACAGTGTCCCAATGCCCGAAATAGGCCAGGGTGGAAATCTTGAGATCGTATTCGGTCTTGCCGTCCCTGCATAAGGAAAGTGCCGTGCCTGCCAGAACGAATACGGCAGAGGCTGCTGCCCAGGCCGGACAACGCAATCCGGCCACGGAAATGCAAGCGAGTGCAATGACTTCCGTAGCAAATAAAGTATAGACATTGCCGATGGCAGATCCTGTAATCAGGGGATAGGCGAAGGCCTGGGCTGGGTCAATAAGATACAGCCTTCCACTTGCCCAGATATATGCTGCGGCACAGGCAAGTATTCCAAGGCCCTGTAGCGCTTTTGCACCCTTTCCGGCCCACAGGGTAATGAAGAACAGCAGACAATGGATGCCTGCAGCAGGGTAGCAGGCCAGAGCGCATATTATGCTCACTATTGTGCCTGCCATAGGTTTCTTGATATTCAGACATCCCACCGCCATCCAAACCGATATGGCTGCACCGATGGTCATGGAAATGGGATATTCGTACTGACAGCAAAGGACCATCTCGGCGGCGGCCGGGGCCAGTGACAGTATTGCGCTGTGTTTTGCTCCTATGAAATTGAGGACGCGACGGAATCCGTCCCACAGCAGTACCGCAATAAGGAGGGTGATGAGCACGGCAGCCCATCGGAAGATATAGAATTGAGTGAGGAAAGTTCCAACCAGTTCGGCTATTGCCGCAGGTTTTGAAAACACGCGGGTGGATTCAAAAAGAATGAGCTGTTCTTTGTAAACCAGTCCGTATGGACAGAAGAAGAACAGAAAACACCCTGACAGGATAAAGAATACCAGTACTGTGAGTCTATTTGCGAGGCTTGCGTGTGCTGACATCGGGAATGAATCTGTTTAATCC